>JBEKAR010000034.1:0-14041 GCA_050015815.1 Methanomassiliicoccales archaeon | reverse complement strand
AAACCGGATGGTGGGACTTACCGGACTTGGGATGACACGGGGAACCGCCAGGCTCGAGTTCCCCGCCGCACCTCTGAGTGAGACGGAATAGAATAGGGACTGAGCGATTCCCGTCATGACAGAGCGTGGCACGATGCTGACGACGAAGGACAGAGCGATGATCCATCTCTATGGACTGCGCGGCGAGCAGATCCGCGACAGACCGTCCGATGCTTCGACCCAAGAGGGAATCGCATCAGCCTTGGGACTGAACCGAACCCACGTCACTAGGACGCTCCTTCCGCTTGTCCATGCAGGCCTGGTGGAGCAGGAGAAGGGAAGGATTTCGGGCAAGGAGCGCAGGCTGATATATTACAGGCTGACCGCCTCCGGGCTGGAGCAGGCGGCGGGAATCATCAAGGATCTCGGCGCTGAGACGCTCGAGATAGTGGACGACCGAGGAAGGAGGAGGATCACTTTCAAGGAACTGATCGCGCAACGGCCGGACCTTCCCCTGCTATCAATGATCGACGCGATCGGGGGCAAGATGCGGCTGCCGCCGTCGACGAGAGTAATCGTCTCGAACGCATCGCTCGACGTCGGCGTCTTCATCGACCGGGACGAGCCGCTCGAGGCCGCGTCACGTTTCATGGACTCCAGTTCCACGGTCCTGGCGATCTTCGCGAACCACGGATACGGCTCGTCGACCTTCATGAGGAAAGTGGCCATGTCCTTCTGGGACGGACACCTTCTCTGGCACGACCTTGAGAAGGACCCTTCGGCGGAATGTCTTCGCAACGCGCTCAGCACCTTCGCCATCAAGCTTGGGCTGGAGAGCGAGCAGCCCAGGATCAATGAATTTAGGGCGCTGCTCTGCTTTGACAACTACCATGCGGTCGATCAGGAGGTCGTTGATGTCCTCTACGACCTGAACCGTGCGCTCAAAGGGGGAAAGGCGCGGCTCGCCGTGGCGATAAGAGGCGAGACGCCATCCTACAACAGGTTCTACCTCAAACAGGACGTCACCGACGGCACGGTAGTGGAGGTGACCTTCCACCGGTTCGCGGAAGCGGATTCGAGAAGGCTCCTCGGCCTTGATTTCGACGACGAGACGTTCCAGCAGATCTACCTCATGACCCGAGGCCAGCCCCTCGCCCTGGCGCTACTCAGGGAAGGTGACGAGACAGGGCTGAGGAAGATCAGGACGAGCGAGGAGGCCCGGTTCATGATGTACCTGAGAGGACGGGCAACGGAACAAAACAAGAAGGAAGATGAAAAGAAGAACGGCCGAGAATGAGTCAGTACTCGATCCCCATCCGCGCCGGCAGCCCCTTCTCGTATGGATGCTTTCGCATGACCATCTCGGTGACGAGGTCGGCCTCCTCGATGAACTCCCGAGGCGCGTTCCGGCCCGTCAGCACCACCTCGACCTCCTCACCCCGGGCTCGCACCGCCTCCATCACGTCGTTGGGGCTCACCACGCCGTAGTACGCCGCGACGTTGACCTCGTCGAGCACCACAAGGTCATAAGACCCGGACGTCATCGCCTCCCTGGCCTTGGCGAGGGCGTCCTTCCTCAAGAGACGGTCCTCGGGCTTGATCTTGCCCTCGACCAGTAGCACGTCCCTCCCGAACTGGAACAGGTCTATCCCCCCCAAGGCCCTGAGCGCTCTGATCTCACCGTAGTCCTCGCCGAACTTCATGAACTGGACGACGCAGACCCTCAGGCCTCTCCCCCAGGCTCTCAGGGCGAGCCCGAGAGCGGCGGTCGTCTTTCCCTTCCCGGCGCCGGTGTAGACCTGAACGAGACCGAGACCCTTCATGCAGAACGAGCGAGGATTGACTCGCGGGGCAATAAGCATCGCTGCGAACAGGAGGTGATTTATCCCATCCGGTGCTACTTGCTCCACGATGCTGGAGATCGAAGTCAAGGCGCGCGTAGAGGATACGGCCAGGCTCGAAGCGGAGCTTTTGAGGCGCGGCGCAAGGGATTTCGGTGTCACGCTCCAGAAGGATGTCTATTACGCCCACCCGACGCGGGACTTCGCGAAGACGGACGAAGCACTGCGCATCCGCGTATCGAACGACCTCCAGATGATCACGTACAAGGGCCCGAAGCTCGACGCGACGACGAAGACGAGAGAGGAGATCGAGGTCTCGGTCGCCTCGGCAGAAGCGGTCGCGGAGATCCTCCAGAGGCTAGGGTTCAGACCCGTCACAACGGTAAGGAAGAAGCGCCGGACCTTCGGATTGAAGGGGATTGAGGTGTGCCTCGATTCAGTGGAGGGTCTAGGTGATTTCGTCGAATTCGAGCTTGACGACGAGGACCTGACCGAAGGCAAGGCTCGGATCGCGGAGCTGATGAGGGAGCTCGGCGTGGATGGGAGCGAGCGTAGCTCGTACCTAGAGCTGTTGCTGGAGAAGAAATAATAGGGCCAGGATTCCTGACCCCGGGATCCTCGGCGTTTCTAGAGAGACTTGATCTTGTCCACGACGAAATCCTTTATCTTTGGGTCGTCGGGGATCGTCACCGATTTCTTGAATCTCTCTGTCCCGTCAGGCAGATAATAGCCCCTTGACAGGGAGATAAACTCGTTCTCGCCATCGGCCGTGATCGCCTTTTTGCGGGCAACCTCTATGAAGTTGTTCCGTCCGAAAGGGACCTTCTCAGCGCTTATCGTTACAAAATCCACCTTCTTGCCCGGTGCCTCTTCGTCCATTGCATGGCCTCCTTAAGTCGGCATCCCCACAGAGGCCGGTTCCGTATTAAAAGTTCCGACAAGCCTCAACCTGCGCGACAGTCTGGCATGAGGGGCTTGCGACCCTTGAGGACCAAGATCCATTCTCCGCGATGCCGCCCTTGGCGACACTTAGAAATATCGACGTTGGGATTGGATGCGGCATGACGGCAAGCGGGCGATCGAACTGACGCGCTACTGTCCTGGCTGCGGGATGCAGGTCTCCGACACGGCGGGATTCTGTCCCTACTGCGGACGCGCCCTCAACCCCGCGCCGTCCTACAGCGCTCGGGTCGGCCTGCAGAACCAATCCACCATCCAGACGATCCGCGACATCGGAAGGGCGGTCGGGGCTTACACCTCCCTCGGCATCCTCGCGCTGCTCCTCATCGACGTCGGCATCCTCATCTGGAGCATCTCAGTCATTCTGCCGATCGCCGCGAACCCGGCCCACGGCACTACCCTCTATCTCCTATGGCCCGGACCGAACCCGATCGTCCCGCTCTTCGCTCTTGATGGCCTCGCCTTCGGCTTCTATCACATCTTGATCGTTGTGGCGATAACATCGTCGTTCATCTTCATGGTCTACAAGAGTGGAATGCCGTTGAGGAGAGAGCTCAACCTCGAGATGCCCAAGGACGGCCACAGTCCCATCTATCGCATCACCACGATCTTCCTCGCGGTGATGTCGGTCAACCTGATCTACACCGCCCTCATCCTGATCTTCAACGTCAGCGTCACGACCCCAGGTTTCAGCGACATGCAGCTCTGGCAGCTGCTCCACGCCTTCGCCGCTGCCTCGGTCTGGGAGGAGCTGATAACCAGGGTGCTATGGCTCGGCGTGCCGCTGCTCCTCATCGACCTCGCGATGCGCAATCGTAGCAAGCTCAGATACTACTTCCTGGGAGGGAGCCGCACCTTCGGCCGGAAGGAGCTCATCTTCATCTGGGTCTCGGCGACAGTGTTCTCCCTCGGCCACATCGTGTACTGGGACGCCTTCAAGCTACTACCGACCTTCGCCGCGGGGATCGGCTTCGGCTTCCTCTTCATCCGCTACGGGCTTTACTCGTGCATCCTGTTTCACTTCGCCAACGACTATTTGACCATCCCGGCGATGACGTTGAACAGCGTGCCGCTGCTCGAGATAACCAGCATCGTCGTCTTGTGCCTTGGGTTCCTGGGGATACCGTACCTGATCGTCTACCTGCGGCGCATGATCCTTTTCGTGACTGGTCGGGATCTGAAAGCGAAGCCGTTCCCCGCTCCGGTCGCTGCCGCAGCCGCGTCCCAAGCACCCCCTTCTCAAGACCAGGGCCGATCCCTCCCGGCGTCGCAGACGCCCCAACAGTCGCCGGCTCAGGGAGGAACGTTCTTCACCTGCGTCAATTGCGGATGGCACGAAGCGAGGATGGTCGAAGGCAAGCTGGAGTGCACGAGATGCCTGCGCAAGCAATGATCAGCGGACGGAACCGATCAACGCCTTGAGCTGGTCGCGCGAGGTGACACCCTCTCCGAGACTCCTCGACTCGATGACGAAGAGCCCCTTGTAGTCGGACAGAGCCGCGACGACCTTCTTGAAGTCGATGTTGCCCAGACCTATCGGCAGGTGTGCATCGTAGTCGCCGAGGTTGTCGTGGATGTGAACGTTAAGAAAATCCGCCTTGCGCTTCAACCAGGCGTCCACGGTTCTGTTCGTGTTCGCGTGGCCGACGTCGAAGCACACGCCTAGCTCGGTCCCTTCGAGAAGCTGGTAGAGCTCCTCGGGGGTGCGACCCATCCCGGCCCCGCCCATGTCCGGGAGGTTCTCCAGGGCGACCTTGACACCGAACTCCTTCGACGCGGCCTCGATGATCTTCAACGACTCCCTCGTCTTCGCCACGACGGACTGTCTGTCGAGCATGCCGAGGCTCGTGAAATACCCAGGGTGGACGGTGCAGACCGACATGTTCATCCTGCTGGAGGACGAGATGGCATTGACTATCTCCCTCACCGATGCATCCCTCATGCGCGGATTCAGCGAGCCGAGGTTGATGTCGCTGAGCGGGCAGTGCGCGGAGAACTTGAGGTCGAACGGGGAGGTGACGTCCCGGAAGTCCCTCTCCAGATCGGGCAGGAAGTGCCTCCCCTCGGCCACTATCTCCCACGCGTCGAACTCCTGGCTCACGAACCCTATGGCCATTTCGAAGTCAAGCAACGAGAACACCGGCGAAGACACGGAAATCATGTCACTACCTCCTCGCCACCTACGGTGACGGGTGCGACCTCATCCACCAGGCCCTGAAGGTCCTCGTCCTCGATCGAGACCTCGATGCTCCCGAGCGGCATCGGCCCTTCCGCGAAGCTTATCTTGCCGACGTACGCCACCTGCTTGTTCAGCTGGAAGCGCGTCTCCGAGCCGGTCGAGGCGCGGAGCAGCACCGAACGGGTCGAGTCGAGGATCCTTTGGTTCCGTATCAGCTCCTTGAACCTCGAGAGCGAGCCCGAGCGCGCCATCAGCCCTCCCTCGTACTGCTCCACCAGCGCGTCGGGGAAGACGTTCAATAGGGCGCGCCTGACCTTCTCCGGGTCCTCCGTTGGAAAGCATCGAGCGCGCGCGGTGATGAGGGGCATTGCGCTCGGCATGAAGAACGAAGTATTTAAAAGCGGACTCTTCTTCAGAGACCTGGATGCGCAATCAGGTTCTAGAGACGCTCGCCTCGGATGGTGTGCTGCTCGACCCCGAGGCGGTGGAATTCGCCATGGCCCAGGAGGAGCCATTGACCTTCGTCCGCCAGGCCCTCAAGGTGATGCCGCAGCAGCCACTCGTGATATCGCTCCAGGACCTTCGGGACGCGTACTGCTCAGCACCTGAATCGCCGTCTTGCCCGCCTCAGCCCGCTCCGTTGCCCGCGGCGAAGAAGGGGGGGGTGAAGGTGATCAAGGACATCACCGGTAACTCGACCTGCGAGGGCAACATCATCGATTTCGCTCGTTACTTCAATGACCGCTTCCAGACCATCAAGAGGATCTTAGTGAAGAGGCGCGAGCTGATCGGCTGCGTCCCGATCTCCAGGGCGCTGAAGCTCGACCGCGAGGTGCACATCGTCGGCATAGTCAACGACGTGCGAACGACGAAGAACGGGCACAAGATGCTCGAGATCGAGGACGATGAGGCGAAGTGCCTCGCCCTGGTGATGAAGGACTCGCCCATCATCGGGGAGGCGGTGGTGCAGGACGAGGTCATAGGCATCGTCGGAAAGCCCTCGAGGAAGGGCGACATGATCATGGTCGAGGAGATCGTGCGTCCGGACGTGCCTCTCCGTGGAAGCATGGCCCGGACAGACTCCACTTCACAGGTCGCGTTCGTCTCAGACATCCACGTCGGGAGTAACACCTTTTTGCACGGGCAATGGGACCGCATGGTGCGTTGGACGAGGGCCGAGGGTAGGAACGAGGGGCTTGAGTACGTGGTCATTGCCGGCGACTGCGTCGACGGCATCGGCATCTTCCCCGACCAAGAAGAGGAGCTCGAGATCGAGGACATATTCGAACAGTACCACGTCCTGGCGGAACTGCTCAAGGGACTACCCGATTGGATCCAGATAGTGGTTCAGCCGGGGAACCACGACGCGGTCAGGCCGGCCGAGCCGCAGCCTGCGTTCAGCGGCGAGGTGGCGAAGATGTTCGACTCGCAGGTGATGCTCGTCGGGAACCCGTGCTACATGGAGATCGAGGGCAGGCTCATCCTCTCCTATCACGGACGGAGCATGGACGATCTGGTCAACGCCATCCAGGGCCTCTCCTATGACAATCCGCTTGAAGCCATGAAGGAGATGCTGAAGCGGAGGCACATGGCCCCAATCTATGGAGGCAAGACACCGATTGCCCCGGAGAAGAAGGACTACCTTGTGATCGATCCGGTTCCGGACATCTTCGTGACCGGCCACGTCCACGGGGCGGGGGCATCGGAGTATCGCGGGGTGCGGCTGATCAACGCCTCGACGTGGCAGGCGCAGACATCTTTCCAGAGGATGCATAACTTCCATCCCGTCCCCGCCAAGCTACCGCTGGTGCATCTTGGCACCGGGAAGGTCACGATCAAGGACTTCAACTAGAGCTAAGATAATAGATACGTTCTTCTTCTCGGCCGCGCTCTAACACATAGAAGAAGCTTGTCATGACCAAGAGCCAGAGGCGTTGGCTCCTGTTGCTCGCGTCCACGGTGTTCATTCTCGTCCTACTGTCAGCAACGTATGTCGCACTGACGAGACCGATTTGGGAATCGGGCAGCCGAGGGACGATGCTCGTCAACGATTCTGGTCGGAGCAACGGTGGCTCCGGGTACGCAGGCATCTACGATGTCGCGCTGGACTCCTATTGGCGCGGACCCAGATCCCTCGCTGTCTCCTTGAGAGATGGGCAGGGAGATCCGGTGCAGATACACTCCTTCAATATCGTGTCTTGGGAATCCGGATCTGACAACCTCACGATTATCTCGGATCAATGGACGATGATCCTGGTGAGGAACCTGAACACTTCAGAATACTACGTGGCGGAGTGGTCGCCCTCCGGCGGCGGGGAAGGGCTCGGTCAAATAAGGCCTTCATGGTTCGGCCTCCCCGACACCTACTACTTGAAGCTCACTCTTGACGCCATTTCAGTGGCCTGACCGGTTACCTATTCCAGAATAGCGCGATCATGATGTAGCCGAAGGCGAGCATCGCGAGTGATATTAGCCAGGCCCATCGCAGGAACCTGGCCCGGTTGACCGGGTCGGAGAACCACTCCTCGAAGCTCATGCGCCCGTCGCTGCCGCCTTCTGCTTGATGCGCTTTAGGCGGAATATGTTCTCGCGCTCCATCTCCTCGAGGCGCAGGCGGATGAATGCCTCTGCCTCCTGGAGCTCCGGGATGACCTTGTACTCGAGCGCGTTCACTCTGCGCTTCGTCTTCTCGATCTCATCGAGCAGGCGCTTCATCGTCGTCTCGATCTCGGCCGCCTCGACTATCGTCTCGGTCAGCGTCTCGAACGCGATTGCCGCCTCATCGATGTACACAGATGCGCCGATCACACCGTAGCCGCGCTTGTCGGCCTGGGTGCGTATCCGTGCCGCCTCGATCTGCGGCACCACCAGCCCCATCACGTTCTTCGACTCGAGCTTGATCTCCGGGTGCACCTTGAGGGCATACGCGGCCGACTTGACCGCGACGACGCCGTCGACCGACTCGGCCACCGCGATCTTCTGCATGCCAGCGAGGAAGTCGCGGTTGACCTTCTGTCGGATCTCCTTCGCCTCCTCGAGGATCTTGAAGAACTCGAGGATGAGGCCGTCCCTCTTCATCTTGAGGATCTTGTAGCCTGCCTGGCTTAGCTTGATCCTCCTCTTGACCTCGAGGAGCTCGGATCTTGTCGGCTTGACGTCAAGCTTCGGCATCTTACGCCGCCTTCGCCCTGTGCGCGGGGTGATACTTCTCGATCCACTTGCGGTCGGTACGGGTCAGCTGGTTCTCCGGGACGGTGGCGAGCAGGTCCCACATCAGGTCGAGTGTCGTCTCGATGTCCCGGTCCTCCTCCCTGCCCTGGCGCACCAGGCGCTTCTCAAACAGGTCGGCGAACTCGAGGAACTTCCTGTCGCGGTCCGACAGCGCGTCCTTGCCGACGATGGCGACCAGGCCGCGCAGGTCCCTGCCTTCGGCGTAGGCGGCATAGCACTGATCGGACACGGCCTTGTGATCCTCCCTGGTTCTTCCCTTGCCGATACCCGCGTCCATCAGCCTCGAGAGCGAAGAACCGACATCGATCGGCGGATAGATGCCCGCGCGGTGCAGGTCGCGCTTCGCCACGATCTGCCCTTCGGTGATGTATCCGGTCAGGTCGGCGATCGGGTGCGTGATGTCATCGCCCGGCATCGACAATATTGGGATCTGGGTGATGCTTCCCTTCTTGCCCTTGATCCTGCCGGCGCGCTCGTACAGGGTGGCGAGGTCGGTGTACATGTATCCAGGATAGCCACGGCGTCCCGGGACCTCTTCCCTTGCCGCTCCGATCTGGCGCAGCGCCTCGCAATAGTTGGTGATGTCCGTCAGGATGACGAGCACGTTCATGTCGAGCGTATAGGCGAGGTACTCGGCGGTGGTGAGCGTCAGTCTCGGAGTGATGATGCGCTCGATGGCTGGGTCGTCGGCCAGGTTCATGAAGACGACGGCGCGCTTCAACGCTCCGGTCCTTTCAAAGTCTTTCATGAAATACTGCGCCTCCTCGTTCGTGATGCCCATGGCACCAAACACCACGGCGAACTCCTCCTCCTTGCCCAGCACCTTCGCCTGCCTCGCGATCTGAAGAGCGATGTCGTTGTGCGGCAGACCCGAACCGGAGAATATCGGAAGCTTCTGCCCCCGGACAAGCGTGTTCATTCCGTCGATGGTCGAGATGCCAGTCTGGATGAACTCCCTCGGGTTGTCCCGCGCCCACGGATTGATCGCCGCGCCGATGATGTCGAGCCGGTCCTCGGGCGTGATCCTCGGGCCCCCGTCGAGCGGGTTCCCGGAACCGGATAGGATACGGCCGAGCATGTCCTGGGAAACAGGCATCTTCAGCGTCTCGCCGGTGAACTTCGCCCCTGCAGCCCTCTCCAGCCCCGCCGTCCCCTCGAACATCTGGATGACGACGACATCATGAGACGTGTCGAGGACCTGACCGCGGCGTTCCTCGCCGTTGGGCAGCGTCACGATCGCTATCTCGTTGTAACCGACCGGCTCCGTCTTCTCCACGAACACCAGCGGTCCGGCTATCTGAGAGATCGTCCTATACTCCTTGCTCACTGCCATCTACTTCGCCCCCAGTGCCTCGAAGGCCTTGTCCATCTCGAGGTTGATCTGCTCCAGCTCCCTGTCCACGCCCTCCTCGAACTTGGACTTTCCGAGCCTGGTGCGGAGAGGCATGTTAGCTATGGTGTCAACCATGACCTCGTTGTCCACCGCCCTCTTGGAAAGGTCGGCGAAGCGCTTGATCGTCCTCATGACCTGGTACTGCCGGTTCATCGGGCAGTAGGTGTCGATCGGATGGAACGCGTTCTGCTGCAGGACGATCTCGCGGATCATCCTCGCCACCTCGAGCGTCAGCTTCTGCTCCTCGGGCAGTGCGTCAGAACCGACCAGCTGCACGACCTCTTGGAGCTCGGCTTCCTTCTGCAGCACCTCCATGGCCCAGCTGCGCAGGTCCGGAAAGTCCGGCGCCACGTTCGTGCGGTACCAGGAATCCAGCGTTCCCGTGTAGAGAGAGTAGGACGTCAGCCAGTTGATCGCCGGGAAGTGCCGGCGCTCGCGGAGCTTCGAGTCCAGCGCCCAGAACACGCGGACGATGCGCAGGGTGCCTTGCGTGACCGGCTCCGACAGGTCCCCGCCCGGCGGGGAAACCGCTCCGACGACGGACACCGAACCTTGGTATCCTGACAGGACGTCCGCGCGTCCAGCCCTCTCATAGAACTCGGAGAGCCTGGCGGACAGATAGGCGGGGAATCCTTCCTCACCGGGCATCTCTTCGAGCCTGGAGGATATCTCCCTCATCGCCTCCGCCCACCTCGAGGTCGAGTCGGCCATGAGCGAGACGTCGTATCCCATGTCGCGGTAGTACTCCGCCACGGTCATGCCGGTGTACACCGACGCCTCACGCGCCGCCACTGGCATGTTCGAGGTATTGGCGATCAGGACGGTCCTGCCCATCAGCGGCTTCTTGGTCCTCGGGTCTTCCAGCTCGGGGAAGAGCGTAAGGACCTCGGTCATCTCGTTGCCGCGCTCGCCGCAGCCGATGTAGACGACGATGTCCGCGTCGGACCACTTGGCCAGCTGTTGCTGCGTGACCGTCTTGCCAGTCCCGAACCCTCCGGGTATCGCGGCCGTGCCTCCCTTGGAGATCGGGAATAGCGTGTCGAGGATGCGCTGCCCGGTGATGAGCGGGATGTCCGGCATGAGCTTGCCCTTGACCGGGCGGCCGAACCTTACTGGCCACTTCTGCATCATGGTGACCTGCTTGCCGCCGATGACCGCAACCGGATCGACGACCGTGTGGTCGCCCTCGTAGATCTCATCGACCACGCCGCTCACTCCCTGCGGGACGAGTATGCGGTGGGTGATGGAGCGCTCCGGGGCTGTGCCGATGATCGAGCCTGGCCCGACCTTGTCGCCCCGCTTGACGATCGGGGTGAAAGCGTACTTCGCGGTCCGGTCCAGCGCGGGTGCGGTGACGCCTCTGCGGATGAAGTCGCCCATCGACTTCATGAGCTCCGGGAGCGGCCTGAGTATGCCGTCGTAGACGCTGCCGAGAAGACCGGGGCCTAGCTCGGCGACCAGAGGCAGCCCCGTCGAAGAGACCGGCTCTCCCGGTCTCAAGCCCGAGGTATCCTCGTACACCTGAATGACCGTCTTGTTCCCAACGATCTTGATGACCTCACCCATGAGCTTCTCCTTGCCCACCTGGATGACGTCGTACATCTTCGGGGAAATCCCGGTCGCTGTCACCACAGGGCCTGCCACCCTGTAAATCTCGCCAACGTTTGCCATTTCAACCCCTCTCAGTCTTGTACAGGTCAACGCCAATCGCTCTCTTCACCTTCTCACGAAGGTCTCCTTCCCCACCGCCCACAGGAACGACCACTGGCGCTATGCTCTCAATCGCCTTCTTCCGGGTCGTCGGGCTTACCGTATTGAGGTCCTCCGAGTTCACCGCGAGGACCCCGATTGTCGAGTCCTTGAGGAGGTCGAGTAGCTGCTGCTCGTAGTCGTTCTTGCCGACGGCATAGACCCGCTTGATCCCGGCGAGCCTGAAGCCCAGCACGAACTCCTCTCCTCCAAGCACTGCGATATCCATCAGATCACCAGCAGCTTCTTTATCGTCTCAGTGTCGAGGCCGCTCTGCTTACCGCGCGCGATGATACGTATGTTATCGACCTCGTTCTTTTTCCTAATCATGTAATCGATTATCGGAAGTACCGACAGCGGATAGACACGCGAGAACGTCTCCGCCTCCTTGAGCACGTGCCTCTTCATGGCCAGCGAGACCTCGGTCAGCGACCTGGTCTGCTTCATGATCTCGAGCGAGTCCTTCACGTCCTCGAAGAAATGGAATTTGGCGAGCTCGGACGCCACGGCATCGACGCTCTCGAGGGCGGCGAGCCTCGCATACTCCTGACGATCGAGCTCGGTCCCTCCTTCTATGTAGTAGGTGACGATCTTCTCCGAGCTCAGGCCCTCGATCTTCAACTTCAAGAGCGTCAGGAGGTTCGTCGAATCGATCTCCATCTTGATGTAGGTCAGGAGGCGCTGCTCGGGCTTTATGCTGACATCGATCGTTTCCAGGATTCCCTGGTAGTACAGCTTGTCGAGATAGTCCTCAAGGGAGGACAGCAAGGCCTCCTTCTCATAGCCAGAGCGGACCTCTTCGGGAATCGCCATGTTGTATTTCTTCAGTGCGTCAAGCACATCAGGGATGGTATTCATGGCCAGAAGGATGTTCAGGTCCTCTTCCTTCAACCGTCCTGCCGGCACGAGGTCCTCCCGGATGTCATCGACCGATGCCCCATAGTACTTGCCTCTGATTACCGTCTTGACGTTCCAGACGTCCCAGCGGACCAGATAGGCGGCGATCATGTCGCGGAGCTCGCCAGTGGTGAAGCCGAGTATCTCGGCGTAGCCCCTCGCTAGGCTCCTGCTGGTCCCGAGCTCGATGAGGTTCACTCCTTCGTAGCGCAAGGCGAGCTCGGCCATCTCCTGCTTGTACTGCGTCTCTCCCATGAAGCGGCCGATCTCGATGAGGTCCATCATCAGGAGCTTGGGGTATGCGTCCTTGGCAAGCAGGAGACTCTTCTTCGCCCTAATCCTAGCGCATGCGTAGGCGTAGTTCCCCTTCTTACCACTGCTTGGCCACATCGCTTCACCCAAACAGAACGTTCGAGACGTTCTTAAGCTCCCTTTCCCAGATGGCACCCAGAATCGTGGTGAATCTGTAGTCGAGCCGGACCATCCCGTCCCCCGATTCGAGGACCAGCCCTGGACCCATCTCCGTCTCGGTCACAGACTGCAATCCCGCCACTCCAGAGATGAGTCTCGACTCCCCCTTGGGGCAGTAGACCTTAGGATCCGGGATCACCTTGGTCGCCTTGGAGAGGATGCGGGCGTAGAGCCTTGCCTTGTCGGCGTCGCTCATCTTCGAGAGCTTCTGAGCGGTATCCTGGAAGACGACGTCAAGCATCTCCTTCCTTGCGTTCAGGACAAGCCTCTTGGCCTCGAGTTCCGCGCTCGAGAGCTCCTGCTGCCGAAGGCGCTTCAGCGCTTCCTCCAGCTGCTTCTCCCGAGCCTTCTGCGCCTCTTCCGCCTTCTTACGGGCGAGCGCGAGGACGGACTCTCTTTCCTTCTCCGCAGCTTGGACGATCTGATCCGCGTCCTTCCTGGCGCTCGCCGTTATGTCTCCGACTACCTTGTCCAGCGCCATGAATGGGCCTCCCTACTCCTCATCGGTCGCACTTACATCTTGGTCCAGAGCAGGATGGCCATGACCAGTCCGAAGATGACGATGGTCTCGGGAATGACGGTCAGAACGAGGCCCCTGCCAAAGTTCTTCGGGTTCTCGGCCATTGCCCCTACCGCCGCCGCACCGATGTCCTTCTCGGCCCAACCGGAACCCAGTCCCGCCAGGCCGACAGCCAGTCCAGCTCCTATCGCTATCAATCCCGTCTCTATTGCCATTTCCTTCACCTTTCACTCGTGTACTTCCGTACTATTCTTAGCGGATCGAACTTCGATCCGCCTCCAGTATAGAACTTCTGGAACAGTTCAACATAATGGAGCCTGATGCTGTGAATGCCCGCCGACATGACCGCCAGGATGAATATCATCAAGTGGCCCATCGTGAACACGGCGATGGCAGCGATGATCGCCACACCTCCCGAGGGCGCGATCATCACTATTGCGATCAAGTTGAACGCCAGGGCCATGCCCGCCTTGGACATGCCGATGGCGGCAAGCCTGGTGTATGAAACGATGTTGCTCATTAGTCCGGGGAGCTCGAGAATCGAGGTCCCGCCCTCCGCCTTGAAGGCCATGATGATGCCGATCAGAATCAGCACGGCGCCGATGATGAATCGTGGGTCGGTCAAGCTCACCGGCAGGGCCAGGATGAGAAGGTCGACCACGAACAACAACAGGAACGCGCCACCCACCAGGATGAGCATCCAGGAGACCTTGTGCATCAAGGCGTGCCTGAACCCGTTCCTGATGCTCTAGTTGTAGACGCCGAGCGTGTATCATATGAACAGGTGGATGATTCCGATCCAGACGGTGATGTACAAGAGC
>JBEKAR010000033.1:0-14068 GCA_050015815.1 Methanomassiliicoccales archaeon | reverse complement strand
GCGAGATGAAGGGGATACGCGGCACCATCGCCGAGCTGGCCGAGGTCGATTCCCAGTACGAGATCGCCCTCAACGTCGCAGCGGGCAACAGGATGCAGTCAATCGTGGTGGATGACGACGAGACTGCGGCCGCCGCGATCCAGCTTCTCAAGAAGAATAACCTCGGCAGGGCGACGTTCCTGCCGCTGAACAAGATGCTCGACGGCAAGCCGCGTGGGAAAGCGATACTGGCCGAGAAGGAGTCGGTCGGCTTCGCGATCGACCTGATACAGTTCAAGGAGGAGTACCGCGCGGCGTTCTGGTATGTGTTCGGGGACACCGTCGTGGTCGACAACCTGGACAAGGCGCGAAGACTGATGGGCGGCGTTCGACTGGTCACGCTCGGCGGCGAGCTGATCGAGTCATCCGGCGCGATGGTCGGAGGAACGCTGGAAGGAAGCAGTGTCAAGTTCGGCTCGTCGGCGAAGAGCAAGCTCGAGGAGGTCGCGGACGAACTGCGAAAGTCGACCGAGCACGCCGAGAAGGTCCAAGAAGAGGTCATCGAGATCAGGAAGGCGCTGAAGGACATCGAGCAGGCGCTGCTCCAGGCCAACGGCTCCGGGGCGACCAACGGGGTGAAGGTCGACGCGTTCGAATCCCGACGCAAGGAACTGCGCGAGAAGCAGGCCCAGGCCGCGGCGGAGATCAAGAGCGTCTCCGAGGAGCTGGCCGAGGTCGAACATTCACTATCCACGGTACTGCCGAAGATCGACTCTCTAAGCAAGGAGATCGATTCGAAGAGGACGGAGCGCGACGAGGGCAGGAAGAAGATCAACGAGCTCGCGCCGCAGGAGCTCTCCGCCAAGCTGAAGAAGCTCCAGTCGGACATCGTCGAGCTGACCGCGAAGGTCTCGAGCGAGAAGTCCGAGAAGGAGACGGCTGGGGCGCAGCTAAAGCTGCTCGAGTCGAGGCGACAGGACATCGCCGGCCTCGACAAGGAAGGCAGGGACAAGATCGCCAAGTTCAAGAAGGCGTCGTCGGAGGCGGCGGAGAAGGAGAAGAGGCTGACCACCGAGCTCAACGCCATGAAGAAGATCGAGGAGTCGATGGGCAACGAGGTCAAGGGGCTCCGCGACAAGCGCGACGCCGCATTCAAGGAGAAGACGAAGCTGGAGGGCGACCGTGACCAGGTCGCGACGAAGATTGAGACGTCAGGCGACTTCAGCATCGGGCTGCAGACGAAGATCGCCGCTGCGGAGGACCGGCTCAAGGAGCTGGAGGCGGAGATTGCTTCGTACACGGTGCAGGCGACGTTCCCGTTGCCGCCGCTCGAGGATCTCAAGGAGACGATCAACCAGTGCGAGAGGCTGCTCGGCACGATGGGCGCGGTGAACCTGAGGGCGATCGAGGACTACAATTCGAAGCAGGGCAGGCAGGGCGAGCTCAAGGAGGAGAGCGCCCGCCTGAGCCAGCAGCGCAAAGACCTGATCAAGTTGATGGAGGAGCTGAACGAGAAGAAGAAGGAGGCCCTGGGCAAGGTCTTCGTCTCGATCAACGAGAACTTCAAGGGGACGTACGCCGAACTGTCCGGCGGTGGAGAAGCGGAGCTGGTGCTCGAGAACCCCGAATCGCCTTTCGAGGGCGGACTGGTGATGAAGGTCCGGCCGAGGAACGGCAAGGTTCTCAGGCTAGACGCGCTGAGCGGAGGGGAGAAGTCCCTCGCGGCCCTGGCGTTCGTCTTCGCCATCCAGCAATACCAGCCATCGCCGTTCTACCTGCTCGACGAGGTCGACATGTTCCTCGACGCGGTCAATGCGGACATGGTAGCACACCGCGTGGCGAAGTGCTCGCGCACGGCTCAGTTCGTCCAGGTCTCGCTGCGCAAGGTGACGCTGGCGAAGGCGGACCATCTGATCGGGGTGACGAAGGGTGACAACGGCATCACCCAGGTCATCATGAGGCCGAACATCGGCGACATCAACGAGCTGCAGTCGCAGCTTCATCTCCCGGAAGAGAAGGCGGAGGGAACGGCATGAACGACAACGGCGCGCTGGAAGGAGTGCTCAATCACATAGTGTTCCACAAGTCCATCATCGGAGAGGACGACGGGCACCTGAAGTTCGATCGGTACCTGGAGATGGCACGCTCCGCGAGCGATGGATCTGATTACATTCCCAAGGACCCGTTGGACCGGTCGCTGCAGCTCGTATTCGAGCTCGTCCTGAGCCAGAACTTCGATCCGTGGGACATAGACCTCGTCTCGTTCACCGACATGTACCTCAAGCGCACTCGGGATGCGCAGGTCAATTTCATCATCGCCGGGCGACTCGTGTTCATGGCCTGGAGCATCCTCAAGATGCAGAGCGAGAGGGTGCTGCAGATGAACGAGGATGCGAACGATCTGTTCTGCGCCGGCTGGGACTTCGACAGTCTCGACGAGTTCTGCTCCGATGACGACAGGGTCCACGTAGCGGCGGACGTGCCGGAGAGCGTGGATCTGGTGGAGGCCATTCGACACCAGTCGCAGCGGCCCGTCTCCCTGATCGAACTCCTCGACGCGTTCGAGGACGCCAGGGAGGAGGCGTTCCGGATAGAGGAGAGGGCCAAGCTCAGGGAGCAGCTCAGGCTCACCCCGGAGAACTTCGACTCGAAATCCCACTCGGAGGACCTGGAGAGGGAGGTCGAGGCGGTCTGGAAGCGCATCGCGAAGTGCGGCCCCGGCCCGGTCTCGCTCGACGACCTGTGCACCGGCGACAGGGAGGACAGGGTGACCGTGTTCGTCTCGCTCCTGTTCCTCGCGCGGAACGCGAAGATCGCGCTCTGGCAGGACGACCTGCCGTACGGCGAGATATTCCTGGAGATGAAGATCCCGTGGGACATTGCTACACTCGAGGACGCAAAGCAGCCCGCCGAGGTGCCGCAGCGCGCGGCGGTGATGTGAGGTGGAACCATTGCGGGCCGTCGAGGCGGTCCTGTTCGCCTCCTCACGACCCCTGAAGCTCTCGGAGATCGAGGCGGCGACGCAGCTCACCCCCGACGTCATACACCGGTCGCTGGCGAAGCTGAAGAAGGAGTACGACGAGCGCTCGTCCGCCATGGAGGTCGTCAAGATTGGCATCCGCCACGCCCTCCAGCTGAGGAAGGAGTACGTCGGCTACGGTCTTCCGTTCGCGGAGAAGGAACTCCCGCGCGAGGTCCTTCGCACCGCGGCCTACATCGCCTACAACCAGCCGATACTTCAGAGCGATCTGGCCAAGGCCCTGGGAGGGGACGTCTATGAACATGTGCACGCGTTGCGAAACGCCGGCCTCATATCCGCCTCCAGGAGGGGGCAGACCTTCTCCCTGACGACGTCGAAGCGTTTCGCCGAGTACTTCGGGATCGCCTCCTCGAGGAAGGAGGACATCAAGAAGTGGATGGAGAGCCAGGCGGGTCAGGTGCAGAGGCCCTCGGGCGCCTGAACGGCGTCCAGAGTCATTCGGATGGCAAAGGTTTAAAGTGTCCAGCCAATATTCCCGGCTCAGTGATGTTCGATGGTGATGCCACTCGCGCTGCTCGAGAAGTCCACTAACAAGAAAGTCTCCCTCCTGCTGAAGGACAACAGGGTGCTGGAAGGCAAGCTCACGGGCTACGACGAGTACATGAACATGGTCCTCGAGGAGACTGAAGAGCGAACCGCAGACCAGACGCGCCGCCTGGGCGTAGTGATACTGCGCGGCAACAACGTCGTCAGCATCTCGCCCCTATGAAGCTCCTCAAAACCAATCAATGAACCCCCTTTCTGAAGGGATGCCATGAAAGCGGTCGTTCTCGCTGGCGGCATGGGCACGCGCCTCCGACCATTGACCTATTCGACACCGAAGGCGCTGGTCCCGATCGCGGGCAAGCCTCTCATTTCCAGGATCATCGAATCGCTGCCGCCCAGCGTAGACACCGTCGTGCTGGCTGTGAGCTACATGCGCGATGTGATGGAGGACCACTTCGCGGCGAACCCCTGCGGCAGGAAGCTCGTCCTGGTGAACGAGACGAGCCCCATGGGGACGGGAGGCGCGCTGAAGAACGCCTCGCAGTACATCGACGAGACGTTCGTCGCGCTCAACGGCGACTGTGTCTCCTCGCTGAACATCAAGGGCATGGTCAAGCAGCACCGGGAGAAGGGCGGGATCGGCACCATCGCGCTCTGGCAGGTCGAAGATCCCTCGGCCTACGGCGTCGCGCTCCTCGATCCCGCGGATAGGGTGGTCGACTTCCAGGAGAAGCACAAGCGCGAGGAGGCGAGGTCGAACCTGATCAACGCCGGCGTGTATGTCTTCGAACCCGAGATCCTCGACTACATCGGCAAGGGCATCGTCTCGCTCGAGCGGGAGGTCTTCCCGTCGGTGCTGGAGGACGGGCTCTTCGGTCATCGCTTCGAGGGGTTCTGGGTCGACTGCGGGACGAGGGAGAACGTGCTGAAAGCGCAGGGCATCTACCTGCAGGCGGAAGGACAAAGGATCATCGCTTCGAAGGTCAGCGAGAAGGCGACGATCACGCCGCCGAACCTTCTGAGCTCCTGTACCGTCGGCTTCTGCAAGATCGGACCGTATGTCTGCCTGGAGCAGTGCGTTCAGGTGGTGGACGGGGCCGAGGTGACGAACTCGCTGTTGATGAGGGGCGCAATCATCGAGAAGGACGCCCTCGTCAGGAACTCCATAATCGGGCCGGGCAAGAAGGTGGACGCCGGTGAGCGGGTCGAGGATGGTATCCTAGCGGACCATTGAACCGTGTTCTGACAATATGGACTGGTCCCTTCCTGAAAGAGTTATCTAGCCACCGTCCGTTTCCATACTGTCGAAGGAGCGGGAAAGTCTGCCATCGGCACTGGCGAAGCTGACAGCGATAGTGAGTCGGCGCCGCTTCCGCGCGGGGTGGACCGCCTTCATCGTCTTCTTCTTCCTCGTCTTCGTGGTCCTGCCAACTGTCTATGTCCTCTCGTACGCCGTCACGGATTGGGACCAGATACAGAACAACGTCCTGAACAACTCGACCCTGACGCAGCAGATCTCCGCTTCAATCGTCGCTTCTTTCGAGATCGCGGGCATCGTTACTGTCGTCGACATCCTCGTCGGCCTGCCGATGGCCTGGATCATGGTTCGCAAGAACTTCAGGGGGAAACGGTTCCTCGATACGCTCATCGACATGCCGCTGGCCGTGCCGACGGCCGCGCTCGGGTTCTCGAGCGCGATATTCTTCGCGGTGACGAAACCGGGGCTCAATGTCCCGCTCGGATTGGGCATGGTCGCCTCTCCGTTCATACTCATCATCCTGCTGCATATCGTTTTCTCATACCCTTACATGGTCCGTTCCCTCTCCGCGATACTGGAGCAGATCGACCAGACGTACGAAACGGCGGGCCGGACGCTCGGCGCCTCGGGGCTGACCGCAGCGAGGACGATTACACTGCCGCTGTTCCGCGCCGGCCTCGTGACGGGCATCATCCTTTGCTTCGCCCGCAGCCTAAGCGAGACCGGAGGTACGGTCATCGCTCTCGCTACGATGGCGAAGGCGCAAGGGTTCAACACCGGCCCAACGCTCATCAACTTCCTCAAGGGGCAGAGTTCTACGAATCCCGCGGCGATACCGGCCATGGCCTTCGTGAGCATCCTCCTCATCCTCCTGGCAATCGCCTTACTCGTCTTGCTGAAGGTGCTGGTGATGAAGGTCCGGCTTCCCGCCGGCAAGGTCTGGCCGAAATGGGAGAAGTTGCTCTCGCGTGGCTGGGCGCCCAAATCCAAGGACGGAATCGCGATCGCGTTCCTCGCCATCTTCGTGCTCATCCCGGCCTTCTTCATCTTCACTTATGCTTTCGCCTCCTCTCCGACCAAAGCGGGTGACTGGAACGGCTTCTACAACAGTCTCCTCATCTCCTTCGTCATAGCTGGGGTCGTGACGGTGATTGACCTCGCCCTCGGAATACCGCTTGCCCTCTACATCGCCCGCGGCGGAAAGGCGCGCGTGCCTGCTGCTCTCGATGTCCTCGTTAATGTGCCTCTGATTGTGCCTACGGCGGCCCTCGGTTTCTCTCTCGGTTTGTTCTGGACTGGCTCGAATGCCGCGACCGGAGCGGTCGCCTTCGTCCTAGTGATCCTGGCGCACGTCGCCTTCACCTATCCCCTGGTCGTGAGGAACGTCACTGGCGCGGTGGAGGAGATCGACCCGGCGTTCGAGGAGACGGCGAGGACGCTTGGGGCCAAACCGATCCAAGGATTTCGTAGGGTCCTCTACCCGATGATCAAGAGCTCCATCCTCGCTGGTGCGATCATGGCGTTCACCCGTTCTCTTGGAGAGACCGGAGCGACGCTCGCAGTGGCGCCGAGCATCAACACCGCCCCCGTCTTCATCGTCAACCTGATCTCCCCCAAGACTGGCACACCAGATTACTACACCGCGGCGCTCGCCTGCATCCTCATGATCATCCTGTCGTACGTGATCATGCTCTCGCTGCGTCTCCTGACCAGGAAAAGGAGGGTGGCCTAGATGCCTGACATCACCCTAGAGAAGGTGAGCAAGCGGTACGGTAGCATCCCCGCCGTCGATGCGATGAACCTTGAGGTAAAGAACGGCGAGTACCTGTGCCTCCTCGGCCCGACCGGCGCGGGCAAGACGACCACCCTCCGCCTTCTCGCGGGACTGATTAGGCCCGACGAGGGCATGATCAAGTTCGCCGGCAAGAATGCGGAAAGGCTTGAGCCAGAGGACAGGAGGGCGGCGCTGCTTTCCCAGACATACTCCCTCTTCCCCCACATGACCGTGGCCGAGAACATACTCTTCGGCCCGGATATCAAGAACGTGAGCGAGCAGGTCAAGGCGCGCACCCTGGTGGAGATGCTCGACCTGGTCCGTCTCGCGAACCGCCCCGACGCCGTGCCAAGCGAGCTGAGTGGCGGGATGCAGCAAAGGACCGCTCTCGCGAGGGCCCTCGCCTCCGGTGCGAACGTGCTGCTGTTGGACGAGCCACTCAGAGCGCTCGACGCGAGGCTGAGGATATCCCTGCGGTACGAACTTCGCTCACTAGCGAAGTCGCTTAGAATCACCACGGTCCACGTCACGCATGATCAAGACGAGGCGCTGGTGATGGCCGACCGAATCGCAGTTATCAGGCAGGGAAGGATCGTTCAGACGGGAACGCCGGCGGAGGTGTTCGATGATCCCGTCTCGCCCTTCGTCGCCAACTTCGTCGGGCAATCGAACTTCTTTGTCGGGAAGGTAACCAGGACGGGCGTACAGACAGAGATCACCGGGGAGGATGGGAGGGTCGTGAGTGCCCGCCCGTCGCCATTCGGCCCAGGCACCGAGGTGGTCGTCGGCGTCAAGGTCGGCAACACAGAGGTCTCGAAGGAGGGGGACGGGTTCATGCACGGGCGAATCGAGAGGATACTCTTCGAGGGAAGGAACCTGCACTTGGAACTGGACATGGGCAAGCTTGGAAGATTCTCCTCGAAGATTCCGTCCTGGCGCAAGGGCAAGCTGTCCGTCGGCGACGTGGTCCAAGTGAAGTGGGGGTCAGAGAAGGCGAGCGTGTTCTCGATGCCTCCCAAGGGATTAGAGGAGGAGCTGAGGGTGGAGTAATGCCGCAGGTCGAGCTCAAGGGGGTAACGGTCCGGTTCGGGAAGGTGGTGGCTGTCGACGACGTCGACCTTACCATAAACGACGGCGAGTACGTAACTGTCCTGGGACCGAGCGGCTGCGGCAAGACGACGCTCATCAGGATCATCGCGGGCATCCTCGAACCGACAGCCGGCTCGGTCTCGATTGGAGGCAAAGACATGAAAGGAATCCCGATTGAGGAGAGGGATGTCGGCTACGTTTTCCAGAACATCGCCCTGTTCCCCCATCTGGTGGCGAAGGACAACGTCTCCTACGGGCCTAGGGTCAAGGATTTGCCGAAGGCGGAACAGGACTCGATCGCGAAGAAGTACCTCGGTCTGGTGAGGCTCCTCGAGAAGATGGCCATGTTCCCGTCCGAGCTGGCTGGAGGTGAGCAACAGAAGGCTTCCTTGGCGAGGGCGCTCGCCTCCGGCTCACGATTGCTACTGCTCGACGAACCCCTTTCCGCGCTCGACGCCAGGGTCAGGGTCGATCTCAGGTACGAGCTGAGGCGCATCGTCAAGTCGCTTGGGCTGACCACGATCCACGTCACCCATGACCAGGAGGAGGCGATGTCCGTGTCGGACCGCATCGTAGTCATGCGCGCCGGCGGGATAGTGGAGAGCGGGAGTCCGGAGGATCTCTATACTCGCCCCAGGGATTTGTTCACTGCCAACTTCGTCGGGGAGACGAACTTGCTGGAAGGGTGGTTGTCAACCTGCGCCGAGGGCAAGTCGATCATAGAGCTCAGGGACGGCTCGAGGATCGAGGTTGCGGAGTGCGATCATCAGGTCGGCGACGGTGTCGTCGTCTCATGCCGGCCGGAATTCGTGTTCCCGTTCACCGATGGATTGCCCTCGACGATTGAGCACCTCACTTACATGGGCACATACTGGCGCGTCGTCGCCAGGTCACGCAGCGAGGACCACGTCGAGTTCGACGTGCCGGCTGCCGAGGGAAAGCTATATCACGCTGGACAGGAGGTCTATCTGATGGTCAACCGGAAAGCGGCCGTGGTGTATCCCAGGCCGAGGGAAGGAATCGCGGAGGCGATCAAACTTGAATGAGGGCGGATCGTTGTTGGAATGGTTTGGGAAGCGCAGAGAATCGGTTGTCATGAAGGGGATCCGGGACCACGCGCAGAAGGTCGCGGACACCACTTCGGAGCTCGACAGAGTGCTCAATGCCTTGTGCAAGGGTGACAAGGAGAGGGCGCTCGACGCGATCAAGCGTACGATGTTCTCGGAGAAGGAGGCGGATAACCTCGAGGCGATGATCACCGAGGAGCTCTCGAAGGGGGACATGGAGTCGAAGGAACGCGAGGACATGATGCACCTCATCCGTCGCATGGACTACGTTGCCGACTGGGCAAAGGAGGCGGGAATGAACCTGCAGCTAGTGATCGAGGCGAACGTCAACGTCCCGCTCACCCTCTGGAACAAGTACTGCGCCATGACCGCGGAGCTAGACAAGGCGGCGAAGCAGCTCAAGATGTGCATCGATTCGCTCGGCGTCGACGAGGACGCGGCGATGCGGTACGAGAGGGGCGTCGAGGTTCAGGAGCACATCCTAGATGAGATGTACTTCACTACGAAGAAGGAGATATTCTTCGCCGACGTCGACCCCAAGGCGATCTACCTGCTGCGCGACATTCTCCACGGCATCGAGAATTCCGCGGACAAGTGCAAGGACGCGGCGGACATCATTCATATTCTGATAATCGCTCAGAGGCAGAAGGTGAGGTAGCGAATGGCGGACCGTCTGTTCGGGACCAACGGAGTACGGGGGGTCGTCAACGAGGACATGACCCCTGAGCTGGCGCTCGACGTCGGGCGGGCCATAGGAACGTTCATGCACGGCACCGTCGCGGTCGGGTCGGACACCCGGACATCGGCCGCGATGGTCAAGAGCGCCGTCCTGGCGGGCCTGATGTCGGTCGGATCCGGAGTGCTTGATCTCGGCACGGTGCCAACTCCTGCGCTGCAGTATTTCGTCAAGACAGGCAGGATCGCGGGCGGGGTTATGATAACCGCTTCGCACAACCCGCCCGAGTTCAATGGCATCAAGGCGATTGACTCGGACGGAACGGAAATGCCTCGCTCCAAGGAGGAGGAGATCGAACGCATCTTCTTCGAACGCAGTTATCTCTCGCAGGACTGGACCGGCGTCGGGAGCCAGAGGGCCGTATCTGTAGCGATTGAAGGATATCACGCTGCCGTCCTCAGGCACATCGACGTCAAGGAGATCGAGAAGGCGAGGATGACGGTCGTCCTCGACTGCGCCAACGGGGCCGGCTCCGTCTCGACCCCCGCCCTGCTGGAGAAGCTCGGCATTAGGACGATCACGCTCAACTCGAACCCGCTCGGATCGTTCCCGGGGCATCCGTCGGAGCCGACCGAGGAACACCTCGTCGACCTCAAGGCTCTCGTTTCGGAGACGGGGGCGGACCTGGGCATCGCTCACGACGGTGATGCGGACAGGACGATATTCGTCGACGACAAGGGGCGCTTCGTCCACGGTGACAGGTGCCTGGCAGTGCTCGCATCGGCGATCGTCGCGGACAACGATGGAGGCACGGTCGTCACGCCGGTGTCGACGAGCTCCTGCGTCGAGGACGCGGTAAAGAAGGCCGGCGGTGAGGTCGTCTACACGAGGGTCGGCGCGCCGATCGTCGCCCGCAAGATGCTGGAGATTGGGGCGGTGTTCGGCGGGGAGGAGAACGGCGGCATGATCTTCCCGCGGCACCAATACTGCAGGGACGGGGCGATGACCGCGGCGAAGATGGCCGAAGTGGTCGCGGTCGAGGGGGCGCTCTCGGATCTGCTGAAGAAGATACCAGCTTACAGCCTGGAGAAGAGGAAGATTAATGTGCCGGAGAAGCGGAAAGAAGCCCTGGCCAAGCAGATCTGCGACGCATTCGCGGGGCAGCGTACCGACCTCACCGACGGGCTGAAGGTCTACTTCGACGAGGGCTGGTCCCTCATTCGGCCGTCAGGCACCGAGCCGATATTCAGGGTCTACGCTGAAGGAAGGAGTGAAGAGGATGCGCGCCGCATCGCTGACAAGTGCGAGCGCGTGGTTAAGAAGCTGCTTGAAGAAATGAGCTGATGCCGAGTTCACTGTCTCGTGCGATGCTTGTGGACCACCGCGATTGCCTCGATTATCATCCTTGCGGCGAGGCCAGCGGTGTTGCCCTTGTCGTAGGGCGGAGAGACCTCGGTGACATCGAATCCTATCAGCCTGGAGCCGAGCATGTTGATGCAACGCTTCACGTCCATCGACGTCAGCCCGAACGGCTCCGGGGTTCCGGTGCCAGGCGCATAGGCGGGGTCGATCCCGTCAATATCCAGTGAGAAGTAGATATTCTCCCTTCGCATCATGTTCAAGGCCCGTTTGAACGACTTCTCGACGCCCTCCTCATGGATGGTGTACGAGTCGATGTACTCCGGCATCTTCGCCTTTTTCTCTTCAATCGAGATCGAGCGAACACCGAACGCTAGCACGTTCTCGATGCCCACGTGGTCGGCTGTGCGGCGGAGCACGCAGGCGTGGCTGAAGCGGTTGTTCATGTACTCGTCACGGAAGTCGAGGTGCGCGTCGACGGCGATGACGCACACGTCACTGTGCGCCTGGACGGCGGGGATGGTGACGGAGTGCTCCCCGCCTATCAGGATCGGGAACTTGCCCGCCTTGATGATCGATGTCACGAACTCCTTGGTCTCGCGGATCATGTCCTCGGCGTTGCCCAGGTCCTCGATGTTGCCCGCGTCGTGGATCGGCACGTCGGTCAGGAGCAGGTCGTGCTCGAACACGTATGGTTCGAAGTTGTAGGAAGCCTCGCGGATCGCGTTCGGTCCCGCCCTCGCCCCAGATCGAAAAGAGGTGGTGCGATCGAAGGGCACGCCAACTATCACGAACTCCGACTTCTCGAAGCTAGCGGTTGCGAAAGCGAAGTTCACTCCGCGGAGGACCATTCTGACTACCTACACCTTGGTTATCTTCCGCCGGCCCATCGCTACCATGTACATGATCTCTTCGCCGGGGTGAAGCTGGTCCTTGAACTCGTCAGGTATCGACAGAGAGAAGTTCTCGTAGTTCTCCAGGTCCATCAGCTGGACCTCGGTCCCGCCGATGGCGAGTATCTGCGCCTTGCGCTTGTCGATCATCGGCACCTGGACCTTATGCGTCACGGGGTGCACGATGCTCCGCTTCTTCTCGTCGAAGAGGCCCACGCAGTCAATCCTGGCCTTGGCTTCGCCGTGTTTCCCCGGCTTGGACATCTGGATGGAGAGTATCTTGCACGGCTCCTCCTCCACGTTGACGTACCGGCCTTCCTTGAGTTCGCGGACCTCCGCTTGAGACCATGCCATGACTATCGGTGAGGGAAAAGTAGGCGGGTAGATATAGGTTATCCCATCCGAACCTCTGGCTCAGAGGGCTGGCATCAGGGGCGCTTGTACTGTCCCGGACGGTGGCCCCGCGGCCGTTGTCCCGCCTGCTTGTTCGGCGGCTCGGGGTACTTCCTCGCGATC
Source organism: Methanomassiliicoccales archaeon (assembly GCA_050015815.1). Classification (GTDB taxonomy): domain Archaea; phylum Thermoplasmatota; class Thermoplasmata; order Methanomassiliicoccales; family UBA472; genus JAJRAL01. The sequence goes on along the minus strand of JBEKAR010000033.1, from coordinate 1,931 downwards.
TCCTCTAGCCTCTTGTCCAGCTCGGCCTTGAGGCGCTCACCGATGTACTCTCCCTTATAGAAGTCGACCTTCGCCGCGATGGCCGCCTTCGCCGCCATGGAACGGGCCACCTTCCCCCTCTGCCAGTAAGGGGCGCGGTGGATCGCTGGATGCTGGAAGATTATCCCGTGCTTCGGGGGCGCCTTGCCGGAGCGCAGGTGCATGAACATCGCCTTCTCGGCGCCGAGCAGTTGCACGGTGGAAGAGGGCAGCGTCGCGAGCCTCTGCAGCCCGCCGGCCAGGGAGATCACTCTGGCCCCGAGATTCGCAGAGAGCAGAGCGGTGAGGTTCGGCGCGGTCTCCTGCATCCGGACCGAAACGCACTTCTCCAGGTCCGCCTTCGCCTTGTAGAGCCCGGTCAGAGCGCCGGCCACTTCCTTCAGGACTTCCACATCGTCGTCAAGCAGCTCCGCCCCGACCGACTCAAGGTGCAGGTCGAGCTCCTGCATGACCTCTTCCCTCAGCCCCTTCTCCGCAATCAGCCTCGCGTAGTCGAGCTCCTTCGCATAGTCAGCGAGTTCAGGGAAGTGCAACCCGTACCACTCGTGCAGGCGCTCGCTCATGACGTTTATCGCCTCGTTCAGGTCGTCGATCGCCCGGATCGCCTGGACGATGTGACGGTCTGGCCGGATCGGCTCCCTGGTGCGGACCTTGCCGAGCTCGACCATCACCTGCTGCATCAGCTCGGACGAGTAGCCGTAGTCCTCCGCCTTGATGTACGATGAGTCGTACACGACCGGCTTCCCGAGCTTGGAGAGCCGGGGTTCGGCCACCTGCACCCTCTTCCCGGCGAATGCCTGCTCCTCCGGCAGGATCTCTCCTCTCTGGACCTTAGCGAGCTTCTGCGCGATCCCTTTCGGGTCCTTCTCGAACAGGGTATGCTTCCTGGCCTTCTCCTTGTCGCAGAGGAAGACCCCGAACCACTTCGTGACTATGATCATCGTTCACTTCTCCTTCATCGTCGCCAGGATCCTCTGCCTCTCCTCTTGCGGCAAGGGTCTGAGGCCCTTGTGATGCTCACATCGGACCGTCAGCTCGGAAAGGGTCTCGAGCGTCTCCGCCCGGTAGTACGCCTCCTCCACCGACCTCCCGACCGCTATCGCTCCGTGGCTCTCCAGCAGGCAGGCGTTCGCCCCTCCGATCGCCATCTCGATGTTCCTCGCCAGGTCCTCGGAGCCTGGCATGGCGTACGGCACGACCGGCACGTCCCCCAGGACCATGAGGCCTTCCGGAGTCAGGTCGGTCCTCGGCGGGACGTTGGAGCAGGCGAGAACTGTCGCGAATATCGGGTGGCAATGGATCACCGCTCCGACGTCCTTCCTCGCCCGATAGGCGGCCAGATGGAAAGGGGTCTCCATCGATGGCCTGCCTTCGCTCATCGTCCTTCCGGTGCCGATATCCACATTGATGAGGTCATACTCGCGGAGCGCGCCCTTGCAGGTCCCGGTAGGCGTGATCATCATGGCGTCGTCGCTCAGGCGGACGCTGATGTTGCCGGACGTTCCTGTGGTTAGCCTCCTCTCGTAGAGGAGCCTGCCATAATGGACGACGTCCCTCCTCAACTCCCATTCGATCTTCATATCCTCGCCCCCATCACCCTGGTGATGTCCGCCGGCTTCAGCACGCCGACCTCGGTGATGAACCCAGTGACGTATCTGTTGGGCGTCATATCGAAGGAAGGGTTCAGGGCCGTGCATCCGTCCGGCGCGATCCTGCTTCCGTTCAGGTCGGTGACCTCGTCCTCGGCCCGGTCCTCGATCGCGATGCCCTCGCCGCTCTCCATCTTAAAATCGAAGGTCGACATCGGCGCGGCGACGTAGAACGGTACGTCCATCTCCTTCGCCAAGACCGCCTTCTCGAACGTCCCGATCTTGTTCGCGAAGTCTCCGTTG
>JBEKAR010000032.1:0-14141 GCA_050015815.1 Methanomassiliicoccales archaeon | reverse complement strand
CGGAATGTGCTTGAACCGATCGTCAGCCTTCATTAGGCCAATTAGCTTCTTTCCGTCTATCTTGGGAAGGTTCAGATCCAGCAGCACCAGGTCGGGGAGTCCTGTTCCCCCGTTCTCATACTCCTTGGCGAGATGGTCGAGCGCCGCCTGGCCATCAACCGCGACGTCGACCTCGTTGCCGATCTTCGCGTCCTTGAGCATCTCCTTGATCAACCTGACATCCATCGGGTTGTCCTCCACCAGAAGGATCTTGATGACCTTGGTCTCCGACTTCCCCATTCCAACTCCCCATTCTGCCACGGAGCAAGGCCTTGGACGGCCCCACCACGGCGAGGCGATACATCTGAGCGCAGTATGTGGCCTATCATTTTCCCTCTACTTATTAGCTTCCGAAATATGGCTGGACGAGAGAATCAGAAAGCATAAAGTACCGGTGCGCTCACCTCAACGCCTAGGGACGGGAGTACGCGTGTCAATCACCAGCACTGAACCGATTGTACCGAAGGCGAGAATGATGAACCCCCGAACCGGCCGGAAGCACAAGGTCCTGGTAGTCGAGGACAACCCTGGCGATGCACGTCTCCTGATGGAGGCCTTCGGAGAGATCAACCCCGAGGTGGAGATACAATGGGCCAGGGACGGAGACGAGGCGGTGGGTCTTCTCAAGGTGAACGAAGCCAATCAGTCCGAGAGACCAATAGACCTCGTGATGTTGGACCTAAAGCTTCCCCGGATGGATGGACTTGACGTTCTCCGGGAAGTGAAGTCGAACAGCCGCCTCCGCTCGGTCCCGATCGTTGTCCTCTCGTCCTCGATGTCCGACCGCGACGTCGAGACCTCCTACGGCCTGCATGCGAACTCCTACGTGGTGAAACCGAGCGACCTGGACGGCCTTCTCAGGATGGTCGCTACGATCAACGAGTACTGGTTCGGCACAGTTGAGTTGCCGACCTCGAGCGCCATGGACGTCGGTCGACGCTGAGATTCTCAAGAACGAAGAAGGTCCAAGCAGCGAGAGGGGGAGGAAGATGGACGGATCGGGATTTGAACCCGAGACCTCCTGATTGCAAATCAGGCGATCTTCCAGTCTGATCTATCCGCCCTTGGGGAGGTTGAACCGCCCCTCCGCCTAAAAATGTTTGCCACGCGAAAGGGCGACCTGATCTCATCCAACGAGTCAGTCCTGACGGTTCCTGGATGGTGAACGTGCTAACGCGATCGTGCTGAGCGTTGTTTCGTTCAGTGCCTATGCCTGGGGATTCGGATTCATTCTGGCTTGTTGATCCAGATCGCCTGCTGGTCGAAGCTTTATGGCGAAGACCGAACGAGCGGAACTTGACCAGAACGACGATCTCAACGACAGATCGCGCCCTTGCTCGCCGAGCCGACCAGCCTCCGGTACTTGAGGAGCATCCCATGCGGCATCCTGTCCACCGGCCGCACCTTGGCCAACCTTCGCTCGATCTCGTTCTCGGTGACGAAGAGCTCCAGCTTCCTCTTCGGGATGTTGATCCCGATCCTGTCACCGTCCTTGACCGCCGCAATCGGCCCCTTCTCGAACGCTTCCGGGCTTACGTGTCCGATGCACGGTCCCCTCGTGGCCCCTGAGAAGCGCCCGTCGGTGATCAGGGCGACGGAATCTGCCAGGCCCATACCCGCGATCAGGGACGTCGGAGAGAGCATCTCCGGCATGCCGGGAGCTCCCTTCGGACCTTCATAGCGGATGACGATCACGTCCCCTGATTCTATCTGGTCGGCCATGATCGCCTCGGTCGCCGTCGCCTCAGAATCGTAGACCCTCGCCCTGCCGATGAACACCTGCATGCTCTTGCCGACCGCCGCCTGCTTCACCACTGCCCCGTCCGGTGCCAGGTTGCCGCGGAGCACCGCGATGCCTCCCTCCTTGTGGAATGGCCTGCGGATCGGTCTGATGACCTCCCCATCCAGCACCTTCGCCTTCGATGCGATCTCCTTGATGCTCTTGCCCGAAACGGTCTTCTCGTTCTTCAGGGCCTTCTGCAATCGATTGAGGACCGCCGGAACACCGCCGGCCCTATCGAAGTCCTGCATATGGTAGGGTCCGCTTGGGCGGAGATTCGTCAAGTGAGGCACCTGCCTCGATATCTCATCGAACATATCCAGGCCGATGTCTACGTTGAACTCGGCAGCGATCGCCGGGATGTGAAGGGCGGTGTTCGTCGAACCTCCGATCGCCATGTCGACTCGAATCGCGTTCAGGAAAGAGCCCTTGGTTACGATGCTCCTCGGGCCCACGCCCTCCTCTACCAGCTTGACGATCCTCTTCCCCGTCTCCCTCGCGATCTCCTTCTTCTTTTCGCTCGTCGCCAGGGAGGTGCCGCATCCCTCCAGGCTCAGGCCGAGCGCCTCGGTGAGGCAGGCCATGGTGTTCGCGGTGAAGAGCCCGGCGCAAGAGCCCTCGCCCGGGCAGGCGCAGCGCTCGATCTCCTCGACCGTCGCCTCGTCGATCTTCCCCGCGGCATGCTCCCCGAGTGCCTCGAAGACGCTTTGCAGGTCCAGCTTCTCGCCGCAACGCTCGCCCGCCTCCATCGGACCTCCGGTGAGCATGATCGCCGGGACGTCCATCCGGCCGGCCGCCATGAGCATGCCGGGAGTGATCTTGTCGCAGTTGGTGATCCCTACCCAGCCATCTAGGCAGTGTGCCTCCACCATGAGCTCGACGCAGTCGGAGATCGTCTCTCTCGAGGCGAGGGAGTAGCGCATACCGGGATGACCCATCGCGATGCCGTCGCAGATGGCCGGGACGCCGAAGATTATCGGCACTCCGCCCGCCTCCTTGACCCCCTTCTTGACCTCCTCCATGAGCTTGTTGAGATGGATGTGGCCAGGGACGATGTTGTTCCAGGAATTGGCGATGCCGATGAACGGCCTGTCCATCTCCTCTTCCCTGACCCCGGTCGCACGAAGCAGGCTTCGCGCCGGCGCAGCGCTTAGCCCTTTCTTGACCACGTCGCTCCTCATCTGAATCCCGGTCGAGATGGCACGCCCGGGTAGATTACGTTTGGCCTAGGTCGAATGGCCTTAGTCCAATAGCGAAAAATGAAAAGCGCTCGCTCCCGGAGAAGGGACACGAGGAAGGATGTAGTGCCTAAGATCTCAGTGGTTTAGGAGCGCAGCACGATCTCGATGTTGACGCCATCGGGAACCTGTATGCGCATTAGTTGCCTGAGCGCGCGCTCGTCCGCGTCCAGATCGATGAGGCGCTTGTGGATACGCATCTCCCAACGGTCCCACGTCTCCGAGCCCTCTCCGTCAGGGCTCTTCCTCACCGGGACCTTGAGCTTCTTCGTCGGCAGGGGGATCGGGCCTCGGATCTCGACGCCGGTCCTCTGCGATATCGCCTTGATCTGCTGGCAGACGCTGTCGACCTTCTTCGGGTCGGTGCCGCTCAGTGAAATCCTTGCCCTCTGTGCCATGTTTTTGCCTCAAAACCCAAAAGGGAAGGAAGGGGTTTAGGTCATCTCCCGCTTCTCGACGTCGATGCACATCCCTGCGGCCACGGTCGAACCCATGTCGCGGATGGCGAACCTGCCGAGCTGGGGGAAGTCCTTTGCCTTCTCGATGACCATCGGCTTGGAGGGCTGGATTTTGACGATCGCTGCGTCCCCCGCCTTCAGGAACTGGGGATTCTCCTCCTTCACCGCGCCGGTCTTCGGGTCCAGCTTCTTCTGGATCTCGATGAACGTGCAAGCGACCTGAGCCGTGTGGCAGTGGAACACCGGGGTGTATCCGACGGTGATCACCGAGGGGTGGTTCAGCACCATGATCTGCGCCGTGAACGTCTTGGCCACCATGGGCGGATTCTCTACCGGCCCGGCCACATCGCCGCGCTTGATGTCGTTCTTGGCGATGCCGCGGACGTTGAAGCCGACGTTGTCGCCGGGAACGGCCTGCGGGATTGCCTCGTGGTGCATCTCGATGCTCTTGACCTCTCCGACCTTGTTGGACGGCATGAAGATGATCTTCATGTCCGGCTTCAGTATGCCGCACTCGACACGGCCCACCGGGACGGTCCCGATGCCCGTGATGGTGTAGACGTCCTGAATCGGGAGCCTGAGCGGAAGGTTGGTCGCCTGGGGCGGCACCTCAAGCAGGTCCAGCGCCTGGAGCAGGGTCGCTCCCTTGTACCAGGGCATGTTCGGCGAGGGCTTGGTGGCGTTGTCTCCCTTGTACGCGGACAGGGCGACGAACTGCACCTTCTCGGTCTTGTAACCGACGCCCTTGAGCAGCTTGGAGACTTCCTCCTTCACTTCGTCGAAGCGCTTCTGGTCATAGGCCGGCTTGGTGGCGTCCATCTTGTTGACGGCCACGATTAGCTGGTTGACTCCCAGCGTCCTGGCCAGGAAGATGTGCTCCTTGGTCTGTGCCTGCGGTCCCTCGATCGCGCTGACGACCAGCACGGCCGCGTCGGCCTGGCTGGTACCAGTGATCATGTTCTTCACGAAGTCCCGGTGGCCCGGCGCGTCGATGATGGTGAAGTAGTACTTGTCGGTGTTGAATCTCTTATGGGACACATCGATCGTGACGCCACGCTCCCTCTCTTCCTTCAGGGAGTCCATGACCCACGCGAACTCGAAGGTCGCCTTTCCCTTCTCCTCCGCCAGCTTTCGGTACTTCTCGATCAGGTACGGTTCGATATGGCCAGTGTCGCTTAGAAGGCGACCGACTGCGGTCGACTTCCCGTGGTCGACGTGGCCAATGAACACGAGGTTCAAGTGAGGTTTCTCTGCCATGTTCCAGCCTCCTTATTTTGCGATTTGCTTCTCCATATTGTATGCCGTATTTAACGGTTTTTCCATCATCAGCCCGCGTAGTACCCCGCATCGTAGGGCTCTGGATTGAGTCCCTTCCGCTTGCGGATGTCTCCCACGACCTTGGCCTGTATATCTGTCGGAACCTTAACGAATCCCGAGTTCTCGGTCGACCAGAGCGCTCGGCCCTGCGTGGCGCTTCGAATCGCGCTCGCGAACCCGAACATCTCCGCCACCGGCGCCTTCGCCGTAACGACCGCCGCCTCGCCCTCCTGGCTGATGTCCTCGATGACGCCGCGGCGGGATTGGACCTCGCGCACCGCGTCACCCATCAGGTCCTGGGGGACGTTGATGAAGACTTTCTGGATAGGCTCCATCAAAACCCTTCCCGCGAGGCACATCGCGCCATAGATCGCCGACCTCATTGCCGGGATGACCTGAGCGGGGCCGCGGTGGACTCCATCCTCGTGGAGCTTCGCATCCACGAGTCTGATCTTAAGGCCCATGACCTTCTCCTGGGCCAGCGGCCCGAGGTTCATCGCCTCGTCAAAGGCCTGCTTGCACAGCTCCATCGTCTCGTTGAGATACTGGATGCCCTTGGTGACATCGATGAGCACGCAGGTGTCGTGGAACGACACGATGCCTTTCGCCTCCTCCTTCTCCATTCCAAGGTCCATCAGCTGCTTCTGGAGTGCCTTCGGGTCTTTAATCTTGCCTTCCGTCTTGATGTCGCCCGCCTTGATCGCATCATATATGGATTGTTCCAGCGGCAGCACCTCGACGTAGAACTTGTTGTGCTTGTTCGGGGACTTGCCTTCGAACGGTCCGCCGAACTGACCGACGCACTCGCGGTAGACGACGATCGGCGGCGAGGTCTTGATCTCGACCTTGTGGTCGTTCACGATACGGTAGTTGGTGATCTCGAGGTGCAGCTCGCCCATCCCGGAGAGGAGGTTCTCGCCGGTCTCCTGGTTGATCTGCACCTGGAGCGACGGGTCCGCCTTGGCGACGGTCCTAAGGACCTCGACCAGCTTCGGCAGGTCCTTCATGTGCTTCGCCTCGATGGCGACTGTAACGACCGGTTCGGAGTAGTGGACGATCTTCTCGAACGGCTCGACATCCTTGATCGTCGAGACGGTGCTTCCTGCCATGGCGTCCTTCAGCCCAGAGACGGCCACGATATTTCCTGAATCCATCTCCTCTACCGGGATGCGGTCCGCACCTACCGAGAGGGCAACTATCTGGACGCGGTTCGACTGCCCGACGCCGTTAATGAACATTTCCATGCCCTTGGTGAGCTTGCCCGAGAATAGTCTTCCTACCGCGACCTCGCCAGCGTGCGGGTCCATGATGATCTTGGTGACCATGAACATTGTAGGACCGGTGCGGTCGCAGGTCAGCATGGCCTTGCCGACCACGCTTTCCGGATCACCCTTCCAGATGACCGGGATACGGATCTTCTGAGCTTCGTAGGGGTCCGGGACGTGCTTGATCGCCATGTCGAGCAGGACCTCATGCACCGGTGACCTCTTGGCCAGGGTCTTCTGGTCGTTGTTCTTGCAGTGCTCGTAGACGTCCTTCATCGACACCTTGCTCTTCAGCATGTACGGCGCGGAGACGGCCCAGTTATGGAATGCGCTTCCTAGCGCGACGGTCCCGTCCTGGACACTGACCTGCCACTCCTTGTTGAGCGGAGCAGGGATCTGCGTGGATATTCTGCGGTTGACCTCGGTGATAATCTGCGTGAAGCGCTGCATCATCTGCTCCGGGGTGACCTTGAGCTCGTTGATGAGTCGGTCGACTTTGTTGATGAACAATACCGGCCTGACGCGTTCCTTGAGCGCCTGCCTGATGACCGTCTCGGTCTGAGGCATGATTCCCTCGACCGCGCAGACGAGGATGACGACCCCATCGAGCGCCCTCATCGCCCTGGTCACGTCACCGCCGAAGTCGACGTGGCCCGGCGTGTCTATCAGGTTGATGAGGTACTCCTTTCCTTCGAACGTATGCACCATCGAGGCGTTCGCCGCGTTGATCGTTATGCCCCTCGCCTGCTCCTGCTCATCGTAGTCGAGCATCAGTTGCTTCCCGGCGAGGTCCTCGGACATCATGCCGGCTCCAGCAATCAGGTTGTCGGACAGCGTCGTCTTGCCGTGGTCGATGTGCGCCGCGGTCCCGATGTTCCTGATCCGCTTGGGATCGGTCATGATGGCTTGTGCCTTACGGATATTGTCTTCCTTGCGTCCCATTCTGGCCACCTGTGAAATCGAATCGGTTGATCCTGACTATGGCTCACCTTGCGGACGCCGCGACCCTCTCGACCTCTTCCTTTTTCGACACCGCGTACGAATTCATGTCGTTCTTCGAGGCCAGGATGAGCTCGTCGGCGAGACAGTCCTGAATGGTCTTCGTGTTCTTGAAACTCGACTCGATGGCGCCCTTGGTGATGTTGCGAAGAGCGATGTCCAGCCTGCGGGACGGGGCGACGTCCACGGCCTTCGGGACGGATATGCCTCCGAACTGGAGCCGAGTGACCTCTTCCCTCGGTGCGGCGTTCTCCAACGCCTCGACCAGGACCTGGATCGGGTTCTTCTTCGTCTTCACGTAGATGACGTCAAACGCCCTATGGACCGTCCGATAGGCCTTGAGCTTCTTGCCCGTGAAGACCTCGGTCCGCATCATGTTGTTGATCAGGCGCTCGACGATGTTGAGCTTGGCCTTCCCGAACCAGCGGTTGGCGTGCCTTCCGTCCGAGTGCGGGATGCCCGTGCTCTTGAGTTGGATGTACTTCGCCAGTCCGCCGTCTTTGATCACGACGTCCGACACTCCGTACTTGCCGAACATCAGGAACTCGGTCTCGGGCTGTGCCGGCTCCGGCTGCGGTGCGGGCTCAACTGGTGCTGTTTGCTCGTCGACCATCTTGTTCACCTCACCGGCTTCTCCTTCCTGCCCCTCACGAGTTCGTTGAGGGAGACGCTGTTGACCTGGATGACCTTGTACCGGACTCCCGGGATGTCGCCGTAGGAACGACCGAGCCTGCCGCCGATGCCCTCCACGAGGACCTCGTCGTGCTCGTCGATGAAGTTGATGGCACCGTCGCCGACCGCGAAAGCAGTGATCTGGCGACCGTTCTTGATGAGCTGGACCTTGACGCACTTCCTGATGGCCGAGTTGGGCTGCTTCGCCTCGATTCCGACCTTCTCTAGGACGATCCCCCTACCTTGGGATGCGCCCTCCAACGGGTCCGACTTCTCCTTGAGCTTCAGCATTCGCTTCTTGTAAGTGCTGTCGCTCCATCGGTACTTCTGACGCTCTTTCTTCAGCTTTCTGGCAGTGTAAAGTCCTCGTGCCATCATTTCACCTTTTGAATGGGAAGCGGCTGCCCTATTACGCTATTCATATTTAAGCGTTAAGGGTTCGCCAACACCCTTCAGGAGGTCTTTTCGCGACCTCGTTTCATCGCCTCCGGAGGCGAGGTCCAGTTAGTCAGCTCCCGTTGAAGTACTTATCGGAACGACGGATGCGTGCTCGCGCTTCGTACGGAAATGTATCTCGGAATGAGCATCGCGGGGTTCGACTAAGGCCGGTCGCTACTTACGCCTGAGATAGATTAGCTGGCCGGGCGATATGACTTTGTCAGACAGATGACGGACGTTCTTTATACCAGCCTCGACAATATATCTCCGGGATGAGATTGGTAGCAGGAGCGAGCGAGCAGGAGCGTCGTATCGACAGGTCCGAGAACATTATCCAGTACGTGCTGGCCGTTCTCGCGCCATCGCTATGGCGCTGATGCCCTACTCGTTCCTGCTATTCAACTTTCCAACCACTGCATTGCTCGTCGCGGTGTATATGGACGGGGCGGTCCTAAGCCCTTCCCCGAGATTCGCCCTTGACCATGGCGCTAGCGATGATATGGGCCACACGTAGGGGTTCGGGCAGCACGCCCCGAACGACGCTCTGACGCAGCAACGAACTCACATCTCCGATGTCCATTCCGCAGGCTGAGACGAAAAGGGGATTATGGTCGGTCTCTAGTTCGATGAGCTCATGCCGCTCAATTATCTCCAATCGCACTTCCCAGTCGTCGAAGTGCTTCGTCAACGCCGCCTTGATCTTCTGCATATTCGGCCGGTCCCTCGTGACCGTCACAACTGAAACGCCGGTTTCCTGATAGAGCCGATCGATATCGACCACGTTGAACCCACCTAGCGCGACCCCATCAATCATAACCAGTTTGAGCTGCTCTTTGAACCGGGAGTCTAGGACTGCTCTGATCAGTGCATCCGTGGCGTCGTCTCCGTCGACCTTGCACTCGGTGCGGAGGACGCCCTCGAGGTAACCCGGAAGGCGCATCACGGCGCCGACCACCAGAACGTTGTCCGAGCCAAAACGGAACGGAGCATCGTCGAACCCGAGCACCCGCACCTGGCTCTTCAACTCACATCAGCCCCAGATGCCCCGTGACCTTGTCTATCTCCGCCTCCGGGGCGGGTCCGATGCCGAGGCATGTGGTCGTGTTCGGGGGCAGTTCGGTGTGCCCTGCATCGGTGATCAGCGCGGTCACGAGCCCCGCGTCCTCAGCCGCGACCTTCAACTCATGCAGCTCTCTGAGGTCGGCCACCTTTACCACGACCTTCTTCTGCCCTTCCTCGTACCAAGCCTCGAACCATGCTGGCTTCCTCTTCTTCGAGACCAGGGCGCAGGTTACCGCCGCATGAGCGACCTGAGCCGCGAGCTTTCCCGGCGAGAGCTTCAGGTCCTTTCTGACCGCGATGACCATCTTGTAATTGAAGTGGGCGGCTGGCACGGAATGCAAAACGGACGAGGAAGGTTTAATGATTGTCATGGCTAGGTCCACGTTGACTTTGGCGGGCTGGAAAGGCGCCCGTGCAAGCATTAATACGATTCGCCTCCCTCCGATGAGCGATGCTCGAGCTAATTGAGAGGGACGGTCTGGCGCGGATCTGCGAGTTCACCACGCCGCACGGCAAGCTGGACACTCCTTGCCTCCTGCCGGTCGTGCACCCGAAGATGTTCACCGTCCCGCCGAAAGAACTCTACGAGTCGTTCGGCTTCCGCGGCCTGATCACGAACTCGTATATCATCCGCAAGGACCCGGCGCTGAAGGAGAGGGCGCTGAAAGAACGGCTTCATGCCTTGCTCGACTTCCACGGCGCGATCATGACCGACAGCGGTACGTTCCAGAGCCACATGTACGGCGAAGTGGACGTCCGCAACGACGAGATCGTCGCGTTCCAGCGCGATATCGGGGCCGACATCGGCACGGTGCTCGACATCTTCACTGAGCCTGATTGGACGAAGGAGCGGACGAAGGATGCCGTAGAGACGACCCTGCAACGGACCGATGAGGCTTCGCAGATCAAGGGCGAGATGCTCCTTGCCGGAGTGGTCCAGGGTTCGCTCTACCAGGACCTGCGGGAGGACTGCGCCCGCCGCTTGTCCAGCCTTGGAGTCGATGTGTTCCCGATTGGCGGGGTCGTACCTCTGATGGAGACATACCGGTTCGCCGACCTGATCGATGTCATCGTCGCCTCGAAGAAAGGGCTCGCTCCAGATAGACCAGTGCATCTGTTCGGAGCGGGTCACCCGATGGTCTTCCCCATCGCGATCCTCCTCGGCTGCGACCTGTTCGACTCCGCTTCATATGCCAAGTTCGCAAGGGACGGCAGAATGATGCTGCCTAGCGGCACCGCGCATCTGGCTGATATGAAGGGTCTCGATTGCGACTGCCCCTATTGCTCAAAACACACCATCGAATCGCTCATGGAGCTACCGGAGGAGGAGAGGGTGAGGACGGTCTCCCGGCACAATCTGTACATCTCCAAAATGGAGATCGAGAGATCGAAGACGGCGCTCCGCGAGGGGGATTTGTGGGAGATGGTGGAAGTGCGCTGCCGCGGACATCCTTCACTGCTGAACGCGCTCAGGCGCCTCGCAGCCTATAAGGGACACCTTGAGAAGTACGAGCCGCTCAGCCGGGATGGCGCGATGTTCTACACTGGCCCCGAGACGCTGGACCGGCCATCGATGCTCCGCTATGAGAAACGGTACTTCGAAAGATATCGCCAACCTCCTTCGAAGGTCGGGGTGGCGTTCGAGGAGGCCGAGAAGCCATATTCCAGGCGCTACGCCAAGGAAATCGCAGAGATCTCAGCGGTGAGCGATTCGCACTTCCTGGTCATGTCGCCGTTTGGCCCCGTTCCAATCGAACTTGACGAGGCGTACCCGATTGCCCAATCCCTGTTCCCTAAGCAGCAGGACATGGAGACGAAGGCGAGAATGACCGAGCTGATGGAACGCTTCTCCCATTGCCAGGAATACGGTCTGTGTCTCGTCTACGACGGCAGGGAGACGCTAGACATGCTAACCGTGCTCTCGTCCGAACACGCGACCACCGACGTGGACCTCCTGAGGGTCCGCGCTGTGGCGGACTACCAGTTCGGCAGAGGCGCTTCGGACCTGCTGCTCGACGGCAAGGTCGAGATCACCAAGTCGAAGAACACCGGCAAGATCAGAACCGTGCTGGTTGATGGCAAGCACGTCCTCTCGATGAGGGCGCCGGACGGCTTTTTCTCCCTGCGGCCCGAGGGGGCGAGGAAGCTCAAGGCGGGACTCGGAACTCCCGCGCTCAGGGTGATCGTCGACGACGATTCGGCCCAGTACAATCGCGAAGGCAAGAACGTGTTCTGTGGCTTCGTGACCGATTGCGACCCAGGCCTAGTGCCGATGGACGAAGTTATGGTCGTGGACAAGAACGATGAACTGGTCGCCGTCGGCAGAGCGATCCTCACCAGGGACGAGATGCTCGTCATGAAGAAGGGGCTGGCGGTCAAAGTCAGGGAAGGCGTGAGGCCTTAGCGACTCCGATGCTTCTCGGAGCTATCCGATGCGGCTCTCAGCTCCGATTCGGTCATCCTGTAAAAGTACCAATCTAGACGCTTCCCACCGAAGCCTTCGTAGAATCTGATAGCATCGGCATTCCAGGTCAGAACCGCCCATTCCATCCGTCCACAGCCGGTCCTCAGCGCCTCATCGGCGCAGTACCCTAGTAGCTCCTTCCCAATCCCCTTTCCACGGTACCCCTCGAGCACGAAGAGGTCCTCCAGGAAAAGGGTCGGCTTTCCGAGGAACGTCGAGTAGGTGAAGAAGTAGATGATGTGCGCGACAGGCAAGCCATTTTCGTAGGCGACGAACGCGGAGAAGCGCGGAGGATTACTGAGCGCATCCCTGACCAATCTGGCCTTTGCCTCCTTGTCGGGACCGGGTAGACGCTCGAAGAGGGCAAGCTCCCCGATTAGCATCACCAGGTCGTCAACGTTCTCGGCGTCGACCTTTCGAATGACGAGGCCCGAGTCCGTGTGGTCACCTCACAGCCGCATTGCGTCGTTTCCTACTTACAGCCTGTGGAAATGCGGCGTGGCAAACTACCAGAGCAATCAGGCGTCATCTGTGAGGTCTTCTTGCTCCGGCTCGGGGGCGATCACCGACTCCGCCACCTTCAGGCAGGCCAGGAGGTCCTCGACCGTGTGGAGCATGGATGCGGTGGAAGATGCCACCGCGGTCATGACGATCGTTCTCCCCGTCACCACCGCCGTGACGTATTCTCCGTTGTCGAGCGAGATCGAGCGAGCCACCTCCACCGCCCTCTCCTCGTCCGGGAGCTCCACCTCGATCCTGCACTCCACGCTCATACGAAGGGATTCTGCGGCTCGATACTTAACGATGCCGTGCCAGAGAACCTTTATTACCGCACCCGTGCCATCGAGCGACGAGGCAGCGACGATGGAGATTGTCGAGTGCATCGAGAAGCGCATCAGCGTGAGATCGTTCGGTGAGGGCGAAGTGCCGGATGAGGTCGTGATGGAAGCTCTGAGGCTCGCGCAGCTGGCTCCTTCCGCCGGGAACCTGCAGGCAAGGGACTTCGTAATAGTTCGGGACTCCGAGACGAAGGCCATGCTGGCGAAGGCCGCGTTCGGCCAGATGTTCCTCGAGGACGCGGCGGTAGTGATCGTCGTCTGCGCCAACCTGAACCGCATCCGCAACTACGGCTCCAGAGGCTCTGAGCTCTACTGCCTGCAGGACGTCGCCGCAGCGACGGAGCACATAATGTTGTACGTCTGCAGCAAAGGATTCGGGAGTTGCTGGGTCGGAGCTTTCGACGAGGCGGAGGTGTGCAAGGCGCTTCAGCTTCCTGGCCACGCGAGGCCACTGGTAATGATCCCCATAGGCAAGCCAAAGGAGGAAGGGCGTAGGACGCCGAGGCTAAAGCTGGATACCTTGACGCACATCGAGAAATGGTGAGCAGGGAGGACAGGATTGGAGAGGGAAGTAGCCCCGGGCAGATTCGAACTGCCGTCACCGGATCCAAAGTCCGGGATGATTGACCACTACACTACGGGGCTCTGCTGCCTCGATTAGAGTGCCTGTATTTAAAACGAAAGAGTGCGAGGTCAGGTACCAGACCTCGAAGGATGCCTAACGAAGCTCATCGCAGCTTCGCGACAAGATGGGTCGCCGTGCAGTCGATGATTTCCGTTTCGTATGAACCGCCCAAGACTAGGCGACGCCTGATTACGACTGGCACGTAGCGATCATCCCGGCAGATCGTGGATCCGTTCTTGCCGATCTCCGTCGCCATGACCTTGAGGCGCTCGCCGACCAGCCTTCTGTTGAGAGCGATTGCGATTTCGAAGCGAAGAATCGCCACTTCCCTGGAACGGTCCTTGGAGATCCTGCTCACCACCGGTTCTTTCATGGTCGCCGCCGCGGTGCCCGGGCGAGAAGAGAACCTTGTGACGTTGACGATGTTCGGCTTGACCCGTTTCAGCATCTCGATTGTCGCACGGTGGTCGTCATCGGTCTCGCCTGGAAATCCTGTTATGATGTCCGTCGAGAGCGTCAGTCTAGGGAGAACTTCACGGAACCTCGTGACCTGTCTCTCGAAGGCCGCGATGTCATAGCTCCTTCCCATCGCGCGAAGCAAGCGATCGCTCCCTGACTGGACGGGGAGATGCAGGAACTTGTATACCCTGGGCTGTTGATACGCCTCGATCGTTTCATCCAGGATGTCGGCGAGGCTGTCCGGGTTCATCATGCCGATCCTGACCTTGAAATCGCCTTCGACCTCGCAGACCTTCGAAATCAGATCCTGGAGGCTCGTCCCCAGCTCTGAGCCGTAGCAGCCTGTGTCCTGGGTGGTGAGAAGGATCTCCTTTGCCCCTCCTGCGACTTCCTTTCGGACCGCTTCGACGACGCCCTCGATAGAATAGCTTCTCAGGTAGCCTCTCGCAAGTCTCGTGACGCAATAGGCGCAATTGCCGAGGCACC
>JBEKAR010000031.1:0-14323 GCA_050015815.1 Methanomassiliicoccales archaeon | reverse complement strand
AGCGTCGCGGTCGACGACCACTTCCTCGGCCTTACGCACGTCATCAGAGGCAAGGACCACCTGAACAACACCCATCGCCAGGAGTACATCTTCAGGTATTTCGGCTGGAAGAAGCCCTACTACCATCACTACGGCCTCGTCAGCATCCCGGAGACCATCCTTAAGACCTCCACGGTCGGCAAGGGTATCAAATCCGGCGAATACACCGGCTGGGACGATGTCCGCCTCGGCACCGTCAGGGCGATGGCCAAGAGGGGGATTCGGGCCGATGCGATCCGCGCCTATTGGGTCGACTGCGGCATCAAGGACGTGGATGTCGAATTCACCTGGGACACGCTCTACGCATACAATCGGGACCGCGTAGACAAGGAGGCCGATCGATACTTCTTCGTCTGGAACCCGGTCCCTCTGGACGTCTACGGGGCGGGCAGGCTGGAGTCGCACGCACCGGTGCAGCCTGACTTCCCCGAGAGAGGCGTGCGTAAGTGCGTCATGGAGGGAGAACCGATACATCTCATGGTGGTCAAAGAGGACATGGAGGCGTTCAGGGAGAGAGGCAGGATCAGGCTCAAGGACCTCTGCAACCTAGAGATGATCGAGGGCAGGGCGACCTACATCGGAAACGATCTTTCCATCCTGAAGGATAAGGTCAGGATCATTCATTGGGCCCCTGAAAGCTCGCGGAAGTGCGATGTCTGGATGCCTGACGGGAGCAAGAGAGAAGGATTCTGTGAGCCTTTCGTGCATGATGAGGACGGGCGCGTCGTGCAGTTCGAACGTTTCGGCTTCGCCCGCATCCAGCGCGGCTCACCGTCAGTTCAGGCATACTTCGCGCATCAGTGACCTAGAACACGCTGAATATCAAGTGGGAAAATGCTCCGAGCCCGAACGCCAGGACGGTCGAGGCGCCGGTGACCTTGATGGCATCCTTCACACCGAACTCGCGCGTCAGCGCGGCGAACGCGGCGATGCAGGGCACGTACGTCGCCATGATCAGAGCGAAGGTGAACATCTGCTCCGAGCTCATCACCGTGGTCAGCTCGGCGGTTCCGAAGAGCACCACCAGCAATTGAAGCGCCATTTCTTTTCTCAGTACGCCGAAGAGGAGGGCGATGATGATCACTGGAGGAAGTCCAAGAAGGCCAAGCGTGAATGGCGCTAGAGGGTCGACCAGAGCGTTGAGGACACCGTATTGCATCAGCACCTCGAGGGCAAGGCTACCCATAAGCAGGAGCGGGAAGGCCAGGACGAAGAAGTCCTTCGTCCTCGTTCCGGCCTTCCAGAGCACGTTCCTCCATCTCGGGACCGATAGGTCTGGAATCTCGAGGGCGAGGGAGGTCGGCTCGAACCGCATGAACTTGTGCATCAACCAGCCGAGAAGAAGCAGGATTCCGATCAGAATGAGATAGATGGCGAGGGCCCAAAGTATGCCTGCGTTGTTGCCCACCGTGCCGATGATTACCGCCGTCTGAGCCGAGCACGGCACCGCCATGACGGTTATGACGGCAAGGATGAAACGCTCCCTTCTTGACTCCATGACGCGGGTGGCCAGGATCCCCGGGACGTTGCAGCCCATGCCGATGATCATGGGAATGATTGCGCGGCCGTGCAACCCGATCTTGTGCATCACCCCGTCCAGGAGCACGACCATCCTCGGGATGTAGCCCGTGTCCTCGAGCACGCCCAGCATGAGATAGAAGACGACGATGTATGGAATGACGATGGAGAGTATCGCCTGGATGCTGAGGTCGAAGCCCCGGCCGAGAGCCTCCCCCAGCTCCCCTCCAAGCGTCCTCCCGAGGTCGATGAAGAAGTTGCCGACGATGGCATGGTAGGTGGAGAGGAGGGTGGATTCCAGGAACCCCCCGAGGACCACGACCGCCAAGAAAACACCTCCTAGGACGGCGATCATTATCGGAATCCCGGTCTTCGGACGCAAGGTAAGGTCCGACAGCCTATCAAGCCTGGATTCGGCCTTGGGCAGTTCGCTGGTCACGAGCTTGGCCAGTCTGCCCGCCTCACCGAATCGGTCGCGACTGATGTGGACCGCGATCGCCTCATGGTGATCCTCCTCGAATCCTTGTTTGAGGCGGTCGACCTTCTTCCTGAAATCGCTCGAGAAGAGTCCTTCGAAGAAAGGGTTCCCTTCCAGAAGCTTGACCAGTGCGCCCCTCGTAGGGAAGGGCGTCACCAGGCTCGCGGGGTCCGAGGCTAGCTCCTTCAGCATCTCCTCGATGTGCCGATCATAGGGGACGACGAACTTCGATTCGGTTACCTTGCCCGCGACTAGCAGCTCGACCAGGTCTTCGACGCCCTCGCCTGTGATAGCGACCGTCGGGACCATTGGCACGCGGACGGCTTCCTCCAACGCCGTGACGTCGAGGGTGTACCTCCTCCGTGCCGTGTCCATCATGTTCAGGGCGACGACGACCCGATAGCCAAGCTCGATAAGTTCGAAGACGAGGACTAGGCCTTGTTCCAGGCGGTTCGCGTCCACCACCGCAATGACGGCGTCGAGCTTCTTCTCGGCAAGGAGGCGGGTCGCGACGAGCTCGTCCTCCGATATCCCGGCCAGCGAATAGGTCCCAGGGAGGTCGTGGAAGTTGAGGCGCTGACCTTTTCGGACCACCGAGCCCTCCTCGAACTCGACCGTTGTGCCAGGGTAGTTTGAGGATATCGCGCCGATGCCGGTGAGCTTCGAGAAGAGCGCAGACTTGCCGACGTTCGGCTGGCCTATCAGACCTATCTCCAAGCGATCACCGCCTATCTCAACTGTTTCTTCTTGCTCCTTGTCCTGCATGATGTTGGTCTTACCTGGACCTGCTCCGTGTACTCGGTCGCCAGGGCGATCCTCGTCCTTCCTATCCTTACCAGGACTGGCCCCCCCATCGGCGTCCGCTCCTCCACGGCAACGCTGCGGCCAGGGACGAACCCCATCGAGATCAACCGGCGAAGCCCCTTCGGCTCGGTCCCTCGGAGACAGACGATGCTGCCCTCATCGCCCTCGGACAAATCCGCGAGCGGGACCGTCGGTTCGGTATCGCAGCGGGCGCACTCTTTCTCGTCGCATTCCGGAATCGGTTCGCCGTCCGGACAGAATTTGGGATTGTTCGTGAGCTGACAGATCGCCTTCACCGACTCGTCCGACACGACGTGCTCAAGACGGCAGGCCTCTTCATGGCTTTCCGCCTTGTCCTGACCGACGATGTCGACGAGAAAACGCTCCAACAGCCTGTGCTTGCGCTTTATCTTCCGCGCGACGTCCATGCCCTCGGGCTTGAGCTTTGCGCCCTTGTACCTCTCGTATTCGATGAAGTCGTCTGCTGCTAGTCTCTGGAGCATCTCGGTCACCGACGCCGGGGAGACCTTCATGGCATCCGCGATCTCGCTGGTCTTGGCTATTCCCGTCTTCTCTGTAAGTTCGAAAATGCATTCCAGGTATTCTTCAACGAACTCGCTTGGCATCGAACGTGCAAGGATGAATTCAGTATATGAAATTTAGGTTGCCCTAAATATATTGGTTGATGCACCTTCGTACTCCGTTGAACCGCCAGGTCTCAGACGTCCCTGAAAGGCACTATGTCGCAACACGTGCAGGCGTTGCACATCGTCTTGAATGAGCGGGTGTCGAGGCCGTACCGCTCCAGGATGCGCTTGTGCTCTTCGGCAAGCCTCAGCATTCGCTCCGGGGTAATCTCGGGGATCGTACCCAGGGCCTTTCTTAGCGCCGCTTCGTTCAGTTCATTGACCCTGAGCGGCCTGAGCGTCGCCACCACTCCAAGCCTGGCGAGCGTCTCGACTCCATCGAGGACGTTCTCGTCCGATTCGCCTAGGCCATAGATGATGTTCGAGCACACCTTCCCCCGTCCGAAAGCCGCGATCGCGCGTTCAAGGGTGCCGAGAATCCATTCAATGTCAAGCTCTCCGCAAACCTTTCTGAAGATCTCGTCGTCCCAGCTCTCCACGTTGAGCTTGATCTCGTCCGCGCCCGCCTCCTTCAATCGGTCGATGTCGTCAAGGTCGTCGACGTAGGGTTCGACTCCGATCGGCACGTCATGCAGCGCCGTTCTGACCTTGTTAACGATGTAGATCATCCTCTCCGTCGTCTCCTTCGGAGAGCCAACGACGGCAGAGGTCAGCGCGACCGCCTTGAAGTCAGGACGTCTCGATTGCTCGATGATCAACTGGACGATCCGCTCCGGCGTCAGGTCCTTCGTCTTTCGCTTCTCTAGCCTTCGCGCGGTGCAGAACTTGCAGTCGTAAATGCAAGCGGTGCCGACGTTGTAGAAGGCCTGCTCCGGAGAGTGTGCCAGCGTCGGCTGGATGTTGACTTTCTCAAGAAAGACGTCGCTCTTCCTCAAAAGGGCGAACTCCTTGCCTCTGGCGACGAGCTCGAACTCGCCTTCTTCGCGCGAGATCGCCTTCTTGACGCGGTGGCCATCGAACTGGAGGACGATGCCGACGCTTCCGGCTCCAGGTCCGGCGGTCGAGCGACTGGGTAGGACCGGCAAATGAAGCCCCTCGGGGACCTTGACCTTGCCGCCGGCTAGCAGGATCGCCTTCTTCCTCGCGACCGCCTTCATGCCCGCTTCCACTTAGCTCCTTCCATGGTGTCTTCGAGCCTAATCCCCTTCTCCGCCAGCGCATCCCTGATCTCGTCGGCGAGGTCGAACTGCTTTCGCTTCCGCAGTTCCTTCCTCACCATGATCAAGATCTGCATCACGTCATCAAGGGTCTGGGTCTCGACCGCAGTCTCTGCCGCGGGCAGAATGCCGAGGACGTCGTCCGCTTCCTCGAGGAGCGCGATCACGTTCGCCACGCCTTCCTTGCTCAGCTCGCCCGCGGCCAGGCGCCGATTCGACTCCCGGGCGAGATCAAACAGGACCGCAATCGCAGCGCGGCTATTGAAGTCGTCGTCCATCTGCTCGTAGAACGCCATCCTCGCCTTGTCGACGAGCAGGGATGCGTTATCCACTCCCTCTGACCTCGCCATGGCGGCCTTCAGTTCGGAGTAGGTATGATGCAGGCGTTTCAGCGAGACGGAGGCCTCCTCCAGCGCAGCGTCAGAGTAGGAGAGCGGACCGCGATAATGGGTGTTGAGCAGGAAGAAGCGGATCTCTTCCTTCGTGTGCTTCTCCAACACCTGGCGCACGGTGAAGAAGTTCCGCAGAGACTTTGCCATCTTCTCCTCCTGAACATTGAGCATGCCGTTGTGGAGCCAGTATTTCGCGAGCGGCTTGCCATTCGCCGACTCCGACTGCAGGAGCTCGTTCTCATGGTGGGGGAAGATCAGATCGTTTCCGCCTCCATGAATGTCGAGCGTCTCGCCGAACAGGTCCAGGCACATGGCGGAGCACTCGATGTGCCACCCGGGCCTCCCCCTTCCCCAGGGGCTGGGCCACGATATCTCTCCCGGCTTTGCCCCCTTCCAGAGGGCGAAATCCATCTGCCCCTTCTTCACGCCCGAGACCTCGACCCTCGCGCCGGCGACGAGCTCGTCTACCTTCATGCCTGAGAGCTTGCCATAGCCACGGACCTCGCTGACCGCCAGATAGACGCTCCCATCCTCCGTCGCATAGGCGAGCCCCTTCGCCTCGATCCTACTGATGAAATCGATGATCTGTTGGATATACTCCGAGGCCTTGGGATAATGGTCCGCCGGTCTAATCCCGAGCGCCATCGAATCCTCGAAGAAGTGTTCGACGTACTTTGCTGACAGCTCAAGGGGCGGAACGCCCATCTCGCTCGCCCGGTTGATGATCTTGTCGTCCATGTCGGTGAAGTTCGTGGCGTGGTTCAACTTGTACCCTTTATGCCTGAGGTACCGCGCGACCATGTCGAAGACGATCATGCTTCTCGCGTGCCCCATGTGGATATCGTCATAGACCGTGACTCCGCAGACATACATGTTGACGACGTCGTCGTTGAGCGGCTCGAACCTCTCCTTCCTCTTGCTCAGCGTGTTGAACACGGTCAGGGCCACGGAAACACCCCTCTCGGGATGGAACTGTCCTCAGCCTATTTCTCCTTTCTCAGTTCCTCTTCTACCGCCACCAGTCGCCTTTCGAGTTCGACCAGGTGGTGGTTGAGGTCCATGAATGCGTCGATGAATGGATCAGGCAACTGGTCGTGTCTCAGGTCTATCTTGATGGTCGCGCTCTCCCGTTTGACGATCCTTCCCGGGACCCCGACCACGGTCGAATTGGGAGGTACGTCCTTCACGACCACCGAGCCGGCCCCGATCTTGACGTTGTCCCCGATGTTGATGTCACCGAGGACCACGGCATGCGCCCCGATCGTCACGTTGTTTCCGATCGTCGGGTGCCTCTTCTTGCCCTTCTCTGCGCTCACCCCACCGAGCGTCACTCCTTGGAAGATCGAGACGTTGTCGCCGATGATCGCCGTCTCTCCTATCACCACGCCGGTCGCGTGATCGATGAAGAACCCTTTTCCGATCATCGCCCCTGGGTGGATGTCCGCACCGGTGAGGAATCGGGCGAAGTAGTTGATTGCCCTCGCCATCGTGTGGTTGCCCTTCTTGTAGGCCGAGTTGGAGAGGCGGAACAGCATGATCGCGTGAAGCCCCTGGCTGAAGAACAGCGCCTCGTTGTACGACTTCGCCGCCGGGTCCCTCTCCAGGACGACCTTGACGTCTTCCTTCCAGCTCATGGGGTCTTCAGATTCGAACTAGGTAGGGATAGAAATACCTTTCTACCGGCGCGTGGCATCTGGGTTGATGCAAAAGCCTATGGCCTTTCTTCGAAGGCGTCGGTGCTGAGATACCTCTCACCGAAATCTGGAACTATGGCCACGACCTTCTTTCCCGGCCCGAGCTCCCGGCCGATGCGCAGCGACACGAAGACGGCGGCGCCGGAAGAGACTCCCGCGAATATCCCCTCCTCCCTAGCGAGCCTTCTCGTCATCCTCTTCGCCTCGTCATCATCGACCTGGACTATCCTGTCGACGACACGCCGATCCAGTATCTTCGGCACGAACCCCGCGCCGATCCCTTGGATGTCGTGGGGACCCCTCGCCCCTCCGGAGAGCACCGGCGAACGGGACGGTTCGACCGCTATGACGAGACAGTTCGGCCGTTTGCTCTTGAGGTACCTTCCCACTCCACTGATTGTTCCGCCCGTCCCAACCCCCGCAACGAAAGCGTCGAGGTCCGGAATATCCTTGAGGATTTCCGGTCCGGTGGTGCGCTCGTGCACCGCAGGATTCGCCGGATTGTCGAACTGGGAGGGCATGAACGAGTCCTTCTGCCGGCAGCAGATATCCTCAGCACAGGAAACTGCTCCGGCCATGCCCTCTTCGCCGGGCGTCAGGACAAGCTCGGCCCCCATCGCCTTGAGGAGCCTCTGCCGCTCGATGCTCATGCTCGCCGGCATCGTGAGAACAAGACGGTAGCCTTTGACGGCGCAGACCATGGCGAGGCCGATGCCGGTGTTGCCCGAAGTGGGCTCGACCACACACATGCCTGGCCTGAGCTTGCCCGAGCGCTCCGCTTGCTCGATCATCTCCAGGGCCGCTCGGTCCTTGACCGAGCGCATCGGGTTGAAAGACTCGAGCTTGCAGAACACCTCAGCAGACTCCTCTGGAACGATCTTGTTCAATCTGAGCATGGGCGTGTTGCCAATAGTATCCAGGATGCTGTTGACCTTCAATCTCCTCGACCAGCGCAATCGGTATCTCGCCCGCGCCGTATTATACGTTGGTGCCGCGGCCCTCGGGCACCGAACAGATTATCTCTCAGCAGAACGAAATCAGGCTCATGCCGAAATCTAGCAAGGAAGCGGACAAGGCGGTAATGGACCTGAGCAAGCAGATGTGCGGTTACACTCCAGCGACGCTGCACCACATCAAGCTGCACAACCCAGAGCTGGCGATCATGATCAAGGAGATGGACAAGGTCATGGTGGAAGACCGCGCCCTCGACCGGAAGACGAAGAGGCTGATAGCTCTCGCCTGCGTATCCATCAGGATGTGCGAGGACTGTGTCTATCCCCAGGCAAGGGTCGCAAAGAACTACGGGGCGACCAAGGACGAAATCGTCGAGGCGATGCAGGTTGCAGTCATCTGCGGCGGCGTTCCGACCTGGTCCGTGGCGAAGAAGGGGCTGAGCAAGCTCTTCGAGGAGTGGGACAACGAACCGGAGGGCGAGAAGTGCGCCGCGCCGAAGAAGAGAAAGAAGTAGGTCACACTAGGCGTACCCTTTCTCCGCAGGCGGGGGCCTAGGCCTTCCGTAGCGCTTGAGGTTACCTTCCCCATCGTACGAGAAGACGAGATAGTAGAAGAACCACCACTGGTTAAACTCCAGCAGCCTCATCCTTGCTGGACGGACGTGCCTCTCTGGCACTACGACGACGAGGCGTTCCTTGTTGACCAGCGCCTTGAGGTACTCCCTCTGCCTCTCCGGCTCGGACCAGCTCTCGCCGTTCTCGACGAACTCCTCCCCGATCACCACGCCCTCCCAGATGATGACTATGTGGGCCCTATCGTCCGGCGTGATGTGGTAGCTCGCCTCTGCTCCGGGGAAGGTCTTCTTGACCTCGTCGTCGATCATCTCCAGACGCCTCTTGGCCACGTCCTCGACGAGTTCTTTCCCCTTCATTCGACCGCCTTATCGACCGACGCGTATAGAAACCAGCCTATGACGTCAGAAGGAAGTTTGGAGCCGGGACCGCGATTTGAACACGGGTATGCGGATATCCGCCAATGGGCTGCAGTCCGCCACATGGCCACTCTGTCATCCCGGCGTCTGCTGATGGCAAGCCTTGCGCCGTATATCAAGCTTTTCCGATGCGACTGGTGGAATGCTCCAGCGGCGAGGGGTGGGCAAGTATTTCAAAGCGGAGAAGGATAGGCGCAGCCACATGCTGCCGGACCACTGCAAGGACGTCTCGGTCAGAGAGGTGGGCTTCGAGCTAACGAAGGAGAACATCGACCGGCACACGGCCGGCAAGAAAGCATACACGCGCACCGAGTTCATCGTCCTGAAGCATGAGGACGAGCACGCTGTCATCCGGGTCGTCAAAGAGGGCGGCACGGAGCTATTCAGGCCGATCGTCTCCCACGAAATAGTCTCGCTGCCAGATGACACCGTCTTCGTCGAGAATCCCGAGGTCGACGTTCTTGTCCGCTCGCACATGGTGAGGATTGCCTTGGACCATCTAGGCAAGACCGTTGTGGTAAGAGGGATGTTCAATCACGTTTCGTTCGCATCATCGGGAGACGTATTCGAACTAATGGTAATGGATGTCGTCCCACCCCGGCCGTCGAAGCTCATGACCCTATTGGAGAAGGCGATATCAGCGGGCCTGATTGATCTACCGATCGCACCGGTCCTGGAGGAGATCGACCTCAACGAGCTGGAGAGGAACGTCACAACCGGAACCGTCGTCTTCCCCTGTAGAGCATCGGGGATGCTGTCGAGAAGAAAGGTCCTCTATCTTGACGAGACACCGACGATCGCAGGCGAGACAACCCTTGTTGGCTGCGACCTATCGAGGCGGATCTACAAATCGATCTACAAGACGAACCCAAGGTTCGTCAACATGTGCGCCAGGGACCTGAGGACGGACGACGGCAAGAAGAGGGTAGTGAAGTGCTGCAAGGTGCGCGAAGGGTTCGAGATCGAGCGCAACACCGCCGTCGTTCCATGGGGGGCGACCGTCAGGGAGGTGGCTGACGCGGTCAACGCCCTCTTGTCTCTCTCCGATTAAGTCTGCCGGCCTTCCTCGCCTCAGAGAATGCGCTGTACCCTTCTTCCTTCTCGCCCATGGCGAAGTGGATTCTTCCCTTGAGCTGCAGGGCGTCGGCATCGATGGGATGGGCCTCGAGATATGAGGAGACGATGCTCATCGCTTGCGTCGGACGTCCCTCCTCGAGCAACCTCTTCGCCCTAGCTAGGCGGGTCTCCTCAAGCTCGATGAGCGATCGCATCGCCTCCTTCGCCTCGCGCTTGATCTCCTCCGTCGCGCCAGGGGTCAGCCAAGGATACCTGGTGATGAGGGTGGCTAAGAATTTCGTGGCCTCAGGCTCCCGGAACATCGTGCTGCGACCCCTGAACACCTGGAGCGGCACATTGATCGTGAGCTTCCCGTGGTGCACCTGGATGAAGTTGGGATTGCCGACGCTGGGGACGCGCCCGGCCATGGTGGTGATAGTGTGGCCGGCCCGCATTACCCTTCCCCTAGCGTCGAAAGGGTTAATCCCCGGCAAGGGGTAGGGTCTGGCATGGAACGGTTCGCCCTGAGCCCTTACAACCCCAAGCTGGACCTTTCTGGCATCTCGGTCTATGACTCGACTCTGCGCGACGGAGAGCAGATGCCCGGGGTCGCCTTCAGCATGGAACAGAAGGTCGGGATCGCACGCAAGCTCGACTCAATCCACGTGCCCCAGATCGAGGCCGGATTCCCTGCCGTTTCGGAGGGCGAGAAACGAACTATCAGAGCCATAGCGAAGCTGGGTTTGGACGCTGACATACTAGCTCTGTCTCGGATGGTCCCCGGCGACATAGACGCGGCGGTCGATGCGGGCGTGGACGTGGTCTTGCTCTTCATCGCCACCTCGGACATCCACCTCCGCTACAAGTTCAACAAGCCAAGGGAGTACGTGCTGCAGAAGGCCGCGGAAGCGCTGGATCATTGTCATTCTAGAGGGGTCAAGGCGGCGCTGAGCTGCGAGGACTCGACTCGCACAGAGATCTCCTTCCTGAAAGAGGTCTACAAGGTCGCGGAAGAGGGGAATGCTGTCCGCCTCGGGATCACCGACACGGTCGGTTGCGCCTCCCCTGAAGCGATAACCAAGATCGTTCGCGAGATCACTTCGAGCTTCAGAACGCCGGTCTCGGTCCACCTTCACAACGACTTTGGGATGGCGTTGGCCAACGCGATGGCCGGAGTGAACGCAGGCGCGAAGGCTGTCACGACGACGGTGAACGGCATCGGGGAGAGGGCGGGCAACGTCCCGCTCGAGCAGTTCGCGGCGCTGATGAAGTTCATTTACGACGTCGACCTTGGCATAGACCTGGAAGAGTTGACGGAGCTTTCGGAGATGGTGGCAGAATACTCGAAGGTGCCGCTGGCGAGGAACCAGCCCATCGTCGGAGAGAACGTGTTCTCGCACGAATCTGGCATCCACGTCGCGGCCGTCCTCAACTGCCCTCTGACCTACGAATCGATCCCGCCCGAGTCGGTCGGCAACCGCAGGCACCTGATGCTCGGCAAGCACTCCGGGGCGACGTACATCAGAAAGAGGCTCGAAGACCTGGAAATAGAGGCGACGGAGGACCAGGTGGCCAGGATCCTTCAGAAGGTGAAATCTCTCGGCGAGATCAAGGGAAGGGTGAGCGACGCGGACTTCGAGGAGCTCGTCAAGGAGGTCGTGCACCCGGAAGAACATTTCAAAGCTTGATGCGGCGACCTGTCTCGTCGCGCCTCCACATGCCGAACTCGCTCGAGCGATACAGCTGTTCTCCGGTGAAGATGGGCCCGTCGGAGCATACCCTCACCCCGTCGATCACGCAGCTTCCGCATAGACCAGAGCCGCACTTCATCAGCCTATCGAGCGAGAGCTGAGAGGGGATGTTCCTCTGCCTGCCAAGCTCTAGGACGGCGGTGAGCATCTTCTCCGGTCCGCAGGCGTAGATCGCATCGCATCCGTGCTTGTCCAGGTGCTTCGTCGCCATCTCGACGACCGTGCCCTGCATCCCCCTCGACCCGTCGTCGGTCGAGACGTGCACCTCGGAGGAGAGAAGTTCCGCCCTCTCTTCAAACAGAAGTTCACCCTTCGTCCTCGCGCCGATAAGGATGTCGACCTTGCGCATGTCCCAGATGGACTCCGCGACAGGCATGAGGGTTGCCATGCCAGTCCCGCCGCCGATAAGAAGTGCCTTGCCGGGACCTATCACGAAACCGTTGCCGAATGGGCCTCTCACGCCGAGCAGGCTGCCCGGCCCGAGCGCGTTGAGCGCTTTGGTGGCCGGCCCGATCTCCCTGACGGTTATCCCCTTCTCGCCGAAGACGTACGAAGCGGACATCGGCACCTCGCCGACGCCCGGCACCCAGACCATGAAAAACTGCCCTGGTCTGACGGAGGCGTCGAGCGGGAAACGAATGGTCCTCAGGCCAATCCCTTCGTCCTTCACTGAGGATACCCTGACCATCTCTTGCCTAGCCATGCGCCGCCCCCACGATGTCCTTGAGACTCTGGACGTGCTCCACGTCTGAGTACGCGGCAAGGCCGGATGATATCTCATTGAAGACGCCCAACCCTCTCCTCCCAATCGCGCTGCCGATCTGAACCGCGGTTGCGCCGGCCATCATATACTCGACGACGTCTTGCCAGGTCTCGATTCCCCCGACCCCGACGATGGGGATGTCGACCGTTTCGTATAGGTCGAAGACGGCCCTCAACCCGACCGGTTTCACCGCCGGACCGGAGAGGCCACCGACCTTGTTGTGGAGGACGGGTCTCCTCGCCTCGATGGATATGGCCATCGCCTTGAGACTGTTTATCGCGACGATGCCGTCGCCTTCAGACTCCTCCACCGCTTTCGCCACTTCGCCGAGCCGATGGGTATTGGGCGTCAGCTTCGCGAGGACTGGAATGCTTACTGACCCCTTCACCTCGCGGACGATCTTGCGCACCGCGATCGGGTCGACCCCGATTTCCATGCCGAGTCCTCTCGCGTGGGGGCAGCTAAGGTTGAGCTCGACCGCCGATGCTCCGTACTCCTGCATCTTCCATGCGAGCAGGGCGAAGTCCTCTGGAGTGATCGCGAATATCGAACCGATGATCGGGACCTTGCCGTCGATGGCGATCTTCATCTCTTCTCGGTAGGCGTCGATTCCGGGGTTCGGCAGACCCATCGCGTTCAGGTAGCCATACTCTAGGTCGACGAGCGTTGGATTCTCGTAGCCCATTCTGGGCTCAATCCCGACAGACTTCGTCACGACGCCGCCCGCGCCCGCTCTGGCGACCGCCAACAATGACTCGCCCGTCTCGCCCATCATCCCCGAGGCCAGCATCGTTGGGTTCTCGAGGGTGAGCGGGCCGAGCTTGGTCTGGATGCGGTTCATCTCTCCCAGGTGGGTTAGATTATCCATCTATCTTAATGAATTCCCTGCCTTCCTTTGTCAGGTAGTCTTTGATGGCCGCATGAAGCCCATCGGCGGCGAGGTTCGAGCAGTGCATCTTCTGCGGCGGAAGACCTTCGAGAGCGTCAGCGACGTCCTTCCTTGTAATCTTCATCCCTTCTTCGAGCGTCTTGCCCCTAGCCATCTCAGTGATCATGCTGCTGGTGGCAATCGCCGCGCCGCAACCGAACGTTTTGAACTTGACGTCGACCAGGATGTCGTCCTTGACCTTGATGTAGATCCACATGAGATCGCCGCAGTTGTGGCAGGTGAGGCTCTCAGTTGCGAAGGAGTGGTGATCCTCGACCTCGAAATTCATGACCCGACCGGAGTAGTATAGGAGTTCCTTGGATGTGATCGGAGTGTGAAGGAACCCGTCCTCGATCCACGAATGAATGCGCAATGGCCTCGCGTCGACGTAGTCGATCCCGACTATCGGACATAGCCGCTCGAGTGATTGCCTCTCCCCCACGTGGATTCTGTACGATACTCGATGGCTGACGCCCTTTCTGAGTTTTGCGGGTTCACGGTACAATGAGGAGATGATTCCCAAGCGAAGAAGCACCATCCTGGTCTGGTACGCCAGCTCTCTCGATATCGTCGAATAGCCTGCACTGGGCGATTGCCTTGTCACATTCACATAACCGTCGCCCTTCCACATTCCTTCGATGATGGCCTTCTGCTTCTGAGGCGGAAGGAATAGCATGAAATCAGGCATGCGTTTGTTTGCGGCTCCTTTACCGAACCACATCTCGAACGCCCTGGCGAGCCGCGCACTGTTCAGGATGACGAGTGCGGTATTGTGCTCTTCCCTGATCTCAATCTTCGCCTCCAAACCAAACACCTGACGGACCACTCGGGCTATGTCCTGGCAATATGGCATCTCTTTCTTGTGGAAGGTGAATTGAATATGGGCCTTGGTCACTTTCGTCACTGCGTTCCCTTCGGCCAAGTAGTAGCCGAAGACTCTCAGCAGATCGGCGCTCAACGGCACCGACTCGGGAATCTCAAAGCTTCTGTGATCGAACTCCTTTCGCTCGACGTCGATTGGGAGGCGCTCGAGGTCCTTGACTTCGCTGAGGATAGGATACATGGCGATGTCCCGAGGTTCGATCTCCTCCACATGGTACCACTGCGGCGAGAGCGTCCTCTTTCCCGAGGTGCGGCGGTATCTGTCGGTC
>JBEKAR010000030.1:0-14534 GCA_050015815.1 Methanomassiliicoccales archaeon | reverse complement strand
TCGAGCGGCTATCCCTTCGCTGCGCAGAACAGGGAGTTGCCCTCAATCCGGACCTTGATCTCGGAGAACACTAGGTGCTTCGCGACGCGGAGGTATATAAACTCAGAGAGGAAGTTGTAAAGCAGCGACTCGGGGTCGTCTCCGTCGACCTTGAAGTCCATCTCGAATTCGGGTTTGACCTTCGATGCGTCGACCATCTGGTCGGTGAGGGCGAACGCGGCGTTCTCGAAGCATTCCTCGAGCGTCGAGCCATGCGCCTTGATCATCACATCCGCCGTGTGCTCCAGCACCTCGTACCTCATCCGCCTGAACATGCCACGCGTCGGTTAAAACGCTTTTGACGTCGGCGGGAAAGCTCTAATTATGAGTCTTGCGTTCGATGGCTCATGCGAATCCTGATCATCGGTTGCGGCTCGATCGGCAACGTCCTGGCCAAGTCGGCGGAGGACATGCCGGAGGTCGAGCGCATCTTCATCACCGACAAGAACGAGGCGCGCGCCGAGGCTCGGCTCAAGGAGTACAAGAAGGGCATGCTGACGCATTATGGAGACGAGCCCGTGCTCGAGGCGATGAAGCAAGTGGACCTGGTCATAGAGGCGGCCTCCCAGGAGGCCGCAAGGAAGTTCGCTCCGATGTCGCTCGAGCTCGGTCGGGACATAATGGTGATGAGCGTAGGCTCGTTCTACGACGACGCGTTCAGGGAACGCTGCTTCAAACTGGCCAGGGAGAAGGGCGGCAGGCTCTACATCCCCTCCGGCGCGGTCTGCGGGACGGATGGCCTTCGCTCCGCCCAAGGCAGGATCGACGAGGTCCATCTGATCACGACCAAGGGGCCAAGCAGCTTCAGGGACGTGCCGTACCTGGTCGAGAAGGGCATCGACGTCTCGAAGTTCGACGGCCGCACGATCATCTATGAGGGGCCGGCGAGGGAGGCGGTTAGGCTCTTCCCCAGGAATGTGAACGTTGCCGCCACGGTCAGCCTGATCGCGCTCGGCTTCGAGAACACGAAGGTGACGCTGGTCTGTGATCCCGAGGCGGAGGTCAACACGCACGTCATCGTCGCCAAAGGCCCGTTCGGCCAGATGAGGGCGGAGATCCGGAACACTCCTTTCCCGGAGAATCCCGCGACGAGCTACCTCGCCGCCCTTTCTGCCGTCTCGGCGTTGAAGAGCATCGTCACAAACGTCTGGATCGGGGTCTGACACGGCCACGCCAGCATAACGTTATATCACCACCGTACTCATCCCAGGCCGGTGAGCGGAACGAAGGCAAGAGTGCGCCGCATCTTCGATAATGTGCCGAAGGGCATCGATACGATCATCTTGGCCAACGACGTCGAGCCGAATCTCGACATCAACTTCTTCTACGCGACCGGAGCGCCGTCCGGATTGTTCGAGGGCTGCTCGGTCATCCTGCATCGGGACGGCTCATCGGACCTGATCTCATCGATCCTAGAGGAGACGAGCGCCAGGGAGACCGACGCGACGCTCCATGTCTATTCCAGAAAGATTGAGAAGGAGGAGATGCTGGCGAAGGAGCTGAAGGGCGTCAAGAAGCTCGGAGTGAGCGGTTCGGGCCTGACGCTCAGGGTTCTCGACGACATCAAACGCCTCAGCGATGCGGAGATAGTCGACGTCTGGAAGGCGATCGAGACGGCCCGGGCGATCAAGGACAAGGAGGAATTGGACAATCTCCGCGTGGCCTGCCGCATCGCCTCCGAGGTCGGGGAGGAGATCCCGGAGATGCTTGAGAAAGGCATGACCGAGTATGAGCTGGCGGCCGAGGTCAACTACCTGATGCAAAAGAAGGGCGCGAGCGCCCCGGCGTTCACCACGGACGCTTCGTTCGGTCCGAACACGGCCGAGCCACATCACAGCCCGGGAGACAGGAAGCTGGCGAAGGGGGACTGCGTGCTAGTCGATTTCGGCGCGCTCGTCAGGCGTTATGGCTCCGACGTCACGAGGACGATGTTCTTTGGCGCCGTCAGCCCGAAGATGAAGCGCATGTATGCAGTTGTCCAGAAGGCTCAGGAAGCGGCCGTCGAGGCGATGATCGACGGCGTACCGGGCAAGGACGTCGACGCCGCGGCAAGGACGATCATCGACGCGTCTGAGTTCAAGGGCCTGATGAACCACTCGCTTGGGCATACGATCGGCCTGGCCGTCCACGACGGCGTCAGGGCGTCGATGGAGAGCGATTCGGTGCTGTGGCAGAACATGGTTATCACTGCCGAGCCCGGGGCCTACATCCGCAACGAGGGCGGGGTCAGAATAGAGGACGACATTCTAATCACCAAGAAAGGGCGCGAGAGGTTGACGTTCGGTTCGACCGAGCTGAGGGTGGTGTGATGGAGGACCTTCTAATCAAGGCCGTGGAGCGGATGCGGGACCGGGGAGCGAAGTTCTGCGATGCGCGGATGCAGTCCGTCAAGTCGATGCAGATTCAGGTGGTGGACGGAGCGGTCCGCAGCCTGAACACGACGAGGAGCGGCGGCGTATGCTTCCGCTCGCGCTCGAACGGGGCGTGGGGTTACGCCTCCTGCCCGAGCATGGACGAGGCAGAGGTCTTGGCCGCGGCGGAGGCGGCGGTGCACAACGCCCAAGGCGGGACGGCCAAAGGCAAGGAGGAACTGAAGGGCATCATCACGATAGGAAGGGTGAGGGCAGAGGTCGGAAAGCATCCCGACGACGTACCTCTCAAGGCGAAGCTCGCCCTGGCCCTTGACCTCGATAGGGCGCAGCGGGTCGACAGGAAGATCGTGAACACCAACGCCCTCTACCTCGAGAGCGTCAAGAACAACGAGGTCGTGAACTCGCTTGGAACGTCGGTGGAATGGGAGGAGGTCCGGGGAAGACTGATGGCCCAGGCCATCGCTTCGGACGCTGGGAGGACCGAGATTTTCTACGACATCACCGACGGCACAAAGGGTTTCGACATGTTCGAGGCGATCGACGTGGAAGAGATAGGACGAACGACCGCGACCGAGGCGGTCAAGATGCTGAAGGCCAAGAAGTGCCCGTCCGGGCTGCTCCCATGCATTACCGATTCTGCGATCACCGGGCTGCTGGCGCACGAGGTCATGGGTCACGCATCGGAGGCTGACGAGGTCGTGAAGAAGCGTTCGTTCCTCACTCCAATGATGGGGAAGAAGGTCGCCAATCCACAGATCACGATGCTCGACGACGGGACATACGAGGGAGCGCACGGCAGGATCCCGTTCGACGACGAGGGGACCCCGTCCTCCAGGACGGTCATCATCGACGAGGGCGTCTACAAGGGATACATGCATAGCCTGGAGACGTCGACGGAGATGGGTGTGAGGCCGACAGGGAACGGTCGGGCGGAGAGCACATCCCGGAGGGTCTTCGTCCGCATGACGAACACCTTCTTCGCGCCGGGCGATTGGCGGCTCGATGAGATGATCGAGGATGTCAAGTATGGCGTCCTCACCGACAAAGCGATTAGTGGGATGGAGGACCCGGTCGGCGGCGGGTTCGAGGCCAAGGCTCTGCGCGGGTACATGATCGAGAACGGGAGGGTCACCGACATGCTCCGGGGCTTCAGTCTCACCGGCAAGGCGCTCGACATCCTGAAGACCACGGACGCGGTCGGGAACCGGCTGGAGTTGGATGGAGGCACCTGCGGCAAGGGGATAGAGGACTTCGTGCCGGTGTCGTCCGGCGGTCCGTACTGCCGATCCAAGATCATCCTGGGAGGCGGTTGAGATGGAGCTCCAGGACATAACCAGCAAGGCGCTCAGGATCGCCAAGAAGGCGGCGGTAGAGGCCGAGGCATATTCTGCGCAAGCGACCGTCGTCACCGTGTACATCGACGACTCCGCGATCAAGTGCATCGAGACGAGGAAGGACGCCGGCCTCGGGATGAGGGTCATCAAGGACAGCAGGGTCGGGTCCTCCACCTCGAAGGTCGCGGACGATAGTGACGTTGTGCGGTGCGTAGAGACGGCGCTAAGCGCGGCCGCGCTATCGCCGAAGGACCCGGTATTCCGCCACTTTCCGTATCCGGCGAGGTCCAATGTCAAGATCAAAGGGCCGGACCCAGAGATCGTCGAGCTGGAGAGCGAGGACCTCGTCGGGTTGGTCAAGGGCGTCGTCTCAACGGCAATCAAGGGAAAGAAGGTAAAGATACCCAACGGGGTCTTTCGGGCGGCGCTGGTCGAGACCTGGCTGTCCAATTCCAACGGCGTCGAGACCGGAAGGAAGAACACGATGCTCTACGCGCACGCGACCGCGATGACGACGGACACGAAGAAGGGTGAGGGAGAGGAGGCGGTCTTCTCCCAGAGCCTGGCCGGGCTGGACGCGGAGTCGATGGGCATATCGTTGAAGGAGGGGGCTCTGGCATCGGCCCATAGACGCTCGTTGAAGGGCCGGAAGACGGTCGAGGTGCTGATCCCGCCGCACGAGCTGGGCGAGATGTTCCACGGATCGGTCGACTTCGCCTTGAATGCCGAAAACGTGAACCGCAGGCGCAGCCCGTGGGCCGGGAAGGTCGGCAAGCCATGCGCAGATCCCTCGATCACGCTGGTGGAGGACCCGTCGGACCCGCGCGGAGTGATGTGCTCAGGGCACGACGACGAGGGCAACCCGAGCAGCGTCAGGGCGCTGGTGGACAAGGGCGTGCTGAAGGGCTTCATGTGCGACGAATACAACGCGGCCATTAGCTCGGCCTCGAGCACCGGCAACGGACTGAGGCGGAGCCCGGTCGAGCCGATGGGCCACTATCACATGCCGGTCCGCATCAACCCGATGAACCTCGCCATGCGGCCGGGGAGGAAGAGCGTGGAGGATCTCGTCGAAGAGGTCGACCAGGGGATCCTGATCCAGAAGTTCTCTTCCCCCAACGTCCACCCGATCACCGGAGCGTTCGCTCTCGAGGTGAGGTGCGGGCACCTGATTGAGAAGGGCGAGATCAAGGGGACGGTCTCGCACTGTCTGCTGACCGGCAACATGTTCGAGGCACTGATGAGCGTCAACGGGGTCGGAAGCGACTCGGTCATGTGCAACGCTCACGTCATGTCGACCGTCAGGTTCGGAGGCCAGGAGCTGGTGGGAAGCGACTGATGGCCATAGCACCAAGGAAGAGAGCCCGGCCGTCCAGCGTCATTGGCGGTTTTTGGTAGCCGTTCGGCAAGGTACTAATCCCGCCCATCGAGTCGTAACAATATGCCATGGAGGCCCGCGAGACAGTCCCGGGGCAACTGGCGGGGGAGCCGTATTCGTTGTCGAACAGGCCGACCGCCGCAAGACGACTGTCGGTCAGCGCGCCACTTTGCCTAGACCTTGCCACACTGGATTGGACCGCCAGACAGGAGTCCTGCATGGGCGGAGGGGGGATCGGCCTTGCCCTGGATGTCCGCATCGGTCTTGAGATCGCGCCCACCGACGAATGGAGTGCGAAGCTTCCCGACCATGAATCGATCCTTCATCTGGGAAGATGCCTGACGAGTGCGATTGGGGCCAGTGAGGCGTTCTCAATTGCCCGGGTCTCTGGACCAGAGGTTCCTTTTGACCCGACCCCCGAGGTGTATTCTGCCGTAGCTGCCGGCATCAACGCATCGCTAGGCAGACCGATGGGCCAGAGGGAGCTGCGACGCTTCATCGGCAACAATGCGATGCACGAGGAGGAAGGAACGCTGACTCCGATGGTGGACAACGGCGTAAGGATCGCCGGCGCTCTGTCCGGGGGACTGCTCCTGATGACCAGCGGGCTCGAGGTCGCCTGCCGCGCTCCATTGCCGGAGGACGGCTCGGTCATACTGGTTCCGCCCCGTTCCGCTCCCCAGGCCCTGGACATGGAGAGGATGGTCCAGATCGAGGTGAAGGACCGGGAGAAGAAGGCGCACGAGGTGCTGATGCGCCTCCTGCCCGCCGCGATCCGGTCCGACCTGCCCAGGATGGGAGATTCGATCTACCGCCTTCAGTTGCTCGGCTCGAAGGTCGCGGAGATACGCAGGTTCGGCGGGGGCAACGAGATCTATCGCTTGCTTTCTGCGTTGAGGATCAAGGGCTGCGAGGTGGTCGGCGTCCACGCGGACACAGGCATCGTCGCGGCGTTTGTCAGGAATGATCTCGTTAGTGTCTGCGCCTCGATGCTCGGAGAGATTGGAATGAATTTCACCATCTGCCGACCTGATTCTCGGGGCGCTACGGTCCAGATGCTCCCGTGAGCCTAGACCCTGTCGAGGCTGGCCTTCATCCTGTCGCCTATGGCCGTGAGGCCTTCGAGGTTCTCCACGACCCTGCCGATTGGTGTCACCGGAGTGATCGCCACTGGTTCCGGACCGGTGCTCACCGGCGTCGGCCCGAAGAAGAAGCAAAGCGCCTTGCCCTGCGGCCAATAGGCGACCTCCCCGACCTCCATGACCTTCCTTCCGTTCTCGAGCCCCATCTCAACCGGGATCTCGAAGTAGATCTCCTCGCCCCAGACGTTGACATAGTTCTCGAAGGGAAGAGCCAAGTAGACCGAGTCAGCCGTCCGCGAGTCGTTCAGCTCGACGACGACGTCAGCGACGTCCGTCTTCATCAGGAATCTCTTGGCCATGGTATCCGAGCAGGTCAGGAACGCGCCGGCATATCAGGTTTGCGTGGCGGACAGCGCTAGGGCCTTCGTCCTCTCCAGGTCAGCCCGGAGGACGTCGAGCGTGCCCAGCCTGCTCTCATGGCTCATGTTCAATCTGGCCGCGAATTTTCTCGAGAGCGACTCGAAGTACTCCCTCTGCCCGACGCCAGTGTCGATGAACAGCGCCCTCTTGTAACCGCTGAACAGCTGGTGGAGGAACCAGTCGGTGTCGTAGCCCTGGGCCTCAAGCTGCTTGACCGACTCCTCGCCCATCTGCGCCACCATGTGGTGACGGAACCACTCCTCGCCCATCTCGCACACGTACGGGATGGCGAACCAGGTGCCGGCGCACTTCTTGCGCTCCCTTTCATACTCTGGCTGCGTGATGAGAACCCCGACGCAATCGTCCCCTTCGAGCCTGACAGTCGGCACGATCATCTGCTTCTCGATGTCCTTCAGCGATTGGCAGGTCCCGTAGCCGAGCAGGACCGCATCGACCTTCCCCGCGAGCGAGTTGACCTTCGTGATGACCGCTCGCTTCAGCTCCTCCGGGTACTCGTGGAGGCCCCACTCGAGGTACTCCTTGTGGACGATATCCTGATCTCCCGCGGTGATCAAGTCGAGCTCTCGCTTGAAGGTCTCGCAGGCGACGATGCCGATTCTCGTTCTTTTCACTCCTTCTGCTTGAGGGGCCGGTCCACTATTCTTTTCTTTTGCCTGTGCCCCTCGTTCCGCGGAAAGGTGTACTAGAAGAATAGAGGCGAATGGGTGGCATTTCAGCAGAGTCACTTCTTCGTCTCGAAGAGAGCCCTGATGTCCTTGCCGACGACCTCGATCTTGCTCTTGGCCTCGGCGTCCTCCATCGACTGGAGCTTCTTCATTCCGCCCTTCGCGTCGGCCAGCCACTCCTTGGCGAACTTGCCGGACTGGATGTCCTTGAGCATCTGAGCCATCGCCTTCTTCGATTCGGCGGTGATGACCCGATCCCTCTGCGACAGCCCGCCGTACTCGGCGGTGTTCGAGACCGAGGTCCACATCCTCATCATGCCGCCGGCCTGGATCAGGTCAACGATCAGCTTGAGCTCGTGCAAGCACTCGAAGTAGGCGATCTCAGGCTGGTATCCGTCCTTGACGAGCGTCTCAAAGCCAGCCTCGATGAGCGCGGTCACCCCTCCGCAGAGCACCGCCTGCTCGCCGAACAGATCCGACGTCGCCTCCTCGCGGAACGTCGTCTCGATCACGCCCGCCCTCGTCGCGCCGATGCCCTTCGCCAGCGCCATAGCGATCTTCTTCGCCTTGCCAGAGAAGTCCTGCTCCACCGCGATCAGCGCTGGCACGCCGAATCCCTCGACGAAGACCTCACGTTCCCTTGGGCCCGGGGCCTTCGGGGCCATCATGACTACGTCCACGTTCTTCGGCGGCTTGATTGTGCCGAAGGTGATGCTGAACCCATGGGCGAAGTCGATCGCCGCCCCTTCCTTGAGGTTCGGCCCGATCTCCTTTTCAAACGTCTCACCCTGGATCTCGTCGGGCAGGAGGACCATCACCACATCGGCACCCTTGACCGCCTTTGCGATCTCATCGACCTTCATGCCGTTCTTCTTGGCGTCCTTCCAGCTCTTCCCGCCCTTCCTGACGCCGACGACGACGTCGAGCCCAGAGTCCTTGAGACACATGCTCTGCGCCTTCCCTTGGCTCCCGAACCCGAGCACCGCGATCTTCTTCCCCTTGAGCACGCCTAGGTTGGCGTCCGAATCGTGATAGATCTTAGCCATGGTAATGCCTGCCACGGATTGCCTTCCGTCCCTAATCGCCACCGAGTATATGCAATGTTCGAAGCCCCTGGTCTAGGTGCGTTTCAATCGCAAACCCACTTGCAGCCGCCCCTCACGATGTCCGAGCTCATCTTGCCCGCGGGGACCATCGGAAGGACGTCCTCCTCTGGGTCGGTCATGACGTCGACCAGGAACGGAACGTCCGATGACAGCCCTTTCTGGAATGCCTCCCTGAGCTCGGAGGGCTTGTCCACTCGCACCCCGTCCGCTCCGAACGCCTTGGCCAGGGCGACGAAGTCGGGGTTGCGCTGCAGCGACGTGGCCGAGTATCGCTTGTCCCAGAACAGCTTCTGCCACTGCTTCACCATTCCGAGCCAGCCGTTGTCCATGACCACGACCATCACCGGCAGATTCTCGTTCACAGCTGTGGCGAACTCGTGGAACACCATCTGTATGCTTCCGTCGCCGGCGATGTCGATCACTGGTTTGTCGCGGAATGCTATCTTTGCTCCGATCGACGCAGGGAAGCCGAACCCCATAGTGCCGAACCCGCCCGAGGTGATGAACTGCCGCGGATGTCTGACGCGCAGGAAGTGCGAGGCCCACATCTGGTTCTGCCCTACCTCGGTTGTGATGATCGTATCGTCGGTGAGGATCCTACCGATTTCGTAGATGACCTTCTGTGGCTTGATCGGGGTCGAGTCGAAGTCGATGTCGCAGTGGCAGCGGTTGTGGAGGTCCTTGACCCTTTTCGCCCAAGGCGTTTCGGGTCTGCCTTTGCCAACGCCTTTGATCAGCAGCTGCAGCCCCTTCTTCGCGTCGCCGACCAGACGCACCTTCGTACGAGGGTTCTTGCCTGCCTCGATCGGATCGATGTCAAGATGGATGATCTTCGTGCTGAGCGAAATCTCGTTGGCGTTCGGAATGGTCCGGTCGGAGAACCTCGTGCCAATGGCTAGGATGACGTCCGACTCGAGCAGCGCTCTCCTGGACGCTTCCTTTCCGTGCATCCCCATGATTCCCATGCAGAGCGGGTGCTCCTCCGGAATGATGCCCTTGCCCATCACCGTGGTGATGACCGGTGCGACGAGAAGCTCTGCGAGCTTCGCCACCTCCGGACCGGCGTTCGCCCAGATCGCCCCACCTCCGACGAGCAGCGATGGCCTCTCCGCGTTGAGCAGCGTCCGGATCGCCTCGAGCATGCCATTGAAGTCCTCTGCTGGACTCGGCACCGGGTACTCTTGATCCATCAGGTTCTCCGGCACGTCGCCGTTCATCACGTCGACCGGAAGATCGACATGCACCGGGCCCATCCGGCCGGTCTTGGCGATGTTCATGCCGCGCTTGATCGCTTCCGGGACGTCCTTCGGGTCGAGCACTCTGAAGTTGTGCTTGGTAATCGGCATCATCAGGCTAAAAGTGTCCGCCTCCTGGAATCCGGCCGTGCCGATGAGGTGCGTGGCGACCTGTCCCGTCAGGACGAGCATCGGTGAGGAGTCCGCGTAGGCCGTCGCCACCCCGGTGACGAGGTTCGTCGAACCTGGGCCGGATGTTGCCATGCAGACTCCCGGCCTTCCAGTGGCCCTTGCGTACCCATCGGCCATGTGCGCCGCGCACTGCTCGTGCCTCACCAGCACGTGGTGTATGCTCGAGTCGAGTATGTCGTTGTAGATCGGGATGACGACGCCGCCTGGGTAACCGAACATTACCTCTACGCCTTCCCGTTCCAGCAACGCGAGCAGAGCCTTCGAGCCTTTCAAGAGCCGCACCTCCACAAATAACTTCGATGCTTGAGGACACCCTAGGGAGGATGTCCTCTAACCCAGAACGACGACCACCGTGCCCAACAAAAACGTCGGTTGGACCGAGCACGTGATATGGGTTAGCACGGCATCGAGGATGGTCGGACCCATATATAACCGTTCGCCAGCGCTTCAACCGACCTCTCGTAGCGCGGGAAGGTTGAAGTGCACGACGCGGCCTCAGTTACTCGGGACCGATCAGTGAACGATGAGGTATCGATCAGCGACTACGACATCGCCTGGCCTGCGTTGTACGCGGAAGAGGCGGCCTGTTTGTGCGATGCCTTTGGGGCCGATCAGCGAGATATCCAGCACGTCGGCAGCACCGCGGTCCCCGGCCTCGCTGCCAAACCGGTCATCGACATTATGGTCGCGACCGGTGAGATCGTCCAGAGCCGAGAGTCGATCATCATCAAGGTCGCTCCCTTGGGCTATGTCAACGTGCCGCACGATGAAGACCCGGAGCGCCTATTCTTCAGGAAAGGCGACCCCCGCACCTACCACCTCCA
Organism: Methanomassiliicoccales archaeon; assembly: GCA_050015815.1. Classification (GTDB taxonomy): domain Archaea; phylum Thermoplasmatota; class Thermoplasmata; order Methanomassiliicoccales; family UBA472; genus JAJRAL01. The sequence continues at coordinate 3,866 of JBEKAR010000030.1, read as the reverse complement.
TGTTGTCAAGTTCCGCTCCTGGACGTATTGGAAGCACATCATGTTCCGCGACTATCTGATCGATCACCCGACCTCGGCCGAGGAGTACGAATGTCTGAAGCTCGTTCTCGCGGAGCGGCATCGGTCGGATAGGGATGAGTATGTGAGGGGCAAGGAACCGTTCGTCGATATGGCGCTCTGGCGTGCGGTGAAGGAACGCGTCATCGATCTCCGATGAGGGGTTTTGGAATGGTCGACTCTAAGCTTCAGACGGAACTGGTGAGGGAATCGTTCGAGCCCCTCGCCGACTATTACGCACGGAGCAAGGCGCACACCGATCTCTGGAGCCTTGAGAGGGTCCGTGAGCTGGCCGAGACGGCGCGGCACAAAAGGGCGATGGATGTCGCCACCGGGCCCGGTCACACCGCCATGCACATCGCGCCCTATGTCAAGAACGTCGTTGGGCTGGACCTGACCCGCACTATGCTGTTAAAGGCGGCGGAGCTCTCCCGCTCGAGGCGCATCGAGAACATCGACCTCGTCCAGGGGAACGTGTATTCCCTGCCCTTCGATGATGAGACGTTCGACATCGTCACCTGCAGGAGGTCGGCGCACCATTTCCCAGACCTGGTCGGGTCGGTGAGGTCGATGAGGCGGGTAATCAAGCGGGGTGGATTGCTCGTTGTCGAAGATCGCAGCGTGCCCGAGGACGATTTCGTCGACCGGACGATGAACGAGCTGGACGTCCTGCACGATCGCTCCCACGTTCGCGACTACCGACCGTCGGAATGGGGTTCCGCGATGATGGAATCCGGAATGACGGTCGAGGCCCTCGAGCAGTTCTTCCGGGTCTGGCCGCTCTCGTCGCTCACCGACACAGCCATGCCGGAGGACAAGAGGGAGATCGAGAGACGAGTTCGCTCGCTCGATGAGGAAGGGAGAAAGCGGATGGGGGTGTGCGAGATCGAGGGCGTCACTCACATCAGACACTGGTACGTGTTGGCGAAAGCCCGCAGGCCCTGAGCGCACAGTAAGAAAGGTTATCTTCCTCGGCCGCATCAGCACCCGAGAGTGACGTCGTGGACCCCCAGACATACTCCTTCGGTTACAGGTTCAAGAACGTGCTCAGGGTCGCCTACACCCTCCCGTTCGTCATGGCCTCGATCACCGGGTCCGCCTTCGCGCTGACGCAGAAACCTGACTGGCTCCTCGCGTTCCTTATTCCGCTCGACGTGTTCTTCCTCGCCCTCTTCGTCAACTTGAGCAACGACTACTTCGACCACAGGAGCGGAACCGACAAGGTCCGCTTCTCCATGATAGACAAGGCGTTCGAAGCGGGCCAGGCCGGGGAGATATCGAAGAGGATCTATTGGCAGGGGAACTCGTTCGACCGCGGGCTGATCAGCGACCGCGGCGGAAAGACCCTGATCACCGGCATCGCCATTGCGGCGTGTCTCGTCGCCATCCCGATCATCATCGAGGGCGGCATACTCGTTCTGATCATGGGGGCGGTCGCCTTCGCCCTCTCCTACTTCTACTCCGCACCACCGCTCGTCCTCGGTTCCAGGGGCCTGGGGGAGCTGGATGTGGGCCTCTCGTTCGCCCTGATCTCTTTCTTCACCTGCTTCGTCATCACTGGACAATTCAGCCAGAGCATGGTCCTGATCGCTGCCGCGGTGGGCATCAGCGTGGCAATGATGCGCTTGGTAGACGAGATGTCGGGTATGGAGGCCCACAAGGTCGCGGGGGAGAGGGACCTAGTGGTCCGCCTTGGCATCGATTGGGCGACGGACCTGCTTCTTGGCGCGTATGTCGTGATGTACGCTATCGCGGCCGTCCTGACGTACCTCAACGTCACCTATGTCCTGCTCTTCCTGACGATCCCTTTCGCCTACCGCGCCGTGATGTACCTGAAGAGGAAGCAGGGCGAGTTCTGGGTCATCGAGCCGGTCCTGGAAGTGTTCCGCCTGGCCCTGACGCAGATGCTCCTGGTCATCGTTGCGTTGATACTGCAAAGCGTCCTGTCATCTGTCTGATGGTGGAGATCGAACCCTTGGTGATCAGACGATACTCCCGCACCGCATCGAAGCCGCATTCCTTGCAGGCGTCAGTCTTCTCCGCCGGGCAGCCGTGATAGTGAGAGCGGTCAGGCAGGATGAAGTCAGAGACCCAGTAGGGGCAGAGCTCGGTGTAGTCCTCTATCAGCATCTCCCTCAGTGCCTTCGTCGTGTTGAGGACCGGGAGCCCTTCCTTCTTGAGCCTCAGGGCGAGGTCGACCACCGTCTTCTTCTCTTCTAGGGTCAGAGCGATCTCCTTCGGCGGGGGCGTGATGAAGTTGAGCATGATGCCGCGGATGTGCTTGTTCGCCGCGGCGATCCGGACGGTCTCCTCGACCTTGTCCAAGTTCTGCTTCATCACGACCATGTTGGCGAATACGTTAGTGTGAGTGATCCTGTCCAAGTTCGCCATCAGCGCGTCGTACGTTCCGGCGCAGCGGATCAGGTCGTGAACCTCCCTCGGCCCGTCCAGGCTGACGGAGATGACGTCGCTCTCTTCGTAGATGACGTTCGTGCCGTTGGTGGTATAACCGATGGCGAAGTAACCGATCTCGCGGCCGGCCTTGATCAGGTCCCGGAGGTCCTTCTCCCCTTCCTTCCACATCGTCGGCTCGCCACCCTCGAAGAAGAGGATGCGGCAGCCTTTGGCGTAGTGCTCCTTCATCTCCTCGACGGCGGCATCATAGGAGATCTTGTGAGGCGGAGGTAGCTTGTCGAGATTGGCGACGATGGCGCAGTGCTTGCAGCGCAGGTTGCATTCGTACGTGATGATCATGGTGTTGACCAACGGCCGCTTGTCGCCCAGCTTGGATCTTAGAAGCCAGCCGCCATAATAGATGATCTGCCGTGTCGACATCAGCCCGCTCATCATCTATCGCAACATCCCGGGGATATTTAACGCATCGGGACAGTTGATTTATCCATCCAAGCGGATTCATTTCTCGGTGAATTGGGTGGTCTCGGATTGGAGGAAGGAGCTGAAGGAGCTCTATCTGCCGTCGAGCAAGGAGGTCTCGGTGGTCGACGTGCCAAAGATGAGGTTCCTGAGGGTGGACGGCGAGGGAGCGCCAGGGAGCGAGACGATGGGGGAGTGCTTCGGGGCGCTGTATACGATCAGCTATGGCGCCAAGTTCGCTATCAAGAAGAAGGACGCCAAGAAGGACTTCAAGGTCTTCCCGGCGGAGGGGCTGTGGTGGATGAACGATGACGGCAGCTTCGAGATGGGGAAGAAGGACAGATGGAAATGGACCATTATGGTGGCGCAGCCCGACCAGGTGACGAAGGAGAGCGTGGAGGAGGTGAGGGCCCAGGCCATGAAGAAGAAGGACAACCCGCTCCTGTCCGAGGTCCGCTTCGAGGAGTTCATAGAGGGCAAGGCGGCACAGATCATGCACATCGGTCCGTACGACGAGGAAGGGCCGAACATCGAAAAGATACACAAGCTCATCCTATCGCTTGGGAAAAAGCCGAGCGGCAAGCACCACGAGATTTATCTCAGCGACCCGGGCAGGGTCCCATCGGATAAGTGCAAGACGGTGGTCAGGCAGCCTTTCAAGTAAGACTGCCGGGGGATTCGCAGCCAGGCCAAGATGAAGTTCGTGGCTGGGGCAGATGAGCAGAATCGAGCGGGACGCAGGCTGGGCCGCAAGAGTAGGCTTGTTTGTGATACTGGCGTCGACGCTTCGCGAATGGTACCACCGCAAGGGAGATATTGTCTGACCAACATTGTCCCGGAACGGGAGAAACGATGAGCGGAGTCAGGGTCGGAGTCAACGGCTACGGCACGATTGGGAAGCGCGCCGCTTCTGCTATCCAGCGGATGGACGACAT
>JBEKAR010000029.1:0-14732 GCA_050015815.1 Methanomassiliicoccales archaeon | reverse complement strand
GTCATCGAGTGAGCTCAGAGAAGCTCGATGCCTGACTTACCGATGCGGAACGGAAGCGGATCGATCGGCGCGTCGGTGAAGCGCATCTTCGCGATCTCGAGCTGGCGCTCCCGTCGGTCGACGAACTGGCTATCCTTCTTCCCCAGGCGTATGATGACGTCGAACACCTGCTCGACCACTTCTCCGAAGCGGTGCACCATCCCCTCGTCACAAACGACCAGGGTGGTGACGTTCCGCGAGGAGAACGACCCGAGCAAGTAGTCGATCTGCTGCCGGAAGTGGAGGAGGGTCATGTCCAGCGCGAGAGCCCCGAGGTTGTCGATGACGACGACTTCCTGGTCTTGCCCGATCATCTCGAGGAGGGGATTGAAGCCGCCCTCCTGCCCGTAGGTGTGAAACGTCGGATCGTTGTGCAGGTCCCGCACCGGCAGGATACTAATGAGCTTCTTCACCTCATAATCCTCGATGGGCCAACCGAACGCGCTCGCCTGCTCGATTAGATCCTCGCGTCGCTCGCGCACCGCGACGTATGTCACGCCGCGTCCCGCCGCGCAGGCCGCAGCCGCGAACTGCAGCGCCATGATCGTCTTGCCCGTGCCGGAACGTCCGGCGACGAGAGCGCTCCGCCCTCTTAGGAATCCGCCGGTCGCGGAATCCAGTCCGGCGATGCCCGTCGAGATGCGCTCCATGGACGTGCTGCTCTCCTCGCTCGTCCACCATCATCCTGATGATTACTTATGCTTGCCGCCAGCCGCCTCCGTCCCTGGAATCCAGAGAGCAGGGGCGGGCACCCCCTCGGAATCCATAAATAAGGACTCGATGCTAGCCGGAGCCCACTAGCAAAGGAGCGTTCTGAGATGGGAATAAGCATCGCGATCTGCGAGGTCGATTCCGACGCCTCGCTGTGCAAGGCATCCAAGACAACTTTCGTCAAGGTCTATCTGCCCGACATCAAAGGATACGAGCAATACGCCGAGTTCGACGCGGTCATCGCCGGGCCGGAGGCGAAGAAGGCCCTGGGGACGGAGTGGGAGGCGTTCTTCAAGCGCAACCGCCTCGCCCCAGAAGCAGAGATGATCTATGTCGAAAAGATCAAGAACGAGGCGGACAGGGCGAAGCTGCTGCCCCACGCCACGCGGAACTATACCGGCTGGGTCTTCGTCGACAAGGCGCCGTCCGAGGTGGCGCGACAGATCATCGCGAAGTCATCGCCGGACGACCGGCTCACCGGTTGGGACATGGTCTCGTTCGAGGACATGGCCGAGACGTGCAAGAAGTGCGGCATGTCCTGGGACAAGGGACGAGGCTGCATCGGGGACTTCGGCCCGGAGAACTCGAAACTGCCGGAGATCGCCTCGAAGTACGGCGCGAGCATCATCGCGAACGTGGTCGAGAGCAGCAGGGCGAAGAAGACGTTCGGACCGGCCGACGCGGAGGAGCTCATCCGGGAGGTGAAGATACTCCGGGAGAAGCTGCCAGCAGAAGGCAAGGTCATGGTGAACCGCTACAAGGGAGTCCTCGACCGCCTGGAAGCGATGGCGAACATATCCTTGAAATACCGGACGAAGTTCTATTTCGTCTGATGAGCATGCTAGGACACCCTGAGGCCGCGAAGGCATTCCAGAAGTACGGCTTCAAGGCAGGTTTCCTCAAGCTCATCATCCTCAAGCTCCTCTCGAAGGGGCCGAGGCACGGTTACGCCCTGATGAAGGACATCGAGAAGTACACCGAGCGGGAGTGGCAGCCCTCGCCCGGCTCGATCTATCCCGCGCTCAAGGAGCTGGAGAACGAGGGGCTAATCGTCGCCAAGGTCTCCGGCAGGCGGAGGATGTACGAGATCACCCCGGAAGGCGAGAAGGTGCTGAGGGGCGCGATCGAGCACGCGAACGCGGCCTTCCACTATTTGCAGCGCATCCTCGCCATCTAGACGCTGATTCAATTAAGTACCGCGCAGCCCTTCGCTTCATCATAAGCAGGGAAGGCGCTTCGGCGACACGACCGTGGGCGATGTCACCGGTCTTGTGGTGAAAGAACCGACGCAGGTGCGGAAGAGCGCGAAGACTCGCGACGCGACCGAGCTCATGCTACAGAACTCCGTCTCGCGAAAGGTCTATGTGGTCGACGTGGAGGGAACCCTGGTGGGCGCGGTCACCAACGAGACGATACTGAAGTTGATCGTATGCTGGGTCGGTGCGCAGGAGAACCGCGGCATCGAGTTCGACCGCGTCCTCCGTGACACGCTGAAGGAAGACGTAGAGCAGGTCGTGGCGAAGGTCAAAGCGGTCAAGCGCGAGACGAAGCTCACCGAGGCGCTGAGGATCATGATCGAGCTCCACGTGAACGACTTGCCGGTGGTCGACGACGACTACAAGCTCATCGGCGAGCTGTCGGCCTCGAGCTCTTCGCGAAGGGCAAGGAACTTCTCGATGAGTGATTCACTTCGAGCAGACGGGGCACTTCTCGTCCTTTTCGACCTCGACGATCTCGTAGGAGTTGCAGCGCGTGTCGATTACCAGCAGCTTTCCTACCAGAGGGTCACCGACCTTCGTGACTAGCTTGATCGCCTCCATCGCCTGGAGCGCGCCGAGCACCCCGGCCGTGGGACCGAGCACGGGCACCTCCCTCCGCGAAGGGTTCGAGGTGAAGAGGCATCTCAGGCATGGGCTCTTGCCCGGAACGACCGTGGTCAACTGTCCGTGCATTCCCTCGACCGCGGCGTGGACGAACGGCACGTCCGCGTCGACGCAGAACGAGTTCAACGCCATCCGCACGTCGAAGTTGTCGGTGCAGTCCAGGACTAGGTCCGCGTCTTTCATCAGCTCCGCCACGTTCTCGGGGCTGACCCGCTTCTCCAGTCCATCAATCTTCAGGTCCGAGCGCATCTGCTCCAGCTTCCACGTCGCGCTCTCCACCTTCGATTTCGAGGCGGTGACATCGTTCTCCCAATGAAGGAGCTGACGGTTCAGGTTGCTCAGCTCGGCGGACTGGTCGTCGGCGAGGATGAGCCTCCCCACCCCTGCGGCCGCCAGATACATCGCCGCAGGAGAACCGAGGCCTCCGAGTCCCACGATTCCCACGGTCGAGCGCAACAGCCTCTGCTGACCCTTCTCTCCGAACCCTTCGACGGAAATGTTCCTCCGGAACCGCTCCTTGTCGTTCTCCGTCAGGTGAACCTTCGCCACAATAGTGGCACGTTCCTGATGCCTCAAATAGCTGCTGGAAAAGGGAAGAACAACTGTTCCGGTATATATTTCAGAAAGACAAGATTTAAATAGCGACGTTTTGTACGGCCTGATTGGGTGGCCATCACGGCGGAGAAAGTAATCGAGGTCTCGGGACTGATCAAGGACTACGGGACTCTCAGGGCGGTCAACGACATCTCGTTCGAGGTCTACGCAGGCGAGGTGTTCTCCCTGCTCGGGCCGAACGGGGCGGGCAAGACGACCACCGTTGAGATCCTGGAGTGCCTGAGATCGAAGACATCGGGCGACGTCAAGGTCCTCGGGATGGACATCGATCACAAGGTGCTCGACATCAAGAAGAAGATCGGCGTGCTGCCGCAGGACTTCAACGCCTTCGACCTTCTCACCGTGAAGGAGAACATCGAGTACTTCGGCGGCATGTTCCCGAAGCAGCTGCCGGCGGACGAGCTCATCCACTTGATGGACCTGGACGACAAGCGCGACGAGTACTTCAAGAACCTCTCTGGAGGCCTCAAACAGAGGACCGGTGTGGCGGTCGCGATGGTCAACGACCCCGACATAGTGTTCCTCGACGAGCCGACGACCGGGCTCGACCCGAAGGCGCGCCGCGATGTCTGGGGGGTCGTTCGGGACCTCAAGGCCAGGGGCAAGACGGTCATCCTTACGACTCACTACATGGAGGAAGCGGAGGTCCTCTCGGACCGGGTCGGCATCATAGACCACGGCGTGTTCCTCGCCCTCGGCACGACGAGGGACATCATTGAGAAGCACGGAACGGGGAGCCGGTGCTTCATCTACCACTGCGATGAGGCCTGCACCATGGCGCTCCAGGGGCAATGGCCTGGGATGGAGCGCAACAACGGCGACATTGTAATCCGCCTGGAGAACAAGAACGCCCTGGCGGAGATTATCTACGCTCTCGACCGCTCGGGCGGCAATTACGATCAGATTCAGGTCACACGGCCGACGCTCGAGGACGTCTTCCTCAGCCTCACCGGCAAGAAGCTCGCCGCGGACGAGCAGCCGTCCGCCGAGGTAAAGAAGAAGAAGGGGCTCTTCGGCAGAAAGAAGGAGGCGAAGTAGATGGCGAACCGCATTCTCGTAGCGCTCCACGGCGAGGTCCGGGGCTTCATACGCCAGAAGAGCACGGTGTTCTGGACGATCGCATTCCCGCTGCTCCTTATCCTATTGTTCGGCGCGATCTTCAGCGCGCAAGGGACCGGCACCGTCGACCTCTACATACAGGACCTGAGCGACACACCGCAGTCCCACGCCTTCGTAGATGGGTTCATGGCGGTGCCGTCTTTGAATGTCCACAACGTCAGCAAGGACGTCAACATCGACCAGTACGTGAAGGACAATTCCGTCACGGCCGTGCTGATAATCCCGCAGAACTTCACCAATGCGCATCCCGGGGCTCCGGCCAATACTGTCACTTTAGTATACAAATCGGACCCGACGCAATCGACGTCGTCGGTCATCAACGGCATCGTCGCCGGATCGGCGAGCCAGATGAACCTGGCGCTGGCAGGCGGAACGAACATCGTCACCGTGGACAGCACGAACATCAACACCGCGTTCAACTACATCGACTTCTTCATCCCCGGCGTCATAGCGCTGACGACTATGACCACGACCGCCTTCTGGATGGTCTCGGTCATGACCCGCTACCGCAACAACGGGATCTTCAAGAAGCTGACCACGACCCCGATAACCAGGGCGGAGTGGCTTACGTCTCAGATCCTCTGGCAGCTAGTAGTCGTGTTCATCTCAATCGCGGTGATCATGATCGTTGGGATCCTGGCGTTCAACTCACACATGACGCTAACGCCGATAGCGATCCTGACCATCATCCTCTCGAGCGCGGCATTCTCATCGATGGGCATGATCATCGCCCGGTTCATCAAAGAGGAGGAGGCGGCGTCGGCCGCGGCCAACGCGATCACCTTCCCGATGATGTTCCTCGCCGGGATATTCTTCCCGCTTTCGATGTTCCCGTCGTGGCTCGCTTCAGTCGCGAGCGTGCTACCGCTGACCTACGTCGGAAACGCGCTCAGGAACACGATGGTCTATGGCAACCAGACCGCGGCGTTCAACGACATGCTGGTCGTCGCGGGCTTCGCGATCGTGCTCTTCATCGCCGGCGTGATGCTCTCCAAGTGGAAGCAAGAGTAATCAAACACTTTGTTCGTTCATATTCTTCTAATCGAGCGGAGCTGATGACGCGCTCCGGAATGCTCCAACATAGGCATTTATCTCCGGCCTTGCGGATTCCCCTCCTCCCGAGGTGGGCTCTTTGAAGCTGGAGGTAAGCGACCGCTCCCAAATGACCGTGCAGTCGGAGATACGGAACATGACCCTGGAGTGCTTCAGGGTCGGCGGCATCAACCTGGCTCAAGGGGTGTGTGACCTCGATGCGCCGAACGTGATCATCGAGGCGGCCTGCAAGGCGATGAAGGACGGCCATAACCAGTACACCAGGTACGACGGTCTTCCGGTGCTGAGGAAGGCGATCGCGGGAAAGCTCAAACACTTCAACTCCCTGGACGTCGACCCGGAGAAGGAGATCGTCGTCTCCGCCGGCGCGACCGCGCTGTTCCACTGCGCCTGCATGGCCCTGCTCAACGAAGGCGACGAGGTGATCGTCCCGGAACCGTTCTATGGCTACCACGTCAACACCATCCTGGCCGTAGGGGGAAGGCCGGTCTTCGTCCGTCTCGACGCTCCTGACTGGAAGCTCGACGTCGATCGGCTCGAGGCAGCGGTCACCGCACGAACGAAAGCGATCATCGTGAACACCCCGGTCAACCCCACTGGTAAGGTTTTCTCGAAGGCGGAGCTCAAACTGATCGCCGACTTCGCGACAGAGCACGATCTCTTCGTGTTCACCGACGAGATCTATGAGTACTTCGTCTTCGACGGCAGGAAGCACATCTCGCCGGCGAGCCTCGGGGGCATGGCCGAGCGGACGATCGCGATCTCCGGCTACTCGAAGACGTTCAGTATCACCGGCTGGAGGATCGGCTATTGTTGGTGCGACGCTCGCTGGGCGAGGAGAATCGGCTACGTGAACGACCTGATCTACGTCTGCGCACCGGCCCCTTTGCAAATCGGCGTGGCGAAGGGCATCGAGACGCTGCCGGATTCCTATTATGAGAACATCATGCTCGAGTACCAAGGCAAGAGGGAGCTCATGTGTCAGACGCTTCGACCGATCGGCATGGAGCCGTACTCTCCTGAAGGAGCATACTACGTGCTCGCCGACGTCTCCTCCGTCCCTGGCAAGAACAGCAAGGAGAGGGCGATGCAAATCCTCGATCGGACCGGGGTGGCATGCGTCCCCGGCTCCGCATTCTACCACGACGACGCAGGAGAGTCGATGGTCCGCTTCTGCTTCGCGAAGAAGGATGATGTGTTGAAAGAGGCGTGCAAGAGGCTCAGTGAATATTGATCCTCGTGAGCGAACTCAAGTTGTTCCTTCGGTCATCTGGCAAACGTACTGAGCGAGACGACCGGCATCGCGCCTCAGGTGTTCCAGGCGCCACTTGGCCCTGCCTCCGTGATTCGAAGAGGCCTCCATCATCGCGATCATGATGACCAGGTAGTCAACTATCGAATCAATCAGGTCGTTGACATCCGACATGGCCTGCGGGTCACCCGCTCCGATTGCGGATTCGAGGGCGCGCAGCGATCGAACAGCATCGCCGGTGCTTACCCCGACACCAGCCTTGAACCCGATGGCGGTCTGTCGCAACCATCGGTCATCGTTCTCCTCAGAACCGATCTCCTCCAGAACCCGACGTACGCTCTCCGAGAGCGAGGCCGCTTCCTTGAGCTCAGAACCGGACAGGCCGAGCATCAAGTATCATTCTTCCTTTAACAGGGATAAAGATTTCGTTCGACGACCAGAAGGTCGAAGGCGGGCGCGAAGGCGAAGGTCATATCCTGCCTCAAGTGAAAGAAGGCAGAAATGGCTCACTCTCGCGGATGAAGTTCTCGACTACCCACCGATCGATCTCATCCCTCGCCTTGCGGAAGGCGTTCATCTTCTCCGCCTCGCTGCCCTCCACGGCCGCGGGGTTCTTGAAGGAGTGGTGGATCTGTTCTTTGCCGCCGGGGAAGAACGGGCAGGTCTCAGCCTCGTCCGAACAAACCATGACGACGTAATCGAACGTCTGTCCTTCGAATTCGCTCAGGCCCTTGGACGTCTGTCGCGAGATATCGATGCCAATCTCGGTCATCGCCTTGATCGCGAGCGGATGCACGACCGAGGGGTGAGTGCCGGCGCTGCTAGCACAGAGCGACCTCGAGTATCTATGGTTGACCAGGCCCTCGGCCATCTGTGAGCGTGCTGAATTGTGTGTGCAGATGAACAGGACGGACTTCAGTCACGAACCCCCTGAATCATATGGGCAGAGACGGATTACCGCATCCTGGCTAATTACTTTCCGTTGGCAGGGCTGGTGCGAGGCGCCTATCGGTTGTCCGACGGTGGTTACAAATAAGATGACTTACGTATCATATTCGGTGACATATGAAGACCAAGGATGACGAGAAGGACAGCGAGAAGCAAACGAACCCCGAGGGCGGGGTCGAGTACAGGGCGACGATCCGCTTTCCCCAGAGGGACTATGAGTTCATGCAGAGGCTCATCGACGATGGCGAGTATACCAACATCACGGAGATCGTGAGGGAGGCGGTGAAGAGGTTCAGATTGGACTGGAGGGACGGCGAGGCGATGCGCAACTACGGGCCTAACATGCCTTGGATGACCATGGGACCGATGGCTTGGATGAGGGGCACGAGGCGGAGGATGCCCGGAGACCAGCAGCCATACGATAGGGAGGACAGATGAACGACAGAAGCACCAGGCTGACAATCGTTGCGCTCTTCCTCCTGATCCCCATGACGGTCATCTCCGTCGTCATCGTCGTCGCCGCGACCCAAGGTCTCGGGTCCGGATATCACTGGTGGCCGATGGGCGGGCTGGGATGGGTCTTCCTGCTGATCCCGCTGACCTTCCTCAGCCTCATGTTCGTCCTGGTAGTATTGGCGGCATCCCGCCCGACGATGTGGAGGTCCTATGGATGGCCGCCCTGTGGCCCTTGGGCGCGTTTCGACCGCCACGGCGCCGAGTCGGTGCTCGAAGAGCGCTACGCGAGGGGCGATATCTCCCGTGAGGAATACATGCGGATAAGGAACGACCTCGATACTGGCCGCCGCTGGTAATCCCCCGGGTGGCACCCGCATACTACGCCAAGTCCTCTGCATGATGAGGAATCGAAGGCGATGAGTCGCAATGATCACTGAAGGCCGACGGTCGCCTTGAGCACCTCTTGATAATCTGGCTCGATCCACGGCGTCTCCGCGACCCATTTGTACCGAACGACCCCTCCGGCATCGACGACGAAGACCGCCCTCACCGACCGCCCTTTGTTGAAGCCATCGGTCGTATCGAGGACGCCGTAGAGCCGCGTCACCGCCCCGTCGAAGTCGCTCAGCAGCGGAAAGCTGAACTTCAGCATCTCCTTCCATCCTCGATGCGAGATCGTGCTGTTCGTGCCGATGGCGACGAGCGACGCTCCCATGGCATTGAACTCGTGCTCGATCGCGGAGAACTCCTTCATCTCCGAGTTGCATACCCAGCCCCAGTCGGCCGGGTAGAAGATCAGGACGACGGACCCCTTTCCGAGCAGCCCGCGGAACCTGACAGCCTCCTCCGAGGCCTCGGGCAGGGTGAAGTCCGGAGCCGGGTCGCCGACCTCAGGCAAGGTGGGGTCCTCCATCGGGAAGAAAGACGGAGCCGGGGAATGAGCTTTCGCTCGCGAAGAGGGGGCGTCCACCGGCGCCAGTGAAAGAGGATGACCGGCTCACGCGGTCGGTTCCGCTGATCGGCCTGCGACTTGATCCGCTCTGGTCCATCCGGTTCACAGACTCTGCAACGCGTCGCATCAACACCTTGGTTGTCCCGTTTTCCTATGTCCGTGATTGAACAGGGCTCAGCAGATGTAAGGGTTCGCGCGGAATCGTCTTGTCGCCGACGCGACCGGGGCGCCAATCCGTTCGGCTGATTTCAGCACAAAGGTGGATCCAGCGGCTGGGACTGCAGCCATTCCTGGCCGTTGGACCCGAGGGTTCCGTGGCCGACGCTGATGTGAAGAAGGTCTACGAGGACGTGCTCCTGGGATTGGACGGAGAGTTCGATGTCTACTTCCAGTCCCTCTTCCCCCTGAAGATGGAGATATTCGTCGCATTGGCGATAGGCAAGATCGGGCCTGCGGAAATCGCCAGGGAGGCAAGAAAGCCAATGTTCAACATATCGAAGACTCTTGCCATTCTCGTCAATTGCGGCAAATCGAGAATCCTATGTCGGGACGGCACAGAATCTCGGATCCGGTGTTCTCGGACTCGCTGAATCGAAGGTTCAGCACGCTCGCATGGGCCTATAGGGGCTCCTTCCTATATGGGCATTTATTCCCATGTCACTGAGCTGGCGCAGTGGATTTTGATCGCAGATTGCCTCCGAGGTCGTCGCCCGACTCCTTCGGATAACCGCAGGGATGGTAGCCGATGCAACTATCAAGCCGCGTTGAGTCTATCGCATCTCTCCCAGCCCGACGCCCTCTACCCCGCACCAGACCCACTGTCTGATGCACCGGCTCGATGGTTCCAGGAGGTACTCCGCCTCTTGTTCCTCCCTCTCCCAGCAGCTCAGCCCCTCGAGCATCTCCCACATCTGGTACGCGCGGGATGTCTCGTGATATCCGAGCTTCGCCAGGAGCCCCTTCGTCTCCTTCTTCGGGCTGTCGACGTAGACCTGCTCCGTTCCGTTGTGCTCCATGAAGTCGAGCATCATGCAGGTGGCGACGCCCTCGCGCCGGTGCTCCGGAACGACGTACACCTGCGAGAACGTGCGGGGGTAATGGACAACGCCGAGCGCGGAGGGGTGCCTTGTCGGAGTCGCCTCGCGGTACAAGTAATAGCCAATCGCCTCGCGTTCCGCCCCGACGCCGCACCAAGTGATCCTCGCCTTCTGCTTGGTAGGATCGAACATCGGGAACCCCGGGTCTGCGATCCTCGCCTCCTCCTGCAACTTCCTTAGGATGAAACGGTCGCGATAATCGCGCACGTTCGACAGACGAACCTCGACTTCCCGTTCGGCCGATTCGGCCGAGTGCGATAGCTCTGGCTGTGAGATGACAGAATGCAACTGCATCCCTCCCGTACCCTGTCTGACATATAGCAGACAAATGCTATAAGAGCTTTGCGCGGTGGTGACCGAAGATGCTGTTCATGACAGGAGCTAACTCCTCACTCACGACCCCCTGTCCTCGATTTAAGCGTCTGCGTCGGTACCGACCTTCCTGAGCCGGAGAAACCGACGGGAAGAGGCTTAAAGCGACGGAGGGTAGCATCCAACGAGCCAGAGACGCTCAACGGCTTCCACAATTCGCTAGCGGGAGTGCTGCGCGTACTTCAATCAAGCACGCGCCGAGCGCAGCCGAAAACTAGTGTTCCCGATGTTGCGACGTCACGGACGCCAAGAGTGTCGGTCTTAGCTCGCTTGTCGTCACGTGGATCCGTCACACTAGTTTCTTGAACATGGCATTCGCTGACATAGGCATTTATCTTGAATTGTGCATTCTGCGGGCAGATAGGGCGAGGCGCGATCGGCGCAGGGACGGATCATGCAACCGGGGAGACGATCGAGGATACTGGTTCTGGTGGCAGGCATCTTCGTTGCCGTTCAGAGCCTCATCTTGATGACGAGTGCAAGCGTGGCGAGCTTCAAGGACTTAGGCGTCCTGTCAAAGGGCTCGGTCTCCCTGATCCTTCTGCAAATCGTGGTGCTCGCCTGCATGGTTGGAGCTTCCTCGTGGATCAGCCTCACCGACAAGGACGGGCTGTTCGGAAAGCGCTCGAGATTCTCATCGACCCTCTCGTTCGCCGTTGGCGTGGTCCTGAGCTCTGAGGGCATCGTGGCGATCGCCCTCAACGGATCGATCGTCACCGGCACGACCCCCGGCTTCATGATCGTCGTCGGACTGGAGCTCTACGCTCTTGGCATCTTGTCAATGATATCCTTCGTGCAGAACGAGGACAGACCGTCCGAGCGGGGGACGGCGGCGTTCATCTCCATCATCGTTTTCATCCTGATGATGCTGCTGCCGGCGTTCCTGATGGTGAACGGCTAGGGCTGAAGCGAGAAGGAAGGATTGTTTGGGTCCCTGGTGCAAAGAGCCGCACCGTCTCCTGACTGCGTCACCTCAAGGGCATGAACAGACGGGACAGTACCTAAGGAGGATTCATTAGCGAATTCATCCTAAAGCGTCCTCAAATGGCCAGGAACGGCGGCAAGGTCGTGCTGCAGCGCAAGCTGAACGCGTTCGACGTCACCAACCTCGTCATCGGCTCGATCATCGGCGCCGATGTGTACATCGCAACCGGCCTCTCCGCCCAGCTCGTAGGTCCCTCCTCCCTCATCATCTGGATCCTCGCCGGGCTGATGGCGATGGTCATCGCGATCTCCTTCGCCTACTGCGTCATGCTCATGCCCCGTGTCGGCGGCCCGTACGCCTACGTCAAGGCCGTCTCCTCGCCCTTCGCCGGGTTCATGGTCGGCTGGGCCCTGCTCCTCGCGGAATTCTTCTCCCTTGCCGTGTTCCCGGTCGCCTTCGCCACGTACTTCAGCTCGCTAGTGCCAGGCATCGACGCTCTAGGCATCGTTCTGCTCAAGGCGGCGTTCATCATCTTCGTCATCGTCACCAACGTTGTCAGCGTCAAGGCGGCGGGGAGGACGAACGACGTTCTCACTATCATCAAGCTCCTGCCTCTCGTCCTGATCATCGCCGGCGGCATTGGGTTCTTCGTCTCCAACCCGGGCGTCCTCGCCGCGAACATGACGCCTTTCGTCACGGGGGACGTGGCCGCCTTCGGCACCGCCCTCATCCTGGTCTTCTGGGCCTATGCGGGCTTCGAGCTCGCCACCCTCCCGGCGAACGAGGTCGAGAGACCGGAGCACACGATCCCGAAGGCAATCGTCCTCGGCATGCTCTTCGTCATCGCCTTCTACCTCCTGACGAACTTCGTCGTCGTTGGTTCGGTCGGGGCGGCCGGTCTCACGAACACCAGCACGCCGCTGATCACCGCGACCTCGACGATATTCACCGGGCCTGTGCTCTCCGTCATAACGGTCGCCATCGTGGGCATAGGCGCTCTGTTCTCAATCCTCGGAGCGGATGAGTCTGGTACCATCGGAACCTCCCGCTTGGCCTATGCCATGTCGCTCGACGGCCTGCTGCCACGCTCGTTCTCCAAGGTACACAAGGACTACGGCACGCCGTACGTCGCCCTCATCGTCCTCTGTTCCGCCGCGTTCGTCGTGAGTGTCTTCGGCGGCCTTGCGGCGCTCATCAACTCCTCGGTCTTCCTGCTCGCCTTCGTGTATCTTGCGACCTGCCTGTCGACCCTCCGCCTGGAGAAGAAGGACACGCAGGTGGCGGCGAAGCTGCATTGGAAGATCGCGATACCAATCCTAGGCGCGGCCTTCTCGTTCGTGCTCCTCGTGCTCGTTGATCCGGTCGAGATCGTCATCTCGCTCATTCTGCTGGCGGTCGGCATCTGGGTATATGCCTATTTCTCGCCGAAGAAGGAGCTCTCGGAGGCGAAGGCGGTCTTCCTTTCCGACGAGGCGATTCTCAGAAGGGCGGCAGGTGAACGCATCGCCTTCCTGGCGCACCCGATATTCCATCTCAAGCGCTGGATCTACCGGCAGCGGAACATCAAGCCGGCCATAATCGTCACATCTCCCGAGGACCCAACGAAGGAGCGGGTCATCTAGGAAGGCCGTCTAGGGCGAACGGACCGCAGAATTGTCCACCTGGACCTCGAACGAGTACGAGACGTCGGACTCTGGCGCGTTGATGATTTGTGTCGGCTTCGTCCCGATTCTCATGGTCGCGACATAGGTCCGCTTCTTCGTTGCGTCCTCACTGGCTTTCTCGTCGCCCACGAACTCGACGGACTTCCCTAGATGGTTGGCCGCCAACCAGGCGTGGCAGATCGCGGCCCCAACCGAGACCTTGTTCCACTTGTCGAACATCGCTGAGTTGACGAGGTAGAAATGTACCGCCCCCTCCCCGCCCACGAAATACCAGGGCTGGAGGTTCATCGCCGACGGCGCAAGGCGTGCCGGCTCGAGAATCTCCTCGAATCCTTTTGTCTTGCCGACCTCGGTCAGCGGCTCCCGCTTGAACTCTGAGACGTCGGTCCGGTGCAGCGGCTCGGCCGGCTTGCCGAACGCCATCATGATGACGAACTCGAGGTCAGTCCCGCTGGACGCCTCGCTCGACGGTTTGGGATTGCCTTGCCAGACGGAGCCGATGCCGTTGGCGGAGAGGAAAAGGTCGACTTGCTGGAGCATGAAGCCGGCGTTCACCAGCGAGTTCTCTTTCTTCTCGGAGAATGCGGCGACGAAGTGCGGCGATTTCGCCTTCATCAGGCCTGCCTTGACCTCCATGTTCGATAGGAGCTTCAGCTCCGTCTTGATCTCGGGGTACATCGGCTTGACCGTTCCGAGGAACGAAGAGACCTTCGCCAGCGTCCCCGCGTCCAGCGGCACCGCTTCGAACTTCCTGATCGACTTGCGCTTGAAGATCGCGTCGTAAAGGTCCATTTTCTCCATCAACGCCCCTCGGTGGAGGCCAATCCTGTTGCTCCGTCATAACACGTTCGGTGCGAGGCCGATCGCCGTTCGAAGCGACTGACTCGGCCGCACTAGTCGAAAACGCTATCTGCCCGGTCCCTTCTGCACTTTCGGCGAATCGTTATGGACGCGGCACCGAGAGAAGTCGAATTGGACAGGATTCGGCGCGGCATGAGGGCGTACATTGGCGGCATCCTGAAGTATCTAGCCGCGTGTGCGCTCTTCGTCGTCCTAGCGATCCTCCTCGACACGCCGGAGAACATCGTGTTCATGATCATGGCGCTCGTCGTTGCGGTCCTTGCCATGGGAGTCGCCGTGTACCTCTTCTGGAAGTACCTCGGGCTGCGCGAAATGGGGCGGAAGCTGACGGAAACCCAGCCGAAGACCTGAGATCCGCATCCTTTGCCTTCCATACGCTCTATTCGTCGGTTGCCAATCGATGTCTGTCGCGGGTTCGAGCGAACGTTTATCTGCCTACCGCTTAGAACATCCTCCGGTGTTGGAATGACATTCGTGGAGATCGCGAGGACGAGCGACGTGCCCAGGGGCAAGATGAAGCATTTCGAGCTAGCGGGGAAGGAGATACTGCTCGTCAACGTGGACGGGCGATTCTACGCGGTGAGCGACCGATGCGCGCACGCAAGCGCGCCGCTCTCGATGGGAAAGTTGGATGGGACCACGATCGTTTGCCCATTGCACTTCGCCCGCTTCGACGTAACGACGGGAGAATGCCTCTCTGCGGCCGTCGAAGCTCCGCTGTCAGGGATGGATAAGCTGCCCCCTGAGTTCATTCAGACTATGATCCACATGGGCCAACTCATATC
>JBEKAR010000028.1:0-14841 GCA_050015815.1 Methanomassiliicoccales archaeon | reverse complement strand
GCTTGATGACGGGACCATCGTAGTCCCTGATAGACTTCTGGAGCACGTTGGCATAGACGCCTTTGTGCGTGAGCACTCGTTCTTTCACATTCACTTGCTCGATTTCCCTCATGTGGTTGTTGAGCTGGACCAGGGACCCTTCAACGAGGCATATTGGATTCCCGACCTTCCCAATCCCATCTGCGTCTGGAATCTCACCGACGTTCCGAGGATGTGAGAAATGATCCATGACTTTCTCGCTGTAAGCCATCAGTGGTCACACACCTTGTCGTCGAACCCTTCGTAGTCCTTCCAAGACTTAATGGGTGACATTTCTCGGAGCCTTGCAACTACTCGTGGGATGACCTTCAGGAACTCATCGGCCTCAGTCATGGTGTTCATTTTGCTGAGCGAGATCCTGAGCGAACCGTGCGCCTGCTCTGGCCTCAGCCCGATCGCCATCAAAACGTGAGACGGTTCGAGGCTCTTTGTCGAGCAAGCCGAACCCGTGGAGCCGGCGAACCCCTCCGCGTCGAGCTTCAGTATCAGCGACTCGCCCTCGATGAAATCGAATCTGAAATGGGCGTTGTTGCACAACCTACCTTCCCTCGGCCCGTTCAGGTACGCGTCGGGAATGCCGCTCACGCCTTCGATGATCCTGTCACGTATCGATGTCATCTTCGAAACCGAATCGCCCATCTCTGCCATTCCTAGCTCTATCGCCTTGGCCATGCCAACCAGGCCTGCGACGTTCTCAGTCGAGGACCTCATCCCACGCTCGTGCCCACCACCGTAAATCATCGGCCTCAGGCGGACGCCTTTCTTGACGTAGAGTACTCCGACGCCCTTCGGCCCGTGGAACTTGTGTCCCGAGAGCGATAGGAGGTCCACGTTGTCGCGCTCGACGTCAATCGGAATCTTCGTTATCGCCTGCACCGCATCGGTGTGGAACAATGCTCCCGCTTCCCTGGCCACCGCTCCGATCTCTCTTATCGGTTCGATCGTTCCGATCTCATTGTTTGCCGCCATGATGCTGACAAGAACCGTCTGCTTCGTAATCGCTCTCTTCACGTCCTCGACCGAAACGCGTCCTTCCCTGTCAACCGGTAAATATGTGACCTTGAACCCCTGCGCCTCGAGGAACTGGCAGGTGTGCAGGACCGCGTGGTGCTCGATTGCGCAGGTGATGATGTGGTTTCCCTTCTCGAGCGAGGAGAACGCAACCCCCTGGATCGCGAGGTTATCCGCCTCGGTCCCTCCGGAGGTGAAGACTATCTCCCGAGTCTGACCCCCCAAAGCCCGGGCGCATCTCTCCCTCGCCTTCTCCAGCGCATTGTACGCCTCCCTTCCGTAGGAATGAAGGCTAGATGCGTTTCCATACTTCTGCGTGAAGTACGGCAGCATCTCCTCCACGACGCGCGGGTCCACCGCCGTCGTCGCGCTGTTGTCGAAGTAGACCGTGGCCAATCAGCTTCCTCCTAACAATCGCTAAGACCTAGGGGCCTCATAGGCATTCCTCTGTTGATTACAATTTCGCTAGGGGGCAGGGGCAGTGGTAGGCAAGTATTAGCTCGGAAAGACCGTTGTCAGTATGGATGGACGCCGACGCGTTGAGAAAGGACTTCCCGGTGCTGACCAGGCACCCGGACTACGTCTACCTGGACAACGCCTGCCAGACCCTAAGGCCGAGGCAGGTCGTCGAGGCGATGGACGAGTATTACCTTGACTATCCAGCCTGCGGCGGCAGGAGCGTTCACCGCCTTGCGACGCAGGTCTCCATCAAGGTCGACGAAGCCCGGGAAAGGGTGGCGAGGTTTCTCGGCGCCCACGGGCCTAACGAGATCGTTTTCACGAAGAACTGCACCGAAGCGATCAACCTCGTAGCCAAAGGTCTCGGGCTGGGCAAAGACGACGAGGTGCTCACCACGGACTTCGAGCACAACAGCAACCTGACGCCTTGGCAGCAGCTGGAATCGTCGGTGGGGATCAAACGGAGCTACGTTCCCTCCTCACGCAAGGGCGTGTTTTCGATCGAGGAGTTCAAGGAGAGGATGACGAAGAGCGTCAAGGTCGTCAGCATGGTCCATGTCAATAACGTCACCGGCACCTCAATCCCGGCGAAGGAAGTTGCGGAAGTCGCTCATGACCGCGGAGCGCTGGTAATGTTCGATGGGGCACAGTCAGCCCCTCACATCAAGGTCGACGTCAAGCGGTTGGATGCGGACTTCTACGCGATATCGGCACACAAGATGCTCGGCCCTTCGGGGGTTGGAGCCCTGTACGGTAGGCTCGAGCTGCTCAAATGCCTAGAACCGCTGGTGACCGGAGGAGGTTCCGTCGCCACGTCGACATTCGAGAAGGCGGAGATGCTCGAACCACCAGACCGGTTCGAAGGTGGATTGCAGAACTATCCCGGGATAATAGGAACTGGTGTGGCATTAGAGTACTTGGCGGCAATCGGGATGGACGAGGTGGCAGAACACGACTTGGACCTGAACCGTTTCGTCACGAGAGAACTCGCCGACCTGCCCGGGCTCGGTCTGGTCGGACCGTACGACCCAGAGCTCAGAGGAGGGGTCTTCTGCTTCAATCTTTCGGGCATGAGCTCGCACGACATCGCGATGATCCTCGACGACATGGCGGGAGTGATGATACGCTCGGGGATGCACTGCGCCCACCCGTTCTTCCTTTCCAGAGGATTGAACGGTGCCGCCAGAGCCTCTTTCTACATCTACAACGACTTGCAGGATTGCAAGAAGTTCGTCGGGGCGGTCAAGCGAATATCGTCGACGTTCACGACATATACTATCGCCGCTGTCCGCCTGTCGCTCGGACACGTGACGATGATGGATCCGTGCGAGACAGCCGTTCGTGTGCCGCCGTCAATCACCACCGAACATCCAGTCATGGCGTAACATCGCATACCAGAGTGGATCGTCGTGATAGTGTCATTCGTCAACTCGATGGACCAATCTCCGACCGGGAGAAAGTCGTCCACTCGAAGCACGAACATCATGCAACCGCCGCTTGACGCAACCTTCGTTATCTCCCCGGCAAGGCTGTCGGCGACCTGTTGCTCTAACGAGACCGCGTTTCCCGCATCGAGCGCGGAGATACCGCCAACCGCGAGGCCGACCACGATAACCCCCACCACGGCGAGCATCGTCCTCGACATCAGGAACTCTGGCACGCCACCAGCCCCGCCGACAGGTACATCGTACCTCCTTTATTGACGCATTCGAGCCTCAGATCGATGTGCGACCCTTTGATCCTCAATTGATCGCCGTCCTCCGGCACAATACTGACCTTCGGTTCGAGCATGAAGACCGAGCCCATCTCCGAACCTTGAATGAAGTAGCGGATGACTGTCGAGTTGGTCGTTCCAGGCCTTCCGCCGAGCGTGATGCTTGCCTGCTCTCCCCTTCCCGCGCTGTCGAAATCGATTAGGACCGTCCGCACATTCCCTGGCCCCGCCAGGTACGCGGATAGAGCTGCGGAACGTATCTTCTGGACGGCGCCCTTGAGCTCCTCCACCTTCATCGCTCTGTCGTAGCCCTGCAACGTCCCAAGCACAGTAGGCAGCGTCAGCGAGATCAGGAGGGAGGTGAGTAGTAGCTTCAGGGGCATCCCCTCGATTCCTCTTCGGTCCAATCTCATCGGCTCACCCCACGATCACAGGGATGGTCAGCGATGCCGTCGAGACGCAGTTGCTCTTGACCACGGTGACCGTGATGAAACCGACCGAGCTGCCATATTTCTCTACTGTCAGAGACGAGAAACTCGCCGCGCCTTTCGAATCGGTCGTCGCGTGCGGCGTCCCTCCGTCAGGAGTCAAGGCGCAGCCACCCTCCAGTATCACCGTCGCATCCTCGACCGGCTTGCCCTCGCTGTCTGCCACATGGATGTCGATACACAGACCGTCAGCCGAGAAAAGTCCGTCGCCGTTTCCGTCCGAGACCTCAATTTCGCTCGGGTCCGATGTAACACTCGCGATCGTCTGGGGCGCACCTAGACCGCTCGTCCACCCCAGGATGATGGCCATGCTCACTCCGGCGACGAGGACGATGATCATGAGCTGCAGCGGCATCCCTTCGATCCCCGCCCGCTCGTCGCCCCTTATCCTCTTCAGCCTCACCGACATGTTATCGGTGCGGATTTCGTATGCTAGAGTGATATCCGGGCGGGTTACTCGTAGCATTACGCGTCGGGATACTGAAAAGCTTAAACGCAGTGCCAATGATACCCGGAGAAGCCGTACCATGCTACACCGTCCCAGGGCGGAGGTCAAGACTTGTTCAAGAGGCTGCTGATAGCGAACCGAGGTGAGATTGCCATACGGGTGATCCGGTCGTGCAAGCGCCTTAGCGTCCCAACCGTCGCGATATACACCGAGGCCGACCAATACTGCAAGCATGTGCACCTCGCCGACAAGGCCGTCCTGCTCCAGAGCGACAAGCCGATTATCGGCTACCTGGACATTGATGCCATCATCGACGTGGCGAAGAGGATGAGCGTCGACGCAATCCACCCTGGATACGGCTTGCTCTCGGAGAAGGCGGAGTTCCCACGACGATGTGACGAGGAGGGGATAACGTTCATCGGCCCGAGCGAGAAGGCGATGGCATTGCTCGGCGACAAGCTCGCCGCAAGGGAGTTCATGGAGAAGCTCGGCGTGCACACCACCCCAGGAACACTCAAGCCGCTTAGCGGGGTCGATGAGGCGGTCCGCGAGGCGCAGCGCATCGGCTACCCGATAATGCTCAAGGCCGCCGGAGGGGGCGGTGGCAGGGGGATGCGGGTGGTTGAGAGGCCGGAGGAGATGGAGGAAGCGTTCGAGTCCGCGCAGACGGAAGCGAAGAAAGCCTTCAACGATCCCGACATCTTCATGGAACGCAGGGTGGTCAAGCCGCACCACATCGAATTCCAGATGGTGGGGGACAGCAAGGGCAACGGCTACTGCCTCGGCGAAAGGGAGTGTTCGATCCAGCGCCGCAACCAGAAGCTGGTCGAGGAGACGCCGTCTTGCTCCGTGACGGAACAGATGAGGCGGGACATCTTTCCGCGAATCGAAAACGCGCTGGAGAAGGCGGGCTACGAGTCGCTATGCACCTTCGAGTTCCTGATGAGCCAGGAAGGGGAGCTCTTCTTCATGGAGGCGAACACGCGCATCCAGGTCGAGCACCCCATCACCGAGATGGTCACTGGCCTGGACTTGGTCGAGGAACAGTTGAAGATAGCGACGGACCGGGAGGTGGGCGACGAGCTCAGGTCGGCCAAGCCCCACGGCGCTGCGATGGAGTTCCGCGTCAACGCAGAGAACCCGTTCAACAACTTCTTTCCGTCACCTGGACGCATCGACAAGTATATCGAGCCAACCGGAGAAGGGATCAGGGTCGACTCACATGCGTACGAGGGATACGTCGTCCCGACCGAATACGACTCGCTGCTCGCCAAGCTAATAGTGTGGAGCAAGGAGAGGAATGAAACGCTCGTCAAGGCGAGGGATGCGCTCGATAGGTTCACCCTGACCGGTCTGAAGACGACCATCCCCTATCACCGTCTTGTGGTGAGGACCCAAGCCTTCAAGTCCGGCCACTACAGCACCGATTTCGTCAAGGAGCACCCGCCCTCGGAGCTGATCAAGCAGGAGAGCTTCGCCCTTTACGAGGGCGAGGAAAGCTAGACTAGCGACACGCTCAGCACATTCGAGTAGGTCGGACCTCTCGAGCTCAGCACGCTCTTCTTGAGGAGAATCTCGCTCACGAGCTGTCTACCGAACTCGACCTCCTTGAGGCCGTCGGCGATAGCGGCCGCCCGCGACGACACCCGCGGGTCCTTGACCCTGGCGAGCGTGAGATGAGGCATGAAGTCCCTACCTTCCTTCGGGAACCCAAGAAGTTCCAGGCAGTCCTCGAGGCGAGCGACCATAAGCGCCATCGGCTCCGCGCCTTCCAACCCCGCCCAGACGACCCTTGCCTTGCTTCGCGAGGGGAAGACTCCGGCTCCCTTGACAACAACTTCGAAGGGCCTCACGTCTACCGCGGCCGCCTTCATGCACTCCTCGATCGAGGGTAGCCTGTCCTCACCGACCTCGCCGAGGAACTTCAAGGTAACGTGGGTTGAATCCTCGCCGACCGTCTTCAGGCCTTTTCCGACGGCGTCCAGGGCGGCGTGGAAAGACAAGAGTTCTCTCGTTGGCGAGATGTCGACAGCGATGAAGGCCCTGATTGACATGCTATCGATAATCGCGATGGAACCTGAAGGAGAAATCGTTTGCCCCAGGTCACATCGGCCCACATCGAGCCAGTGAGAACGTTTAAAGCCTTCAGCTCTGTACATTCGCCGATGGACTATGATCTCATCATACTCGGCGCGGGGCCTGCTGGACTGACCGCCGGGATCTACGCGGCGATGCGCAAGCTCAAGGCGACGATCATCGAGGCCGAGGAACCAGGTGGGCAACCGATGAGCATCTACCCTGGCAAGGGCATCGCGAACTATCCGGGCATCGAGAACCTCGAAGGTAGGGAGCTGGCCGGTCGGCTCATCGCACATGCCCTGGCCGCAGGATGCGAAATCCGGAGCGGGGAGCGCGTGGTGTCGCTCAGGGACGAGGGCGAGGGGCTGAGGGTCGAAACCGATAAAGGCTCGTACACCTGCAAGGCCGTGATCGTCTCCACTGGCGCAGGCCAGAACGAACCGAAGAAGCTCGGCGTGAAGGGAGAGGATAGACTTGCGAATAAGGGCGTCTTCTATAAGATGCCAGACAAGAGCGAACTGCGTGGCAAGAGGATAGTTTTCGTCGGAGGCGGCAACAGCGCTCTCGAGATGGCGCTCATGGCATGCGAGGTCGCCGACGTTTGCCTGGTGCACCGCCGGGAGACATTCCGGGCCGACGCATGTTTCGTCGAACGCCTCGAACCCTCACGGGTCAAGACGTACCTTTGCTCGGAACTCGTTGAGATCAAAGGAGAGGACAAAGTTGAGAGCGTGGTCATCAAGACGCTGAACCCCCCGACGATGGAGGAGCTGCCCACTGACATGGTCATCATCAACATCGGCTTCGCCCTGGAGCAGGAGGATGCCGCGGTCTGGGGTGCCAATGTCGAGAATGGCATGGTCACCGTCGACTCGGAGATGAAGACCTCAAGGAAGGGTGTCTTCGCCTGCGGCGATATCGCTGCTTATCCAGGGAAGTACAAGCAGATCGTCATCGCCTGCGGGGAGGGGGCGACGGCGGCGAACAGCGCCCACAGGTTCATCCAGAAGGCGTACTGGGCGTGATGCGTCGCGCATCGACACCGCGCATTATTGTCACCTAATATAGGGTGATGCTTGACACGAAATGCGATGGAGAAGGGGCTGATCGCCCCTCGTTTCGTTCGTCATTCACTTGTCGACGCTAATCGCCGAGTTGGGACACTCGTCGACGCAGCTGCCGCAGTCGACGCACTCGGATTCGGAAACTAGCGCGATGTCTTCGACCTTGATCGCCCCGTTCGGGCAAGCGCCCTCACAAGCTCCGCATCCTACGCACTCTTCGGCCTTCACCTTGGCAACCATGATACGACGACCTTTCCACCGGGAAGCTGGGGGCCTTATAAAATCCTTTGGAACGCGTGGGGGTGGCATCTTGAAATATCTAAGCCTTCATGCATTCCACCATGCGCTGCGCCTCAGGTAGGCTCCTGACCCGCGGCGGCTTCGTCGAGGGCTACGTCAGGTTCGAGGGCGGCAAGGTGGTCGAGATTGGCGAGGGCAAGGCCAGGTCCTCAGTGGCAGAGGGCATCATAACCCCGACCCTGGTGGACGCCCATACGCATCTTCTCGACGCGATCGTCCCGGTCGACCTGAAGATGACCCTCGAGCAGCTAGTCGCGCCGCCCGAGGGGTTGAAGCACCGCGTGCTGAGGAAAGCCGAACCGGAGGTGCTGGCCCGCTCCCTTGTCCGCCTAGGCAACTTCATGCGCTCCAGGGGGGTCTCGAGCTACATCGACTTCCGGGAAGGT
The DNA here is from genome assembly GCA_050015815.1 of Methanomassiliicoccales archaeon. Lineage (GTDB taxonomy): Archaea > Thermoplasmatota > Thermoplasmata > Methanomassiliicoccales > UBA472 > JAJRAL01. The sequence goes on along the minus strand of JBEKAR010000028.1, from coordinate 6,853 downwards.
GGCAAGGACGGAGCGAAGCTGTTCTCCGAGGTGAAGGGGGCGCCAGAGGCGCATATCCTGGGAAGACCGCTCGGCCTCGACTTCAGGATAGCCGAGATTAATGCGATCCTCAGCATCGGGGATGGCATAGGCGTCTCAAGCATCTCCGACTGGGACTACTCGACGCTATCCGACCTAGCCAAGCACACCCGGAAGAAGGGCAAGAAGTTCGCGATTCACGCTTCCGAAAGGATCAGAGAGGACATCGGAAAGGTGCTGGACCTGAAGCCATCCTTCATCGTTCATATGACAACGGCCACCGCGAATGACATCGAGGCATGCGCGGATGAGAAGATCCCGATCGTGGTGTGCCCGAGGTCCAATCTATACTTCGGCCGGATCCCTCCCATCGCCACGATGCTAGAGGAAGGGGCGACGGTCGCAATAGGAACCGACAACGCGATGTTGGGATTGCCTGACATGCTGGTGGAGATGGAGTTCGCGGCGCGAATCCTCAGGCTTCAAGGCGTGAAGGACGTCAGGCCTGTGTTGGATATGGCCACCGTCAACGGTCGCAAGTTATTAAATGAAAAGGACTCCATAAGTATTGAATCTGGCAAGCCATGTGACTTCATGGTCACCAGGTCCTGGGGCGGCGACCCCGCCGTCGACCTGTTGTTGCGGGGCAGCTCGGCTGACCCGATCATGGTTTGCATGGGGAGCAAGACATGGAGAGGAACGGGATGACGCCCTTCAAGAAGATACTGATACCGACCGACGGAAGCGAGTACACGAAGCAGGCGATCGCCAGGGGCCTAGAGATTGCCAAGCTCACCGGAGGTGAGGTCACAGCCCTCTACGTCGTCGACCAGACCTCGTTCATCAACTTCCCCATGGACTCGACCATCGTCAGCGTCTACACCCTGCTGGAGAAAGAAGGAAAGGAGGCGGTGGAGTACGTCCGCAAGCTCGGTCAAGAAATGGGCGTCAAGGTCAACACGAAGATCGAGGAGGGCGCGCCATCGCGCAAGATCGCGGACGAATCGAAGGATTTCGACCTCATCGTAATGGGCACTCTGGGCCGAACCGGGATATCGAAGCTCCTGCTCGGCAGCACCGCCGAGCGCGTGGTGAGGTTCGCCGAATGCCCCGTTCTGGTCGTCAGAGCGTCAAAGAGGGATGGACAATGACCAACGTCGGCGAGGTGATGACACCTAACCCGATCGTCGCGCAGGTTCCCGGCAGTAGGAATGAAGTGCTGCGCATCATGATCAAGCACAATCTCACCGGGCTTCCGGTCGTCAAGCGGAGCGACGGTTCGCTCACTGGAATGATCACCCGGCAGGACATCTTCAACAAGCCTGACGAGGACCAGCTCGCCATGTTGATGGCACGCGATCCACCGACAATCAGTGCGAAGGACCCGGTTGAGAAGGCTGCCAACATCTTCTGCGGGAACAAAATCCATCACCTTTCGGTTGTGGACAAGAACCGGCTGATGGGCATCATCACACCGACCGACCTGCTTGGGGTGGTGGAGCACCGCAATTTCGCCAGCCCGGTCGAGTCAGTCATCAAGTCGACCTGCGTCCCGGTGTTCGAGGACGCCCCGTTGGCAGTGGCGCTCGTGACGCTGAAGGTCAGCCGCGCGAACGCGCTACCGGTACTGGACGATAACGGTCGCCTGGTGGGCATCTTGACCGACCGCGACATCTTCAACAGCTCGTTCGTGAACGGGTCGGTGGCGGTCGCCGACCTCGGACTCGGACAAGACGAGGACGAGTGGAGCTGGGAGGGCATGCGCAACGTCATGAAGCTCTGGTACGAGGTCTCGAAGATCGAGCTGCCAGGCGTTCCCGTTAAGGATATCATGGTCAAGACACCGGTGACGGTCTTCCGGAAGACGTCGGTCTCCGAAGCGGCAAGGATTATGAGGAAGAACGACTTCGGGCAGTTGCCGGTGAGGGACTCGAAGGACAACCTCCTGGCGATGATCTACGACCTGGACGTCATATCGGTCCTCTGCGGTGAAAAGTGATGAACTCGGCCGACATCCTGTCCCTTTGCAAGCGCAGGGGGTTCATCTGGCCAGCCTACGAGATCTACGGCGGAGTGGCGGGGCTATACGACTATGGGCCCCTTGGCACGGCGATGAAGAACAATATAGTGAATGCCTGGCGCAGGGCCTACGTGCTCGGGGAGGGCTTCACCGAGATAGATTCCGACACGATCGGACCCGAGGCCGTGTTCAAGGCGTCCGGCCACGTGGACCAGTTCGCCGACAAACTCGTAACCTGCACCGCATGCAAGACACCTTTCCGAGCGGACCATCTCCTGAAGGATGTACATCCGAACCCGGGCGTGCTTAGCCTCACCGAGATCGACGAGCAGATCGCGCTTCACGACGTCCTTTGCCCAGACTGCGGCGGGAAGCTCTCCAAGGCGGAGGATTTCAACCTCATGTTCAAGACGATCATTGGTCCTGGCTCGGCAGGCAGGACCGGCTTCATGCGGCCCGAGACGGCTCAGGGCATATTCGTCAACTTCTCTTCGCTGTACCGCTACAATCGCGAGCGCCTTCCCTTCGGCGTGATCCAGGTCGGCAGGGGCTACCGAAACGAGATCTCGCCGAGGCAGGGAGTGATCCGCCTGCGCGAGTTCAACATGATGGAGGCAGAGCTCTTCATCGACCCGAAGGACAAGACCTGGCCGCGCTATGACGCGGTCAAGAGGGACATGCTCAGTCTCGTTCCGAACGACCCCGGCGACAAGGAGATCGAGATATCGTTGGATGAGGCGGTGAAACGACACGTCATCGCCAACGAGACGCTAGCATACTTCCTCTGGTTCACCCAGCGCTTCCTGGTCTCGGTCGGTGTCGACCCGGAAAGACTGCACTTCCGCCAGCATCTGAAAAACGAGATGGCCCATTATGCCGCCGACTGTTGGGATGCGGAGGCGCTCCTCTCATTTGGCTGGACCGAGATAGTGGGTGTCGCGGACCGGGGCTGTTGGGACCTGTCCAGGCACATCGAGTACTCCAAGGCGGACCTCACCGCGTTCAGACGTTACGAGACGCCAACCGAGGTGGAGAGGGAGGTCATCAAGCCAAAGTACGATGCCCTCGGGCCTCTCTACAAGGCCAAGGCCTCTTCCGTCGGCAAAGCGCTCGAGACCATCAACGTATCGACGGTCTGCGATCAGGGCGTCGAAGTGGTCGTCGACGGCGAGACGATTAGGGTCGCCCGCAATTGCTTCGAGGTAAGCAAGGCGAGGGAGAAGGTGACCGGCGAGAAGGTCATCCCGCACGTGATAGAACCCTCGCATGGTCTAGACCGCATACTGTACACTTGCCTGGAACACGCCTATACGGAGAGGGAGGACAAAGAAGGCAAATACCTGGTGCTCCGACTGACGAACGTGTCCGCGCCGATCAAGGTCGGTGTCTTCCCCCTGATGGGGAAGGACGAGCTGGTGAAGATCGCCGCGTCGATCGACGCCCAGCTCCGCTCCAAAGGCGTGGACACGAGCTATGACGATTCGGGGTCCATCGGCCGTAGGTACGCACGCATGGACGAGGTCGGAACGCCGTACTGCGTGACGGTTGACTACACCTCGGTCGAGCAGAGCACCGTGACGCTGAGGGACCGGGACACGACCGAGCAGGTCAGGGTAAGGACGGACGAGCTGCTGCCCAAGCTGAGCGCGCTCCTCTCGCATGAGATCGAGTTCGCTGACCTGAAGAGGTAGTCGACCCAGGCCGTAGAGGATCTAGATCCATATCACGAGAAACGACAGAAAAGGAGATGTGAACACATGGTCGGAGAGACGATTGAGGCAGTGAAGAGGAGAGAAGTGATCCGCTCGCAGATTGACGCGATCAACATCGCGGACCTGGTCGACGAGAAGTTCGACTGCGTGGACGCCGAGATGGCGGTGAGCGAGGCGATAGCGAAGATGAGGACCTTGGACGTCCACGAGATACCTGTCACCGAGAAGTGCAAGAAGCTCGTGGGAGTGTTCAGCTTCGGGACGATCGTCCGCCGCAAGAACCTAGTCACGGGGATGAAGGTCAAGTCGGTGATGGACCTGCCGCCGTCGATCACGACCGCCTCGCCGGTCACCCGCGTCGCGGAAGAATTCATCTCAACTGGCTACCGACAGATGACGGTGATGAAGAACAAGAACATCGTCGGATTGATCTCACGAAACTCGATGGTCTCCCTCGTGCCGAAGATCAAGGACCTGCGCAACATGAGAGTGCTGGACATCATGACGACGAACGTCCAGACGGTCAAGGAGTCTGACACGGTGAAGACGGCACTGGAGATCATGAGGAACCTAGACGTCCGAACGCTGCCGGTGACGGACAAGGACGGAACGCTCACAGGGATCGTCGGCATCAAGGACATCGTGAACTACTCCTGGTCCTCGACCTCGAGGAGGGAGACGAGGGGTGAGGCGGTCGGGATTAGCGACCCGGTCGAATTAGAGGTCGGCTCGCTAGAGATCGAGGCGGTCAAGACCATCGAACCGAACAAGCTGCTCTCCGACGCGGTCGACGAGATGGTGAGCACCGACATCTCGACCCTCCCAGTCGTCGAGAAGGACAAGCTGGTGGGAGTCGTCACGACCTACGACATCATCCAGCTGCTTGCCTCCTACGGCAAGCGTGACTTCGTGTATACGCAGATCACCGGCCTGGAGGCCGAGGACCGCTACACCCTCGACGTCATGGAAAAGGAGATACAGGGCGGTCTCGCGAAGGTGGGGAAGGTCACCAAGCCGATGCTCTTTACTATGCACGTGACGAAGTACCACGGCAACGGCAACAACGCCAAGTACAGCCTGAACGCGAGGCTCTTTACGGCGCACGGAACGTTCTTCGCCAGCGCGGTGAACTGGAGCCTCGACGAGGCGACCATGAACCTGATGGATGTGCTGCAGGGCCGGGTAATAGAGATGAAAGAGGAGCGCGTCGACAAGAAGAAGCGCAACCGCAGGGAGCCCGACTGATCCTTCCAGCGGGCCAACCCTTTTATCCCATCCACCCTTTTCCCATCCCGTCCATGTCGTACGACCCGTCGGTCTCGGAGTCCAAGTGGCAGGCGAAGTGGAAGGAGTGGAAGATACACCGCTTCGACCCCTATTCGAGCGCCCCGGTCTACAGCATCGACAATCCCCCGCGCTACACTTCCGGCTCACTGCATCTAGGCCATGCGACCGGCTACTCGATGATTGACTTCGCCGCGCGCTATCACCGACAGAGGGGGTGGAACGTCTTCTTCCCGCTGTGCTTCGACGTGAACGGAACCCCGACCGAGGTCAAGGTCGAGAAGAAGCACAACATCACTAAGCTCTCCATCCCGCGCCAGGAGTACATCAAACTCTGCTCCGAGTTCGCCCAGTCGTTCATCGCCGAGATGACTCACCAGTTCGAGGTCCTCGGGACCAGTATGGACGAATCCATCTACTACCAGACGGACATGCCGCAGTATCGCAGGATCACGCAGATCAGCTTCCTGCGCATGCTCAAGAAGGGTCTCGTCTACAAGGGCACGGCGCCAGTGAACTGGTGTCCCCGCTGCATCACCGCCCTCGCCGATGCCGAGGTGGAGCACGCGGAAAACGTCACCAAGCTCAACTTCATCAAATTCGCCCGAAAGGATGGTCAGGGCGACGTGCTCATCGCGACTACGAGGCCGGAGCTGCTCAGCACCTGCCAGCTCATCGCTGTGCATCCCGAGGACGCGTCCCACCAGGACCTGGTTGGGAAAGAGGTCGTCGTACCTCTCTACGGCAGGGTGGTCAGGATCATCGCCGACGCGAAGGTCGATCCCGCGTTCGGCACTGGCATCGTGATGATCTGCACGATCGGCGACAAGGACGACCTGGAGTGGGTGAGGAAGCACAACCTCCGGCTCGAGGACGCGATCGACGAGCAGGGTAGAATGACCGAATGGGCAGGCAAGTACGCGGGTCTCAGGGTCAAGGAGGCGAGGGCGAAGGTCATCGAGGACCTGAAGGAACAAGGGATCCTGGTCAAGCAGGAGGAGCTTCCTCAGAGCGTCTCCGTCTGCTGGCGCTGCCACGAGCCGATCGAGTACCTTTCGAGACCGCAGTGGTTCTTAAAGACTCTGCAATACAAGGAGGATGTGCTGCGCGTGGCGGAGGAGCTCCACTGGTTCCCCGAGTTCATGAAGGTCAGGTTGCAGGACTGGGTCGATTCGCTCGAGTGGGACTGGGTGCTGTCCAGACAAAGGTACTTCGCCACCCCGATACCAGTCTGGGAGTGCACCGCCTGTGGCGAGGTCGTCCCGGCGAAAGAAGAGGACTGCTACATCGACCCCACAGTCGTCGAGCCTCCGGTCGACCAGTGCCCCAAGTGCGGGGGCGACCTCCTAGCTTGTCAGGACGTTTTCGACACCTGGATGGATTCCTCCGTCTCACCGCTCTACAACACTTTCTGGATGCGCGACGAGAAGAAGTTCCAGAAGATGTACCCGATGTCGCTCCGACCCCAGTCGCACGACATCATCCGGACCTGGGCATTCTACACCATCCTCAGAGAGCATCTTCTCACCGGACAAAGACCCTGGAACGACATCATGATCCATGGATTCATCATGGCGCCGGACGGGACGCCGATGCACACCTCACTGAACAACGTCATCGATCCGACGCCGATACTGAAGGAGTACGGCGCGGATGCGATGCGCTACTACGCCTGCACCTGCGCTCTCGGAGAGGACAATGCGTTCCGCGAGAAGGACGTGGTGCACGGACGAAAGTTCTGCACCAAGTTGTATAACATGGGCAAGTTCGTCGGAAGCGTCGTCAAGCAGAAGCCGTACATCAGGGACGAGCTCAAGGC
>JBEKAR010000027.1:0-14977 GCA_050015815.1 Methanomassiliicoccales archaeon | reverse complement strand
CTCGCCCTAGAGGCATCGAAGCGCTGCGAGGAGGCGGTCGCCTGCTACGACGAGGCGCTCGGCATGGACTCGACGGACAAGAACCTCTGGACCTCCAAGGGCGTGGCGCTCGAGCTGCTGGAGCGGCACGAGGAGGCGCTCAAGAGCTATGACATGGCGCTATCGCTCGACCAGGACAACTCTTTCGTTCACTTGAGGCGCGGGAAGGTGCTCGCGGTGCTCGAGCGGCACGACGAGGCGATCGGGGCGTATGACAGGGCGCTCGATCTCGGCCTGAAGGACATCTAGGTGCTGTAGGCGAAGAAGGACTCGCTCAAGCCGCTGGAGCGCCACGACGATGTGATGAAGGTAGCGGAGAAGATCATCAAGCTCGACCCGAAGAACGTCAGGGCGTGGATCGACCGGGGCATCTCGGCGCAGAAGACGAACGATCTTGACGAGGCGGAGCGCTGCTTCGACCGCGCGCTAGAGGTCGAGCCGGAGAACCTCAACGTCCTTGAGCTGAAGAAGTCGCTGGAGCAGCAGAAGGGCGACTTCGAGAAGGTCGTGGAGGTGACGGACGCGATTACCAAGCTGCAGCCCGGGAATCGCAGCGCGCACATCGACATGGCGGCCGCGCTGGAGAAGCTTGGCAAGACGGAGGGCGCGCTCGCGGAGTACGAGGCGGCGATCGCTCTGGACGAAGGCGATCGGGTGCTGTGGAACAAGAAGGGGCTGGCGTTGATCTCTCTCGGCCGGTACGGTCAGGCGGTGGAGAGCTTCGAGGAGGCTCACCGCCTCGATCCCGATGATCCGAGGACGCTCGACAACAAGGGACGCGCTCTGCTCCTGATGCACTCGTACCAGGAAGCGCTCGAGGCGTTCGAGAAGTGCACCCTGATGGCGCCGGACACGGCCCAGTTCCATGCCGACCATGGGCGGGCCCTCGCCTCACTGGAGCGGATGGACGAGGCGGTGGTAGCGTTCGACAAGGCGCTGGAGCTGGACAAGCGCGACGGCCAGACCTGGAAGTACAAGGGCACCGCGCTGCTCAAGCTCGGCCGGTACGAGGACGCGGTCGGATGCTTCAACAGGGCGATCGACTACCTCGGCGACGACGCCGCGGTCTACAAGTCGAAGGGCAGGGCGCTAGAGGAGCTCGGCCGTGTGCCGGACGCCCTTGAGGCGTACCTGAAAGCGCTCTCGCTCGACGACTCGGACGCCCAGCTCTGGGCTCGGGCGGCCGGAGCGTACTCTGGCATCGGTGACGTGGATAACGCCGCATCGGCGATCGAGCGCTCCCTCAAGATCGACCCGCGGAACCAGAAGGCCTGGATGGTGCGGGCGAGCCTGATGGAGAAGATGGGCAAGGAGGAGGAGGCGCTGAAGTGCTACGATAGCGCCATCGGCATCGACCCGCAGGATCCGTTCGCCTGGAACGGCAAAGGGATGATCCTGCTCAACTTCGGCTCCTACGATCTGGCGAAGAGGGCGTTCGACAAGGCGCTGGAGATCAACCCGTCGATGGAGTCGCCCGCTGAGGGCAGGCGCATCGCCGACCGCAAGCTGCACGAGGCGGACGTCGTGGCCTGCGCCATGAAGGTGCTCGAGGCGGAGTACCGTTCGGGCGCGGAGGTCACGAAGGAGGACGCGTTCCGCGAGTGCCAGATACCCTACTCCGCTCTGGACGAGGTCTTCGACTACCTCGCTGCTCCGGAGCCGGTGGACGTCAACGCGATGAGCCCGTCGGAGTTCGCGGAGTACGAGGATATGTCGCGCAGGGTGCTGCTCGCGGCGTACCGCAATCCGTCGGTCGCGAGGCACGGTCTGCGTCTCGCCGACGTCATGATGAACCTCCCCGAGAAGGACGTGGTCGTGGCGAAGAAGGTCCATGCCTACATCGAGCGCGTCAATGAGATGGAGTTCAAGACGGTCGCGCCCGACGAGGAGACGGAGAGGATGCTGCGCGCGGCGCTCCAGCTGCCGGAGGAGAAGCGCTCGACGGTCGGACTGATGGAGAGCCTCGGCATAGGACTGTACAGGGCCAGGAAGCTCACGACTATGGTGCAGTCGTTCAAGGGGACCGGGCGCAGGGGAAAGCAGGTCAGGGTTAAGGAGCTGGAAGTGGAGCAAGAGCCGGTCGGGCTCGAGGAGGAACCGGAGGGCGTGACGAAGGACCTAGTGGAGCGGGCCACGGAGCGCGGCGCCCGCGCCGAACCGAGAGCGAGAAAGCCGTCGCCCTACGACGCGCCAGAGCTCTACGTCAAGCCCCACCGGGCGAAGAAGCCTGAGGCACAGGCCGAGGAAGCGGCGGCGATGCCGGACCTGAAGGGAAGGCGGTGCCTATTCCACGGCGGACTCGCGGTGACGAAGTGCGGTTCGTGCGGAGCAGTGCTCTGCAGCGAGTGCACCTCGTCCGGGGCGTGCCCGAGATGCAAGTCTGCGCTTGGGACCGGTCCGGCCCCGAGGAAGGCGCGGGCGGAAGGCGACAACGATGCTGCTGGCGAGGAGGAATCCCCTGAATCGAGAGATTGGAGCAGGCTCTAGTCCTCTTCGGAACGCTCGGTCGAGGCGTCGTGCGATGTCCTATCAGCAAGAATCTGATCGAGCTTGGTGATCTCGCGCAGGAACGAGGTGGCATAGCAACCCCTCCCCAGCCTGAACGTGAAGAACGCGTCCTCTCCCTCAACGCTCCTCGAGAAGTCCTCGAACTTCGCCACGAGCTCCCGTCTGCTTCCCCTCGAGGAGCATCTGGTCAATCTCGGGACGATGAAATCGGAGGAGTGCACGTTCTCTTCGCTGAGGATCTTCCTCTCGATCTCTCCCGGCTCTCCTTCGGCGAGCAAGCTCTCTGACCCGAACAGTGCGCCGCTCAGCCATGCCCTTCCGTTCCTGACCTGGCCTTCGACCAGGTCGAGGTTAGGGCCTGTCACCGGGATCTGCTTCTCATGGTCCGGCACTCCGTCCTTGCCGGTGGGCATGACGACGTCCCCGATGCTCGGGCGGTCAAGCGGAAGGCCTCGCCTGATCCTTTCGCTCAGGACCCGGTTGAAGATGTACGACTGGTAGGCGTGGACGAACATCATCTGCAGGTTCGGTGGAAGGACGCCGATCGCTCCGGCGTAGTCTTCGGGGTTCCTCGCCAGGTAGCCCAGGATCATCCTCTCGAAGGTCAGCACTTTCGGGAAGAGGGGCAGAGCGCCCTCATAGTCCTTCGTCCGGTCGACGTACGACCTCGCTTCCTTGGTCTGCGGGTTCTCTCCTTCCTCCGGCCTTCCGACATACGCGAGACAGGCTTCCTCGAAGTCCCCGCGCACGATGTGCATGCCAACGACGTGAGTGATGGGGCGGAGCGAACCGAAGCGCTGCACCCCGAAGAAGTTGGGGAACCCTCCAAGGATGTTGAGCTGCCAGACCGAGCTGTCGATCTCAGTCTTCAGTGCCGTGTCCCGAAGGCGGCATGCCCTGATCCAGACCTGGAACGAGTTGCCGACCAGGTCTCCGATGGTGATGTGCTTTTTCGACGGATAGGCGTCTGAGATCTTGACGTCGGAGATCGAGACGGAACGGACCTGGTCCACCGTCGCCTCGAACGACATCAACTGCGAGGTGACCCCGCGTTTGTCCTTCGTTCCCGCGAACGTGATGCGGTTCCGGCTCACTCCGAGCGAACGGGCCAGCTGCCTGACCAGTCGATTCGTCTCCCAGTTGCGCGAAGTGACCGTCGCGATCGCGTATCCACCGGCCTCGTCGCGCGGCGGAAACGACGAAACCTCCTTGACCACGAAATCGTCGATGCTGCGCTTGAGGACGCCGCCGGTGCCATCGCCGTCGGTGTAGAAGATCTCCAGGCCGATGGCCCTCTCAGGACCCTCGCTCTCCCTGGGCATGGCTCACTTCAGTTCCTTGGCCAGCTTCTCCCTGGTCTCCTTGAAGGTGTTGGAGAGGGACTTCGCCGCGCGCTTGAGCGCGGTCTGCGGCTTTCCCGAGCTCACCTTTACGTACAACGTCGGAACGTCGAGCTCGGGGTGCGCCGCGGTGTATTTCACCTCTACGACCTGCTCGTCCTCCAGGAGCTCATTGACCAGGGGTGAGATCAAGGTCATATCTGCGTCCTTGATCAGGATCTTGATGGAATCCTTGTCCTTCTCGACGAGCTGAATCTCCATGCTCGGCCTCTATAATAGGCCCGACTATAAACCTTTTCATCTCTTGTCTGGCGCGAGGACGGGACTGGCCAGTCTAGCCTTCGACCTTCTTCAGCTGCTTGGAGTACATGAGCTCGAGCTCCTGAGTCGTCGTCGCCTCCCTCGGGCCCTTGTCCTCGCGGAATCGGCCGGTGAAGCGGGGGAACCTTATCGCCAGGCCAGAGTCCTTGCGTATCTTCGAGTACGAGGCGGTGTGGATCGGGCTGACGGTGAGCTCTGCGCCGAGCACCTCGAGCACGATCGACGGCTCGAACCAGAAGTCCGCTTCCATTTTCGAGTTCACTCTCTGCGCCTTTTCCTTCGTTCGGTACTTTTCGAGCATCTCTGGCAACTTCGCCAGGGTGGCGTCGTCGAACCCGCTTCCTAGCTTGCACACCGTCTCGAACATCTCGCTCTCGGGGTTGAACGTCGCCATGAGAAGGGCGCCGTAGACCCCCTTCCTCTTTCCGCGACCGGCGAAAGCTCCGACGATCACGAGATCCACCGTGTCATTCATCTCCGAGCGGTACTCCTTCTTGTACTTGATCCAGAGGTAGCCCCTCGATCCCGCCCGGTAGACGGAATCCGGGCCGACGGCCTTCGCCATCAGTCCTTCGCAGCCGTCCCTGAGGGCCTCTTGGAAGAACTCCTCGGCCTTGGCGGCGTCGTCGAGCAATCGCATCTCAGAGAATCGGACCTCGTCGGTCTTCTCGAACGCCGATTCGAGCGCCTTCCTCCTCTCTGGCAGCGGCGAGTTCGTCAGATCCTCGCCGTCCTTGAGAACGCAGTCGAAGAGGAACACCTTGACTGGGTAGTCCTCGATCGCCTCCTCGAGCCCATGCTTCCTTCCCCGGCGGTGGGAGACCTCCTGGAACGGGAGCATCTCGCCCGTGTTGATGTCGACGGGAACGCACTCTCCTTCCGCGATGACGGACTTCGCTTTGAACGCCTTGAGCAGCGCCTTGGCGACGTCCGGGAACTGTCCCGTGAGTTCCTCCAGCCTCCGCGAGTAGAGCTTGATCTTGCCGTCCTTGATGTGCGCCTGGACCCTAAGGCCGTCGTACTTGTACTCGAAGGCCGCCTTGCCATCCATCTTCGTCAGGATCTCTTCGGGCGAGGGCAGGCGTTCGGCGAGCATCGCCCTTAGAGGTGAGAAGACCTCCACCTGCATCCCACGGACCGCGTCCATGCCCTTCGTCGCGAGGATTTCCGCGACCTTTCCCATGTCCGAGGAGACGTTGAACGCGCGCTCGATCTCGTTTCTCTCCTCCTTCGTGGCGAAGGCCGCTGCGAGCGCATCGATCATCGTCATGCCAGCGACTCCCAGACGCATCCTTCCCGAAACGATGCGGCAGATGAACTTCGCCTCGTTCGGGCTTGAATCGTTAAGGAGGTCCGCGAGCAGCCTCATCTTGGTGTCCTGCGAGCCAGAACCCTCCGCCTCCGCTATGCTCTCAAGGTTCGAGTAGACCCGGGCGACGGTGAGCCTCTCGCTGAAGAGCGTCTGCTGCCGCCTCGTCTTGAATACGATCTGGGCCACCAGCCCCGGATCCCCCTCATTGAGCCAGATTGCCTGGATCTTGTCCTCGTCCATCCCCGCGGACATGGCCAGAGTCTTCAGAAGGAGCTTATCGGCCATCCCGAGCTTCTGCGGATAGAAGTCGGGGTAGAGCTGGCCCTGCGTCAAATAGACGATCCTCTTCAGGTCCGCCGCGTCTGCCTTCTTGAGCAGGTTCGCCAGGATATCCGTCATCTCGAGCCTGCTGGACCTGGCCTCGATCTCGTCGTACGCGTCGACGAGGTCCTGGAACTGCATGGAGCCTCAGACGCATTGTCACTAGAAAAATGATTGCGGCCGTGGCCCGACTCAGAAGTCTAAGAGCTGAGTCTGCCCCTTCTTCTCCGCCTTCTTCTCCTTTTCGCGCTCTTCCACCGCCTCTTCCACCCGCATGTGCCGCTGGATTGAGGCGATGCCCTTCTTCATCGCCCTCTCTTTGTTCATCGAGGCATATAGGTAAGCCTCGTCCCTTGTTCCGCTGGTGACCAGGACGACGACGCGCCCGGAGCGCATCCTTCCCGTCCTGCCCCGGCGCTGGATCGTTCGTATCTCCGAGGCGACCGGTTCGTAGAAGACGACGAGGTCGGTGCTGGCGACGTCGAGCCCTTCCTCTCCCACGCTCGTGGCGACGAGGACGTTGTACTCCCCTTCGCGGAACTTCTGCAGGACGCTGACCTGCTCCTTCTGCTTCAGGCCCTTCTCGCCGACGTGGTCCGACTGACCGACGAGCTTCGTCACTCTCGCCCCGTCGATGGCTGCGAGCTTCCCGGCGACTAGGTCGCAGGTGTCCCTGTAGTGGGTGAAGACCATGACCCTCGAGTCTGGGTTATGGTGGATCTGCCTCGACACCTGGGTCATCACCTGGGTGAGCTTCGGATGCTCGAACTTCATCTTTTGCACGAGGTCGAGGGCGGCGATGAACTGAGGCGACTTGGCGATCATCCTCGCCGCCTTCGTCCCCTCGTCGGATGTCGCCTCGTTCTGCAGCTTCTCCATGAACAGTCTGAGCGCGGTCACGCCTTGGGTCTCTGCGAGCTCTAGAGCGTGGCCGATCTTCAGCGCCATCGCCTGAACGCTCATCGCCGCGAAGAGGTTCCTGTGCCTCTCCCCGCTGCGATGTCTCCTCTGCAGCGTCTGCCCGATCTCCAGCAAGTACTTCGTGTTCGCTGGGCGCTTCTGGTCCATGACCCCGAGCCGGATAAGCTCCTTGAGGTACGAGTCATGCATCTGGTTCAGGAGAAAGATGACGCGCTTCATCTCCTGCGGCACCTCGACCACGATCGGGTCTATCTGGATGTCGTGCATGTACTTCGCGACGTCCGGGTCCGACTCCGAACGGACCTCGATCTTCTCGATGCCGAGGTTGGCGCAGACCTCCTTTATCTTCGCACCACTGGAGCCCGGCGAGGCGGTCATGCCGAGCACCAGGCCGTTGAAGCCCTGGTACTCCTTGCCGATCGTGACGTAGGCGTAGTCGCCCACGGCGCGGTGAGCCTCGTCGAAGACGATCAGGCTCACCTCTTTCAGGGAGTAGTTCTCGTGCCTGATGTCGTTCGCCACGACCTGCGGCGTCGAGGCGATGACGTCGTTCTCATGGAAGATGAGCGCCCTCTCCTCCGGCGCGACCTCGCCCGTCATGACCCCGACCGTCTTCCCCTCGAGCTTGTCGTTCAAAGAGCACGCGTGCTGCTCCACCAACGGCTTCGTCGGCGCAAGGAAGAGCACCTTGCCCTTCTTCTTCTGGAGGACATCAGCTATGACGAGGAGCGCGATGACGGTCTTCCCCATTCCGGTTGGGAGAACGAGAAGCGTCGAGGTCCCGCTCGCGATGCGCGCCAGGTTCGTCTGGTAGTCGCGCGACTCGACGGCTTCCTTCTTGATCAGCGGGTGCTCGACGTACACGTCTGACCGATGGAGGATATGATTAGAAAAGTGTTTGCAAAGCCCAATCCGTTGTTAGAGAATCCATCCAGACGGAACGTTGCTTCATAGTTCGCCTGTCTCCTAAACCCCTTTCAACCTTTCTCAATTCCTCAAGAATTAGGATAATGTGCCGATTGTCTCGTCTTTCAAGGACCTATCCAAGCTCCTACGATTTGTTCATTAAAATGAACCAGCTGGCTGCAATTATAATCCCGAGATCCAGATTCGATTCTTCTGTGCGATTCGAGGGTAAGGCGACGCAGGCGAGAGAAAGCCCTCAACGTCGCTCACGTTAGCTTCGATAGAAGTTGCGGACCGGGATGGACAGCCTTGTTTCAGGGGAAAATCCTAGCCATCGGTTTGTAAGGAGGGAGAATCATGGCCCCGGTCCGCTGAGATGGCGACAAAACCGCCACTATGTGAAAGAATAGGTTCTGCTCACCGATGTACTTGAAAAATTTAAGAACGCCACAATTGAGTATTATCATGATCAAGTGATAAGCACCGCTCTTCGATCTCCTGACGTTCTATTTCTATCCAAAGCTCGATCGGGCCGGAGAACCAAAGCCACTCACTTATTTCGTCGGTCAGAATCTATATGCGAAATATGCCTTTGGCTCTGGATCGGAGAGAAAGGAAAAATGATGGAAAAGGTTTCCTAAGGCGTTTTGATAGGTGCTGTCGCCGTTCCGGTCACTTCATTCGACGAACTGCTGTAACCCGCCGAATAGACCGCCTTCACGACGTAGAAGTATCGGGTTCCTGGCATCGCCGTCGTATCATTGTAGGTCAGACCGGTCACCGATGTGAGCCGGGTCTCCTTTCCAGATTCCGTGCCACGGAGGACCTCATAGCTCTTGATCGATGAGCTGCGTTGGTTGGCAGGCATCTCCCAAGTCAATCTGATGGATCCGGTCCCGGACTGTGCCATGAGATTCTGCGGAGGCGTCGTCTTCTTGCTCCTCATTGACCACCACAGGACGAGCAGGATGATGACGATGATGACGATGACGATCAGCACGTAGACCCAGGTATAATCATAGGGCGCGGCTCCGCTGGTACCGTAGGTCGCGCTCTGGGTGCTAGGCTGAGCTCCCGCTCCGACAGAATTGACCGCGACCACGTAGTAGGAATAGGCGTATCCAATCGTTCCATTCATGTCCACGTACGTCGTCGTGCCGGCCGGCACGGTGCCGATTAGCGAGTAGGCGCCACCGGCATAGCTACGGTAGATAGTATAGTCCAGGATACTCGACCCACCGCTGCTGGCCGGGGCGGTCCAGGTTAGTGTTACCCCGTTAGAGCTGGACACGGCCATGAAGTTCTGCGGCGCCGATGGTGCGGTCGGACTGGCCGCAGTCGCCGTCGCCTCATTGGAAGCAGGGCTCATCCCAGCGCTGTTGTTCGCTTTTACCGTGTAGTAGTACAGCGTGCCGGGCGTGGCAGACACATCAATGTAGGTCGTGCCAGTCACCTTCGCAATCGGAACGGTCCCTTCGCCGCCAGCTGTCGCACCGCGATAGACCAGATAATTGGACACGCCTGAGCCGGAATTGGCAGGCGCCGTCCAGTTCAGACTTATCTGGCCTATCTGACCGATCGCTATCAGGCCGGTCGGTACTCCGGGAGCGGTTCCGCTCACCGATGGCATTGCACTCGCCGTATTCGAGGCTGGGCCCGATCCTAGGGTGTTGACAGCTTTCACCGCATAGACATAGGTCTGATTGTTCGTGACGGTCGTATCGTTATAGCTCAGGGTTCCAGCCGTAACATTGGCGAGCCATGTCAACGAGCCAGCACTTGCTCCACGCCAGATTGAGTATTGGCTTAAGGCGGGGCTGCCTAGGTTCGTAGGAGCCAGCCAGTTCAAGAGCACGTAGCCATTATGGCCCACCGCGGTCAGGTTCAATGGTGCGCTTGGCACTGGTGCGGTCGACATTCCTGTCACCACGTTCGAAGCGAGGCTCGATCCGACGCTGTTGTCTGCCGTTACCGCATAGTAATATTGGATCCCTGCGGCAGCGGTGGTGTCGTTGAAGGTCAGGGCACCAGTGGTAGACCCGATCATCGAGGTTATCGATCCCAGGGTCGTGCCGCGCCATACGTCATAACCGGTGATCGCCGCCCCTCCGTTGCTAACGGGTGCGTCCCAACCAAGAAGCACGTAGCCAGTTCCGGACGTCGCATGCAAGTTAAGCGGCACGCTCGGGACGGTCGCTGCTGCCGAGGCCGAGGCCGATGCAGGATTGGACAGTGCAATAGCCTCACCGTAGATGTTCGTCACCATCACCTTGTAGGTGTACGTCACACCTGGGAGCACGAAATGATCGACCCAGGAGGTTGCTCCTAGTCCCGTCCCGTCCAAGCCTACCGCCTCCCATCCTGATGTTATGTTCCGGTAGATGGTGTAGACCAAGACAGTAGCCGTTCCTTGGTAGGTCGGGCTGCTCCAGCTCACTGTTATCATGCCCGCTCCGCCGGAGGCGATAACCCCACTGACCGGGTCTGGTCTATCTCCGGTGGGGCTGTTGAACGAACTAACTTCGTTCGATGCGGCGCTCCAGCCATACATGTTGGCCACTTTCACTGTATAGTAGTAGTTCACGTCGGGCACCGCCGTATCGTCCGCCCAGGCCAGGAAGATGCTCTTGCTGAACGATGTAATGTTGGCTATCGGCGTTGTCGACTCCGCTCCCGAACTATTACCACGGAAGACTTCATACCAGAGAGTGATGTTCGAGGACGCTTCATACTTTAAGGTAATCCCTGGTCCATCAGATGTTGGTGTTGCCATGAGGTCGGTCGGTGCAGCTGGTGCGCTTCCTGGGCCAGGTATCGCCGAGGTCTCATCGGAGAACTGGGAGAGGATCGCTCCGTTCATCGCCCTCACCTTGTAGTAGTAGGTCTGCCCGTTGGTCTTCGAGCCATCGAACCAATAGGAAACTCCAGCGCCGACGGTCATGACCGGCGTGCCTCCCTCTCCGCCAGCGGTGGTGCCACGGAAGATCTCGTACCCGGTGGCGTTGAAGACGGTGCTCCATGTGAGCAGGATCTGGGTATCGCCAGGATAGGCGTTGGCCAGGTACACCTTGAACGGAAGGATTGTCAGGCTGGGCGTGGCGTTGGCCACGTTGGAGAACGGCCCCGCTCCATTGGCGTTGTTGGCCGCCACTTCGTAGTAGTATGTGACCCCGTTCGTTGCCGTCGCATCCTCGAAGAACGTGAACAGGAAGAACTCGGTGCTGAAGTTCCCGATGTAGACGAAGCCAGACGTCGCGCTCAGGGATCGGAAGACCGTGTAGTTCGTGATTCCATGGGCCGATGGATTAACAGGATTGTCCCAGGACAGGAAGACAGTGTGGTTTGATCCGAAAGCTGTCAGGTTCTGGGGCGCCCCAGGCAGACTACCAGTCCCTCCGACGAAGGTCATCTCCGTTGATGGCGTTCCTTCGCCATAGGTGCTGACCGCTGTCACCGTGTAGTTATAGAACTGGCCTGGGAGGACGGAATCGTCAACATAGCCAGGCATCAGGAGCCAGGAGGCCAAGGTTTCGTTGAATGGAACCCCGTTCCCGAAGTTGCGGTAGAGGAAGTAGAACCTAACCGGGGCGGTGCCGTTGCTGGCCGGGTGCGTCCAGTTGACCGTGGCGCTGTAGACGTGGTTGGTCGCGGTCACGGTCGGGGCTCCTGGCGCTGTTCCGACAACATCCGCCTTAGCCGAGGCCTCGTTGGAGAAGGCGCTCAGGCCGGAATCGCTCGTCGCCTTGACCTTGTAGAAGTAGGTCGTCCCATTGGTGATGTTGGTGGTGTCGTTGTAGAAGTTCACGCCGCCCAGGTAGGTGCCTTGGTAGTAGCTGGAACCGACGTACACCCAGTCATGTGCGGTAGCGTTCTCTCCATTCGACGTCACCCCTCGGTAGATCTCATACTTCTTGATCAATTGGTCCCCGTTCGTGGCCGGGTGGTTCCACCACAGCCAAACATACCCTGGGCCCGGGTCGGCCACCAGGTTCATCGGCGCACCGGGGACCTGAGGTATCCCCACGGCCGGATTGGCCGTGAGCTTCGATGTCGCTGCCACTGGAACGATAGCCAAGCTTGAAAACATTAAGCTGGCGACAACGATAACACTCAGGACCAGGACGCATAGAGTAGCGTTCTTACTGTTCATCTTTCCTCACATCATTTGCTTTATTCGAATCCCTGGTCGATTGAAGCCAAGGAATCAACGCTAGCATTTAGCAATTGATTGTAATTCGACCTGAGAACAACGGATTTAATCCTTTGCCCTCTCTTTAGCGGGTCCACTTTAGCAATGCCTTGCATGGAAATATCTATATGGGACGCGTCGAACTTTCTCCTGGGTCGGTGTTAATAATTGCCCTCGATTCTCGGTACGCATGTGTTGCTTTGCAGTAAAGATCCAATGGCAGATCGCATGTTCTTCCGAGACGTGTTAGGATTCCGTTCGGTCGATCTGGGAGAGGATTGGTTGATTTTCGCTTTACCTGCGACTGGCCTAGAGAGGTGGTTTCACGTGTGAATTTGGCATTAGAAACGTGTTGTGGGCGGTCCCGCCGAATCAGTGGCAGCCGCCGCCGCAGGAGGCGCAGCCTTCCGCATTCGGGTTGTTGACGATGAGCCCGGAGCCGTATGGCGTCTCGATGAAGTCGACCGTGCAGGCGTCCAGGAGGTTCTTCGTCTCGTCGTCGTAGAACAGCGAGAATCCGTCAGCCTTCTGCTCTACGTCCCCATCCTTCTTCTCCTGCTGGAACGACATGCCGAACTGCGGACCGGAGCAGCCCATGCCCGAGAGGTAGATGCGGATGCCATACCCCTGCTTGCTGTTCTTCTGGATCAGGTCGTTGATGTATTTGGTGGCCTCAGCCGTGATCGTGACCATTTCGGACTCACTCTCTCCTCGAAGAACGGAGCCCGATACTTAAAGGATTCGCCATGAAGTTTCGTCGCCGCCGCGTGGATTCTGCGTTGCCAGCGTAGGAAGATTGCGAAGCGTTTATCTCCGTCGCGGAACATCGCTCGCCCGGATGAGCGAGGTCAGGTTCGAGCCCCTGCGCCGGAAGGACATCGGGCCCGTGGTCAAGATGACCCGGGACAACATGTCGCAGATAATGCTGGAGGCCTGGGGTCTCGAGTGGAGCGACGAGACGCTCCTCGAGCACATCCTCGACAAGCACACCTATAGCGAGGTGGCCCGACTGGGTAGGGGCGTCGTCGGCTACTGCACTCTCGATCAGGTCGGGGACTACATCTTTGTCGTCTCGGTCCAGGTGAGGAAGGACCACCAGAGGGAGGGCATCGGTCGCGCCCTGATGCAGAGGATCGAGGACCTGGCGCTGATGTGGGGCATGGAGGGCGTCGAGCTCTGCGTTCAGAAGACGAACTCGGGGGCGAAGGCTTTCTATGAGAACCTCAACTACCGCTTCGTCTCGCGGGAACGCAACAACCTCATGATGCGCAAGGAGCTCGCGCCCAACGGAAGTTGTGCCGAAGGGACGGCCGCCTCACCCAATCCCGTCTGAGTTTCTAACGGTCCAGAGGCTCCGCGATGGAAGCAAAGGGTTGATTCCTCTCCGCCTGATTGGCCCGTCTTGACCATGACCGAACGGGTCGAAGTCGGCGTCGAGGCCAGCAACAGCGCGAGCATTCTAGCGTGTCGCGGCGGTGATCAGTTCGTCCATGAAGGTGTCCGTCGTCTCGACTGGTATCCGCGCCCCGGCGCTCGTCGGATGACCGCCGCCCTCGAGGCCGTGCACCTCGGTGAACTCCTCGACGAACTTGCCCAGGTTGACGCACTCGGGCGTGAGGCCTCTTAGCGAGACGGAGGTGTGCATCTTCCTCTGGTTGACCATCACCGCATAGTCGCAGCCCCTCTCGATGGCGACGTGGACCAGGGCCCTCGTCCCGAAGCCGTAGAGGGAGCGGTTCTTGTCGTGGCACTGCAATACGCACGCCGGCCCACGGATCCTCATCTGGCTCTCGACCCTCGCAAGCGCTCTGGGCCAACGCTGCTCGTTCTGCACTTGCTGATAGCGTCGCCTGATCGTCCCGACCTCCGACGGCCAAGCTCCCTTCGACAGATGCGTGCTCGCCTGCGAACGGAATACGTCGTCGTCGATGTCCAACCGCCAGGAGAAGTCGAGCATCCTCGCCTCCTCGTCCAGTCTCTCTTGCGTGTGGATTGCAGCCTGCTCGTGCAGCAGATCGGTGTCGCAGAACTCGACCAGGTCCGCGATGGCGGCGAGCTTCCTCATCCTGCCGTTCAGGCCGAGGTGGTGATAGAGGACCGAGGCGGCGCTCCTGCCCTCCTCGATGACGAGCATCCCCTTGACCTCCCCGGAGCAGCGGTTCGGCTGATGGTGGTCGAACGCTAGGACATTAGCGCGGGTCGAGGCGTCGTACATGCTCGCCTCCAGCTCCGGCACGATCGCGAGGTCGGCGAGGAAGACCTCTTTCGACGCGCGATCGAGCGCCAGAAGCCTGCCGCCGGCGGTGGGCGAAGTCACGAACGAAATGCGAGAGCCAGGATATGCGGCAAGGAACATGGCCGCGGAGACAATTCCATCTACATTCCCGCGGGTAATAAGATGCTTTTCCCGGTGATCCCTGGAGAAGCTTTCCATCCCTTCCCCTTGGACATGTCCCTGATGAGTATTTTAAACGTGGTAAGGGATTCCTGTCTGGTAAGGGATGTGGGGTCGAAGATTGCCTGTACGGGCTCGTGCTATGAGTCGGACCTGAGCTACATCGCCGAGGGCAGCGAGGAGTGGTACCTCGACAGCCGGCACGGTGACGACATGGGCATCAGCGAACCGATGACGAGCATCTTCCAATCGGTCGGGTCGAAGAACGGGTTCCGTCGCATCGACGCGGAGTACCGCCCGTTCAAGGAGTTCAAGACGACCTGGGAGAGGTGCGGCGAGCAGGCGGACTTCAAGGTGACGGACTACCTCCGCGCGGCTGACGAGCCGGTGCTGGAGGACTTCGCGGAGACGATCTTCACCCGCATTCGGCAGCGCAGGAGGGAGGAGTACACCGAGAGGATGAAGGCGTGGCTCCGCTCCGATGACTTTCTGAGCCGGAACCGGCCGCTCTACCTGGGAAGGAGCAGGAACCTGAGCCTGACGCCGCATGGGAGGTCGTTCGACCTGACGGAGCTGGCGGAGTCGCTCCGTTCCGACGGCCTGATCGAGAACTGCCAGGACGCCTATCTTACCTGGACCGACCGGCCGAACCGGTCGCGCATGGGCTACTGCAGCCTGCTGATGCGGGTGGTCGCTGTCTCGTCGGCCCTCGACTCCGCCGTGAT
>JBEKAR010000026.1:0-15147 GCA_050015815.1 Methanomassiliicoccales archaeon | reverse complement strand
AGATCTGGCTGTGCACGATGTGCCACTCCTGCACCGAGCGCTGCGAGCTCGGCGTCGATCCCGCGACCGTGATCGCCTCCCTCCGCGAGTCCGCCTCGCACAGCGGCAATCTACCGTCGCACATCATGGACGAGGCGAGGCAGTTCAAGTCGACGGCGCTCTCCTTCCCGAACACAGGTATGACAAGGAAGGCTAGGAAGGAGCTCGGCCTGCAAGAGCTGGTCGTTTCTGAAAGAGCGCTCGAGGATACGAAGAGGATCGTCTCCCGCACCAAACTAGGGAGGCTGAAGCTTGAGTAAGCGCTACCTCCTCTTCTCCGGCTGCCTGATACCGACCAGGCTGCCGTTCCTCGAGGCGTCCTCCCGCTATGTTCTCGACAAGCTCGACGTGGTCTACTCACCCTTTCCCGACGCAACCTGTTGCGTCGAACCGATAGGGCTGCGCTCGCTAGGCAATGATACCTGGCTAGCCATGAGCGCGAGGTTGCTGTCGATCGCGGAGGAGAACGAATCGACGGTACTTTCGCTCTGCAACGGATGCTTCATGTCGCTGGTCGAAGCGAGGCACGAGCTGAAGAACGCCGCAACGAGAAAAAGGATCAACGAGCTCATCGAGCGGACCGGGCATCGATACGAGGGAAATGCCGAAGTCAAGCACCTCCTTCAGCTCGTCCACGAGAATGAGGCTCAGGTCCGGCCTGCTGCGGTCCGCCGAATGGAGCACCTCGATCTCGCCTTGCACCCCGGCTGCCACTTGATGCGGCCAAGCGAGGTGCTGCGAGAGGAGCGAAGATACTCGCCGAAAGCCCTCGCTGAGGTCGTTTCCTGGACTGGGGCAAGGACGGTCGACGATCCTGAGTGGGCTCAGTGCTGCGGCGGTGGCCTGGCAGGCATCGACGATTCGATCTCGGCATCCATTCTCAACGAGAACGTCGCCAGGTTCAGAGAGAGCGGCGCGAACTGCATCGTCACCCCCTGCCCCTTCTGCTTCGTGCAGTTCGACCTACGGCAGAAGGACGGAATCCCGGTGTTGTATCTGGCCGAGCTGCTCGCACTCGCGTTCGGAGCTTCGCCCGACAAGATCGGATTGAAGTACCACCGCACGAAGCTGCCATCATCTATTGGCTCTGCTGCTGCTCTGGCGCCTTGACCGATGTGACTTCTAGGTTGAAGTTCATCGCTCTGACCGAGTGCGTGATCCATCCGAGGGACAGGACGTCCGCGTTTCTCGCGTACAATGGAGCGGTCTCCGGCGTCAGACCCCCGGACACTTCGACCAGAGCTTGATCGTTGAGCTTCTTCACCGCAAGATAGGCGACCTCGACCTGCTCCGGCCGCATGTTGTCGAGCATGACTATGTCCGCTCCGGCCTTCGCCGCCTCGACCGCATGCTCCGTGGTCGAGACCTCGATCTCGACCTTCTTGGTGAACGACACGGTCTTCGCCTTCGCCACCGCCTGCGAGATCGACCCGACCACCCTGAGGTGGTTGTCCTTGATCAGAATGGCATCATCAAGACGATACCGGTGAGGGTCTCCCCCTCCTAGCTGGACCGCCTTCTTCTCGTAAACCCGGAATCCCGGCGTCGTCTTTCGCGTCGCGGCGATCTTGACGTTGGGATTGTGTTTGTGGCACTCGCGGATGATGCCGTGCGTGGCGGTCGCGATGCCGCTCATGCGCATCAGGAAATTGAGAGCCAGCCTCTCGCCGAGCAGGATCTTCTTCAACGGGCCCTCGAGGACCAGGACGTCCTCGCCCTTCGCCACCCTCTCTCCGTCCCGGGTCATCGGATAGGTCGTGACGCCCATCTCCCTGAAGACCTCGGTGGCCTCGTCCAGGCCCGCCAGGATGCATTCCTCGTTCGCCGTGACCCGGGCGCTTCCGGTCTCGTCCGCGATAAGGACGTCGCTGGTGATGTCCCCGAAACCCACGTCCTCGTCGAGGTACTCAGCGATTCTGCTCATCGGCGAGAAATATCACCATCGCAATATAAACGTTCGCTGTCCAGCAAGTTCCCGGAAACGCTCAGAGCTCGACCGACTCGTTCGTCTTCGGCAGCAGGACGGTGTATTCGTCCTCCAGATCCTTTGCCAGGGCCTGCCTTGCCGGCGGATCAGAATGCATCACGACGACCTTCTCCGGGTCGCAGCCGCGCACGAACGCGAGGAGCTCGTTGTGGTCCGCGTGGGCCGACAGATCGAACTGCTTCACCTCGCAGCGCACCTTCATCTCCTGCGGCTTCTCCGGCACCAGTAGCTCCGCTGCCTGCGGCCTCTTGTACAGAATCTTGCCCTTCTCCAGCAGCATCCGCCCGTTCGAACCCTCCGCCTGGAATCCGGTCAGGAGGATCGCGCTCTTCGGGTCGTCCTTGTACTCCTTGATGTAATCGAGCACCGGGCCGCCGTCCAGCATCCCGCCGGTCGAGACGATGACGTCGCCCCTCTTCGCCCGGTCCCTACCGGAAGGCGTGCGGACCTCGTTGAAGCGGTTGCGCGCCTGCTTGAACGCCTTCTCCGACCTGAGGTACTCGGGGTAGTCGAGATACAGGCGGTTGATCGTCTTGCCCATCCCGTCGACCCACATGTCGAGCTTGAGGTCTTTGAGGAGGAGCATGATCTCCTGCGTGCGGCCGACGGCGAAGCACGGTATGATCGCCCTGCCGCCGCGGTCCACTACCTCCTTGACCTTCTCGATGAACTGATATTCGGTCTTGAGCCGGTCTGGATGCAAGCGGCCGCCGTACGTCCCCTCGATGATCAGGTTGTCGCACTTCACTGGGTGGGCGCCGTAAACGAGGCGCATGTTGTAGGTGTGCAGGTCGCCAGTGAACAGCGTGGTGCTGTCGCCGCGCAGCTCGTACATCGTCGCGCCGGGGACGTGTCCCGCTGAATGCAGCTCGATCTCAAAACCGCCGACGTCGAACACGTCGCCGAACTGGTACGGCTGGAAGGCAGACATCGTCGAGCGTATGTCCTCCGGCTGGTACTGCCGGGGATACCCCTCGGAGTCCGCGACCTTGATCGAGTCCTGCATGATGATCTGCGATACCGCGATCGTCGAGGGCGTCGCGGCGACCCTCGTGTCGTACCGGGAGCAGAGCCACGGCATCATGCCGCAATGGTCCAAATGGCAATGGGTGAGGAGCGCGTGGTCCACCTGCGGGGCCGGCTCAGGGAAAGTGGGCGGCCTTGTTGCCGACATGCCGTACTCGAGAAGCAGGGTCGCTCCTTTGTTGTAAAGGAGCATCCCCATCCTGCCGACGACGTCCGCCCCGCCCAGGAACTTTATCTTCATTTCTTAACCTCTGTCCGTCTTTCTCCGATGACTTGGATGATGACCGTCCGGTTGCGGGCGCCGTTGTCCAGCTCCATCAGGACCACCTGTTGCCAGGTTCCCAGCTGGAGATCGCCCTCGAAGAAGGGGACCGTCACCGACGGGCCGAGGAACGACGCGCGCACGTGAGAGTGCCCGTTGCCGTCGTTCCACGTCCGATGATGCTCGTAGTCGATCCCCTTGGGGAATGAGCGCTGCAGCGCCTCCCTCATGTCCTTCTGAAGCCCCGGCTCGTTCTCGATGGTGAATATCGCTGCGGTCGAGTGCGGCACGAAGACGCAAGCCAGACCGCTTCCAATCCCGGAGGTGGCGACCGCGTCCCTCACTTCGGGGGTGAGGTCGACGAAGCTGCCTTCCTTCTCCGTCCTGAGCTCAAGGACCTTCCTATAGGTCTCCATCTTTTCGTTGTGGCTAAATTGACGTTGGTATAAGGGGTTTGTGGTTCGATAGGCAAACCGCGAGCCTTGAATTGCCATGATCCGGATGGGCTGGGAGAGCGACGTGAAAACGGGTAGCTCGCGAATGCAACGCGATTTGACGAAGGAGGACATCGACACGAATTCGGTGCGTGTCGAAAATTTGATAATCGCCCTGCCTAATCGGCAAGATGTGTCAGACTATAGCATGGCGAGATTCGGGTGGGGCAAGCCTGAGCTAGACGCGCAGAAGATCTGGCTTACCTCGGGCTACCGGGTGATGCTGATAAAGGAAGGCATCGAGAAGGCCGGGTCGATCAACAAGCTCGGAAGGGAGCTAGGTTATCGGTCGAGGGTCCACCCGGGATGGTCGGTCAGGCAGATCCTGCTCGGATACCAGCCCTTCCCCGTCGACAGGCTGAAGATGCTCGCTAGTTTTCTGAACACCCCCATAGACGATATTCTGGAGCATCAGACAAGGCCGAAGGCTGTCACCCCCGAAAGCACGAGGGACGCTCTTGCGCGCTATGGGCTCATCGGCTATTATCCGCGCTGAAGATTGAAGTCGGGGTTCGGCGGGCGTCGCCAGCAAGAAAGTCTTTATACTCTGGAGGGTCATAGCGAGGAGTGTCGGACGTTTCGTCCGACCGAAAGGGATGGGCGTGCTATTTCGAAGTAGGGACGGGGATGACGAGTCGACGTCCTCTCTGTTGAAGAGCGGCGTCTACCGGCTCTCGGACCTCGGCGAGGACGAGGAGCTGAAGCGGTTCAAAGGCACCAGCAAGGCCTACAGCTTCTGGGGCGCCGTCAAGTATACGACCATCCTCACGATCCTGCTCTGGTGGCTGCCGATTTTCGGACAGATGATCGCCGGCTACGTCGGCGGGAGGAGGGCGGGTTCGCCGTGGCGCGCGGTTCTCGCCGCTCTGATACCTGTCGCATTCATCTTCATCGTCCTTCTCTGCTTCGACACCGGCGTCCTACCAAGCGTCGTAAACGGGATCAACATCGACCCGAGGACCGCCATCAGCGGCGCGACGGGCGATGTCCCGGTCGTAAACCCGTACCTCACCTTCGCCCTGCTCTACATCAAGTCGTTCATGGGGGCGGTCGCATCTGTCACGCTGCTCAGCATCAACACATACATCGTCACCCTTGCCTTCGCTTACATCGGCGGCGTCATGGCGCAACAGACCCGCCGCGAGCTCGAGTGGGTCTCGGACCACGGCGGCAGACGCACCAACATCGTTGTCGGCCGGGACATGGAGCCGGACCGCGCCCCGCTCAAGTCAAGGGCGCTGCGCAGGAGTCCGAAGGCCCAGGTCGAGGAGGCGGGGTTCGACAGCCTGGAGTCGGTCGAGGGAGCGGCGGAGATCGACGAGGGCGAAGAAGTACACCCGATCAGGACGACGCGCCGGCAGGCGACCGAGATGACCGATGATGACGCGCACAGCCGCAAAGCGATCAACGAACGCGTCAAGGCGATGGAGAAGCAGCAGAAGCAGCTCGAGAAGAGGACGAAGAAGAGTCCCGCGGCGGGTCTAGTCGCGAGGTCCGGGGGCCGGGCCAGGCCGAGACCGAGGCCGAAGGATGACGACCGATCCGAGAGCAACGATTATCAATACATCTGATTTCCGTTGACGACGGCCAGACCGACGAAATGGTTCTGTCGAAGCCTTTTTATACGATTACTTTTTTCCACGGCTTCGGCGATACAGAAATGTTCTGTCCGACCTGCAAATCGTTGATGTTTCCTCAGAACGGTGTTTTCAAGTGCGGTAAGTGCGGGCAAGAGAAGTCGACGTCTGGCGAGAAGCAGACCTTCACCACGCAGCAGAAAGTGAAGGAGATGCTCGTCGTCGAGAACGCCGCACCGACACTACCACGGACGACCATCGAGTGCCCCAAGTGCGGACACAACGAGGCGTTTTGGGTCCTGAGGCAGACGCGGGCCGCCGATGAGCCGGAGACGAAGATCTACCGGTGCGTCAAGTGCTCTCACTCCTGGCGCGAGTACTAGTCCAGCCTGACTGCCCTGACAATCTTTATTTAACCAGATGCGATTATCCAGCGGGAGGGAGCCATTTGTTCCAAGCGAAGGTGAAGTCTGAGACGCTCAAGAGCATCGTCGACGTTGTCTCGACCCTAGTCGACGAGGCGAAGTTCAACATCAACTCAAAGGGGGTCTCGCTAAAGGCGGTCGATCCCGCGCACGTCGCGATGATCGACCTTAAGATCGAGCAGTCGGCCTTCGACGAGTTCGAAGCGGACGACACGGAACTAGGCATAGACCTTGACAAGATCAAGGAGGTGCTCCGCCTGGCAAGAAGCGGGGACGTCATATCCCTCTCACAGGACGAGGACAAGAACCGACTAGTGGTGAACGTAGGCAACGTCACCCGGCGCATGAACCTCGTGGACACGACAGGCATGTCCGACCCGAAGGTCCCGAACCTCAATCTGCCGGCCAAGGTCGCCCTCACCGCTGAGGAGCTACAGAAGGGCGTCAAGGCGGCCGAGAGCATCAGCGACCACATCGCGCTCACCGCAACGGCGGACGGATTCGAGATGGTCTCCGAGGGGGACACCGATTCGGTCACGCTGAAGTTGCCGAAGGACAAGCTCGTCTCGCTCGACTGCAAGGACAACGCGCGCTCGCTCTTCCCGTTGGACTACTTCTCCAACATGATCCGGGCAATCCCGACCGGCACCGTAGTCTCGATGCATCTGGGCAACGACTACCCGGTTAAGATGGAGTTCACCATCGCCGATGGCAAGGGAACGGTAAGCTACCTGCTCGCCCCGAGGATCGAGAGCGACTGAGCATCAGAACTTCAGGTCCTGGACGATGCGAGTCTCCGTTTCCGGAGTGTGAACGATTATCGTCATGTACTCCCGGATGTTCGAGTTCTCGATCTTCTCCCGGAACAGCTCCTCTATCTGGTAGATGCCGGCGGAGTTGTTCATCCAGATCTCGACCTTGATCGGCCGGTCGTCACCCTTGACCACGGTTACCTTGTCGATTGCGAGAGCGGAAACCGAGTGGATGCTCACGCTGCCCGCACGGAACGGGATCCTCGCCCTTCCCTTCTCCATGTCCAGGGCGTCGGCGACGCGGACCACGCCCGCCTCGAGCGTAAGGGGGGGCCATTCGGTCCGGTGCGTCGCGATCGCGTGCAATACCTCGCACATTATGATGACCTCGTCGGATTCGCCGTAGATGCCCTTCAGCAGGCGTTTGATGATCGGCGGCGCGAGGGCGACGGAGAACTCCTCGTGGTTCAAGCGATGCACCGCGTGCCCGATGTCATGCAGCGCCGAAGCGAGCACGACGACGACCTCCGCGTCCTGCACCGTCATATCATAGTTCTGCACGATGTGCGGCACGTGCCCATCCTCGACCAGCAGGCGGAGCATCTTCAAGGCGAGCCTAGCGACGATTTTGACGTGCGTAGGGCCGTGGTCGTTGTAGCCGAGGCGCTCGATCGCAGTGACATTGCTCGCCCTCCACAGCGTCCTCGTCTCGACGTCGCGGTTGATGTGCCCGACGACCTCGTGCAGAAGTTTGTTGCCTTCCGCCGGCACCTCGAACGGCGCTACCATGCCGCGTACATTATCGGGTGATGGTTAAATCCCCATCGCAATGACCTGCGTCCTGTCAGGACTCAGTACTTACGAAAACGTCTTAAACGCGCATCAGGTTATTCGGCAGGCCCATCAGAGGTGTGCCGTTGGTCGCCTACCCCGACAAAGTCGTCAGCGATCTGGAGAAGGAAGCAAACGTCATCCGCAGGCACGTCATCAAGATGGTCAGGGCGGCCGGTTCGGGGCATCCGGGCGGGTCGCTCTCGTCCACCGATATCCTCGCCGCCCTCTACTTCAAGGTCATGAATCACCGGCCCGACGATCCGGCCTGGGAGGATAGGGACCGGTTCGTCCTCTCGAAGGGTCACGCCGCGCCCGCTTACTACGCCGCACTCGCCGAGAGCGGATATTTCCCGACGGAGGAGCTGCTGACGTTGCGCAAGCTCGGGAGCAGGCTTCAGGGACATCCGTCGAGGAACCGGCTGCCCGGTGTGGAGATGTCGACCGGCTCGCTCGGCCAGGGACTGAGCATCAGCAACGGCATGGCCCTGGCGGCGAAGCTCGACAGGAAGTCCTACCGGGTCTACTGCCTATGCGGCGACGGGGAGATGGAGAGCGGCCAGGTTTGGGAGGCGGCGATGCTCGGGGCGCACTACAAGCTCGACAACGTCACCGCCTTCATCGACCGGAACAAGCTGCAGATCGACGGCCCGACGGAGAAGATCATTTCGATCGAGCCGCTGCCGGAGAAGTGGCACGCTTTCGGCTGGCACGTCATCGAGATAGACGGTCACGACATGCGCCAGATCCTTGACGCCTGCGACAAGGCGAAGGAGATCAAGGGCAGGCCGACAATGGTCATCGCGCACACTGTTAAAGGAAAAGGCGTCTCGTTCATGGAGAACGCCCTCTCGTTCCATGGGAAAGCGCCGAACGACGAGGAGACAAGAAAGGCGTTGAAGGAACTGGGGGAGGATGCATGAAGCACCCGTACGCCTCGCAGAGGAAGGAGTACGGCCGCGCCCTGATCGACCTCGGCAAGACGAGGAAGGAGGTGGTAGTGCTCGACGCGGATCTCTCCTCCTCGACCAGGACGGCCGATTTCGCCAAGGAGTTCCCGGAGCATTTCTTCAATTGCGGCATCGCGGAGCAGAACATGATGGGCACCGCCGCCGGCCTGGCGGTCTCCGGCAAGGTCGTCTTCGCTTCCACCTTCGCCGTCTTCGCGACCGGCCGCTGTTGGGACCAGATCAGGCAGAGCATCGCCTATCCCAAGCTCAATGTCAAGATCGTGGCCACGCACGCGGGCATAACCGTTGGTGGGGACGGGGCCTCCCACCAGACCGGAGAGGACGTCGCCCTGATGCGCACCCTGCCCGGCATGACAGTCGTCGTCCCGGTCGATGCTCCGGAGACGTACAAAGCGACCCTGGCGATCGCGAGCCGGCCTGGACCATGCTACATGCGCCTGGGCCGTCTGGATTTCCCGACGGTCACCGCTCCCGACGCGAGTTTCGAGATAGGCAAATCGATCGAGCTTCGTGAGGGCGCTGACATCACGCTCATCGGCTGCGGCATAATGGTTTCCCGCTGCCTGGAAGCAGCGGAGACGCTCGACAGACGCAACGTCTCGGCACAAGTCATCAACATGAGCACGATCAAGCCGCTGGACGAGGACGCGATCGCTGCGGCAGCCAAGAGGACCGGCGGCATCGTCACGGCCGAGGAGCACAATGTCATCTCCGGACTGGGGAGCGCGGTCGCGGGTTACCTCGGCGAGCACGACCCCGTGCCGATGAGGCGCGTCGGGATGATGGACACGTTTGGCGAGTCGGGCGAAGGAGAGGAACTGATGAGGAAGTACGGCCTGACGGCGGAGAAGGTCGTCGAGGCGGCGGAAGAGGTAATGAGGAGGAGATAAACGTGAAGATATTCATCGACACCGCGAACCTGGCGCAGATCGAGGAAGTGGACAGCTGGGGCATCCTCGATGGAGTGACGACCAACCCCACGCTGATAGCAAAGGAGAACACGGAGCCGAGGGCGCTCGTCAGGAAGATCTGCGAGATGGTCGGCGGTCCGGTCAGCATGGAGGCGATGAGCACCAAGGCCATCGACATCGTCAAGGAAGGCAAGGAGCTGGCAAAGATCCATCCGAACATCGTCGTCAAGGTCCCGATGACGGAGGAGGGGCTGAAGGCGACGAAGCAGCTGGCAGAAGAGGACGTGAAGGTCAACATGACGCTGGTCTTCTCGTCGAACCAGGCGTTGCTCGCGGCGAAGGCGGGTGCGGCGTATGTCTCACCGTTCGTCGGGAGGCTCGACGACATCGGACAGGACGGAATGGACCTGGTCTCCGAGATCCTGGACATCTATGACAATTACGACTTCGAGACGGAGGTCATCGTCGCATCGATAAGGCACCCGATCCACGTGGCCCAGGCGGCCCGCATGGGGGCGGACGTCGCGACGATCCCGTATGATGTCCTCAAGGTGATGTTCAAGCACCCCCTCACCGACACCGGCATTGCACGGTTCCAGAAGGATTGGGAATCGGTGGCGAAGCGTTAAAGCCGCACATAGCAATCGAAGACGGCAAGATGACCTGCCTGGACGATTTCCTAGGTCCTCTATTTGAAGACACAAAAGAGGTCATCGTCCGAAAGTCGGACGTCAGCGAACCGCTAGACGCGGGCTGGAAGAATCGGCCATAAATATCCCCAGCCCGAAAATGATCGACAGCTACCGCAAAGGATCGCTACACGTGCACGAGTACGTCGAGGAGTATCGCGTCCACCTCGACCGCTACGATCCGGAGAAGCACGCCATGCTTCACCTGGTCGACGATGCGCCGATGATGCTAATGATCTGGGGCACCGTGAGCACGCTGTCAAAAGAGGCGGCTGAGGCCGCGCGTAGGCAAATGGAGGACCGGAGGCATAGCCTCAGGGGGACCTATCGGGCAAGGGTCCTAGTAGGCGCCGCGATCGTGCTCATCGGGGCGATCGTGTTCCTGTTCCCCCTCGATGGCGCCTCATTCCTGTTCGAGCTCGCCCTCCCGGCGGCGGTGGTGTTCCTAGGGGCGGCTGAGCTGTTCGGGGCCATCTTCAAGAAACAGGAAGCGAAGTTCGTCGACGTCGTGATCGGGGCGATAGTCGTCGTGATGGGTCTCATCCTGTTCGCGATCACGGACTTCGAGGTGCTGGTCGTCCTAATCGCCCTCTCCGTATGGCTGCTGGGAAGCGCATTTCTTTCCCTGAGAGCCTACTCTTCGGTACGCAAGGTCTCGAAGAAAGAGGCGAAACCTAAGCTTGCCATCGGCCTGATCTCACTCGCGATGGGCGTCGGAGTGCTCTTCCTCCCCGTCGAGACCTTCGTGCTGCTCATGTTCTCCCTCGGCGCGATGGTCATGCTCGCGGGGGCGGTCCTCGTGGCGAGCGGATTCGGACTGAGGAACGCCTCGAAGACGCTCGAAGCGAGCGGGACAAAGGCAGGCGGCTCCGTTCAGGCGGCCGACAGGTAGAAGTCACAAAGGGATTGTTTTCTCCGCGTGAGCACGCCGCTAAGCATCCTGACCTCTCTCTGCGCCAGTCTGGAGTCGGAACGAGGAAAGAAGCGGAAGGCGGAGATGCTCGCCTCTTTCCTCCAGATCCTCAGTCCCGAGGAGATCAAACCAGCGATCCTGATACTTCTGGCGCAGGTGCTGCCGAAGTCCGAGAGGGCTACGCTCGACGTCGGTTATGAGACGATCAAGAGAGCGATTTCGAGCGGGCAGCAAACGCTCCTGGTGACGGAGGAAGTGAGCATCGTCCAAGCATATGACGTCTTCCGGCGGATCGCAGGGACATCGGGAACGGGCTCGAGAAGGACGAAGGAGAACCTGCTCGCCGGGCTGCTCAGACCGCTGTCCGAAGAGGAGCGCGAGTACCTGCTGCGCAGCCTGTTCGGTGAGATGCGCATCGGCGTGAACGAGGGAGTGTTGCTCGATGCCCTCGCCATGGGCGCAAGGATCGGCCTGGACCAAGTCAGAGATGCCCAGATGCTGTCCGGAGATTTGCCTGAGGTCGCGAGAAGGCTGTTGACGGAGGGGCCGACCGGACTTGAAGGGATCGAGGCCAAGCCGTTCACACCGATCAAGCCGATGCTCGCCGACACGGCGCAGGACGTCTCGGAGGCTCTGGGCATCCTCGGAAGGGCGGCATTCGAGTACAAGTTCGATGGCGCCAGGATACAGGCTCACAAGGATGGGAGGGAGATCAGGGTCTTCAGTCGTCGTCTGACCGACGTGACCGATTCCGTGCCAGAAATCGCCGGTCTCATCAGGAACGAGATCAAGGCCGACGCCTGCATACTCGAAGGGGAGGTGATCGCGTTCAAAGACCGGCCGATGCCGTTCCAAGATGTGATGAGGCGCTTCACCAGGACAAGGGACGTGAAGGCGAGCGCTGACGATGTGCCTCTGAAGCTGTACCTCTTCGATATCCTCTACCTCGAAGGCGAAGCGCTGATCGGCATGCCGTACGAGGATCGCTGGGAAGCGCTCGTCTCGGTCGCTCCTTCGGAGATGATCGTTCCTCGCGTCGTGACAGATTCGAAGGAAGAAGCGGAGGCGTTCCTGGAGCAGGCGCTCGCTGAAGGTCACGAGGGACTAATGGCCAAGAACCTGAAGGGCGACTACTCGGTCGGCCGTCGTGGCAAGAAATGGCTCAAGGTGAAGCGCGCCATCACGCTCGATCTCGTCATCGTCGCGGCGGACTGGGGGTACGGCAGGCGCACCGGATGGTTGAGCGACTACTACCTGGGTGCGCGCCGCAGCGAAGGTTACGAGGTCGTCGGCAAGACGTTCAAGGGCCTGACCGACGAGGAATTCAGCACGATGACGGCCAAGCTGCTGGAGATCAAGACGGGCGAGACGAAGCACACCGTCCAGGTGAGACCGGAAGTGGTCGTGGAGGTCGCCTTCGACGAGGTGCAGAAGAGCCCACGCTACCGCTCCGGTTTCGCCCTCCGCTTCGCCCGCATCAAGGCGGTCCGCTGCGACAAGGCGCCGGAGGAGGCGGACGAGCTCGCTGAGGTCGCAGCAATCTACGAACGACAGTTCGAACGAAAACACCGCGACCTGCCAGGGCCAGATCCGGGAACAGTTAAATAGCGTCTCACGGCTGATATCTGGCGTGCGCCCCCTGCGAACCCGTGACCTGTCCGTCATTTCCACCATCGCGTTCCTCGTGACGCTGGCCTGCCTCGCATTGCTCATCGCCAACATCTCGAACGTGCAGCTCGGCGAGGGGGGCAATTCAATCTCGCCGACTGCTAGCCAGCTCGTTCCGATTGCCGTCTTCGTACTGATAGGCATCTGGGTCTGCTTCTTCGTCATCATCCTGGCCAGATTGTTCGTCCGTGGCAGCCCGCCGAAAGTGGCGCAGCCGAAGCCGGGCAGCATCATGACCTATATCGTCGCGTTGCTAATCCTGACTTCCATATTAGCCGTCATCAGCCTCACCAATCTGCAGCTCAATCCGACCGACCCGAACTCTTCGCAGCAGCAAGGACAGCAGAACCAGAACATCACTTCGGGCAGGCAGAACGGCTGGTCCGCATCGGCCCCGACCTTGATCGTAGTGGCAGTCCTCGTCGCCGTGATTGGGGTCTCGATTTGGCTCACCTTGCGTTCGTACAGAGGCGAAGGCATGGTCGGCCGCCGGTCATCACCTCCCGGATCGCCACGGGACGGCGTGACCGTGATCGATGAAGCGATCGAGGACCTCAGGACGAGCGACGACGCCAGGGAAGCGATTATCCGGATATATGCCCAGATGTGCAAGTTCATGCGTCCAGAGGAACGGAAGGCACTGACCCCGAGGGAGCTGAAGGGTCTCGCCGTCTCGGGGTACGGGTGGCCGGAGAGGCCGGTGGAGGAACTCACCGCGATCTTCGAGGAAGCGCGCTATAGCGACCACCAAATCCCGGAACGAAGCAGGGACACCGCTCTCGCTTGCCTCGACCAGATCAAGGTCGCTTTGCCGAAACAGAAGGGGGGAGAGGCTGTCGCCTGACGACACAGACATCGAACCGGAGGTCAGGCTCCTCGGATACTTCGTCGCCGCGTCGCTGATCATAATCCTGCTCATCGTCCTCATCCCTCTTCTGGACGCAATGGTGGTGGACCCGAAGGTCCAGCTGATCGTCTCCTTGATCTTCTTGTTCGGCCTCGCGCTGCTGATGCTGCGCCTGGTGCAGCCAAGGAAGGCCACGAAGCCGGTGGAGTCTGTCATTCAGAACATGATGCCGACTGAAGGCGGTGTGGAGATGAACCAGAAGCTGCTCGAGGCGGCGCTCGAGGGGAGCGATTACTCGCGCTACCTCGTTCTGAAGCAGCTCAAGGACATCACCGAGAGCAGGGTCATGCTCCGACTGCACCTGAGCCGAGAGGAGGCGGAGGCGCTGATGGACGACGAGAGATGGCTGAGGAACGTTCTTAGAGATGATACCCTGGCACGCGTCGTCGCGCACGACTACCGCGGAAATCCCCATGGTCAAAGGGAGAGGATGGTCCTCGGCGACGTGCTCGATTCGTTCGACGTCAAGTTCCCGGAATTGCTCAGCAAGGTGGAGGCATTGGGATGAACGTGGGTGAGTTGCAGGCGATCAGCGGAAGGATCGTGGACGAGGTGGGGAAAGTGGTCGTGGGAAAGAGGACGATCGTCGAGAGAGCGATGATCTGCCTGCTGACCGACGGGCACCTGCTCTTCGAGGACTATCCAGGTCTGGCGAAGACCCTGATGGTCAAGACGTTGGCCCAGGCGAGCGGGCTAGATTTCAAGCGGGTGCAGTTCACGCCCGACCTCCTGCCCGCGGACATCACTGGCACATACATCCTCGACCGCCAGACCTCAGTGTTCAGCCTGAGACCGGGCCCGATATTCGCCAACCTGCTCCTGGCGGACGAGATCAATCGGGCGCCGCCGAAGACGCAGAGCGCCCTGCTCGAGGCGATGCAGGAGCGCCAGGTCACGCTCGAAGGTCAGACACACGCTCTGCCGAAACCCTTCATCGTAATGGCCACGCAAAACCCGATAGAGTACGAAGGCACGTATCCA
The DNA here is from genome assembly GCA_050015815.1 of Methanomassiliicoccales archaeon. Lineage (GTDB taxonomy): Archaea > Thermoplasmatota > Thermoplasmata > Methanomassiliicoccales > UBA472 > JAJRAL01. Next base: position 714 of record JBEKAR010000026.1, on the reverse strand, counting down.
CTGCCCGAGGCCCAGGTCGACCGCTTCATGATGAGGACCGAGGTGGGCTATCCGACGCCGGCCGAGGAGGCCGAGGTACTGCGCCGACGCAGGGAGAGGGCGATGGAGGAGACGAGGGTAGATGCTGTCTGCACCAAGGAGCAGATCCTCGACATGCAGCGCGTCGTCGAGGGGATCCACGTCGATCCAGCGCTGGAGAATTACATGGTGAAGCTCGTCACCGCCACCAGGTCCCATCCGCAGGTGGAGGTCGGAGCGAGCCCGAGGGGATCGCTTGCGCTGATGCGGCTCTCTAGCGCGAGGGCCGCTATGCTGGGACGCGACTACGTCCTTCCGGATGACGTGAAAGAGGTCGCGGTCCCGGCGCTAGCCCACCGCATCATCCTCGCCCCGGACCCATGGATAAGGGGAGTAAGACCGGGATCGATCATCAACGATGTGCTCAAGAGCACGGCCGTTCCGAAGGTGGACTGAGCTTGCGCTCGTGGGCCCTGGCCGCTCTGCTCGCGACGGCGTTCGCCTGCATCCTTGTGGGGGCGCTGACGAAGAGATGGGAGCCGATCGCGATGGCGCTGCCGTTTGTAATCTATCCGTACCTAGCGCTTGTCCTGAGGCCGATAGGACCATGGGCGATGTCAGCCACCGCCGAGCTCGAGACAGGACAGGCGATGGAGGGGGACGAGGTGCAGTTGACCATCGTCCTGGAGAACAAGG
>JBEKAR010000025.1:0-15223 GCA_050015815.1 Methanomassiliicoccales archaeon | reverse complement strand
CACTGATTGATGAGCTTCGAGTAGGCCTTGGCGATCCGATCCTTCTCTGAGCGGACGGACCTCTGGACAGCGCCATACCGTTCCTTGAGGAGACCCAGCTGCTCCTTCACCGCCGAAGGCGAGGTGCCGCCGAAGGACTTCCTTCTCATCAGGCCGCTCTCGAGGGAAATGGCCCGATAGACATCTGGACCGACTAATGGGCTGAACTTGCGCAGGTCTTCTAGGCTCATCTCCTAGAGCCTCTTGTTTTGGCTGATCGCTTCGCGCACCGCCCTGCCAGTCGCCTCGTGCGCCTGACGGAAGGGAAGTCCCTTCATCGTCAGATAGTCCGCGAGCTCGGTCGCGTTGATGTATCCCAGACCCGCGGCCTGCCTCATCCTTCCCTCGTCGAACTCGATCGCCGAGAGCATATCGGTTTCGATCTCCAGGCTTGGCAGCAGAACGTCTGCCGATGAGAACACCAGTTCCTTGTCGCCCGAGAGGTCGCTGTCATATGTCAATGGCAGCCCCTTGAGCAGGGCGAGCATCGAGGTCAAGTTGCCTATTGTCTTGGCAGCACGCCCACGGGCCATCTCAGCCACGTCTGGGTTCTTCTTCTGGGGCATGATCGAGCTTCCGGTGGAATGGGCGTCGCTGAGCTCCGCGAACCCGAATTCCGGAGTCGACCAGATCACGATCTCTTCGGAGAGTTGGGACAGGTGAACCATCGCCAGCGCGGCGCAGAAAAGAAACTCCGCGGCGAAGTCCCGGTCGCTCACCGAATCCATCGAGTTGAGCGTCGGACCGTCGAAGGCGAGGAGCTTCGCTGTGTACTCCCTATCTATTGGATAGGTCGTCCCGGCCAGTGCGGCGGAACCGAGCGGACAGAGATTCACCCGGCCGTAGGAGTCCTGCAGCCTTTCCGCATCCCTCTGCAGCTTCAAAGCGTGGGCGAGAAGGTAGTGCCCGAGACTGACTGGCTGAGCATGCTGCATGTGGGTGAAACCAGGCATGATAGTCTTCATGTGCGTCCTGGCCTGCGCCATCAGTTCCGTCTGGAGCCTTCCGATGGTCTCGATAGTCTCCAAGGTGAGGTCGCGAATGTAAAGGCGGAAGTCCGTCACGACCTGGTCATTCCGCGAGCGGGCGGTGTGTAGCCTTCCTCCCACCTCGCCGATGCTCTCGGTGAGCATGGACTCGATGTTCGTGTGGATGTCCTCAAGTTTCTCTGAGAACTGAGCGTGGCCCGCTTCGACCTCCTTGAGCAGGACCTTCAGACCGTCGACGATGGCCTTCGCGTCCTCCGGCGACAGGATGCCCTGCTTGCCGAGCATCTTCGCGTGGGCTATCGAGCCCGTGATGTCGTACCACGCCAACCGCTTGTCGACTGAGAGGGAGGCGGTGTAGACGAGCGTCCGCTCACTCGCAGCTTCTTTGAACCTTCCCGCCCACAGTACGCCCTTGCTTGGCATCGGTCACCTGTCCCTTGTGCGCCGCCGCGACGGTCTTCAATGGGAGACCCCAGACATAAATGAACCCCTTGGCGCTGGTATGATCGAACTGGTCGCCCTGGGCATACGTCGCAAGTCCCATATCGTACATCGAATAGGGAGAGCTGCGCCCGACAACAGTCGCGCTTCCCTTCAGCAGCTTGATGCGCACCTTGCCCGTGACGTATTCCTGTGTCTTGTCTATGAATGCGTCAAGGGACTCCTTCAGAGTGCTGAACCAGAGGCCGTCGTACGCTAGCTCGGCGTACTTCTGGTCGACCTCCGCCTTGAACTTGAGGACATCCTTTGGCAGAACCATCTTCTCCAGGTCCTTGTGCGCTGTGATAAGGACAATCGCAGCAGGGCACTCGTATATCTCGCGTGACTTGATCCCGACCAGCCGGTCCTCGACATGGTCGACGCGTCCCACGCCATTCTTGCCCGCGATATCGTTGAGCCTTCTGACGAGCTCCACCCCGTCGAACTTCTCTTTATCCAGGCTGACCGGCTCGCCCCTCTCGAACCCGATTTCGATGTAGGTGGGCTGGTTCGGAGCGTCCGCCGGCGACATAGTCCACTCGAACGCGTCCTCTGGCGGTTCCTGCCAGGCGTCTTCAATCACGCCGCACTCGATGCTCCTTCCCCACAAGTTCTCGTCGGTCGAGTATGGGCTCTTCTTTTTCACCTTGATCGGGATGTCGTGCTCCTTTGCGTAGTCTATCTCATCCTCGCGGGACATGACCCATTCTCTCATAGGAGCGATGATCTGCATGTCCGGCGCCAGCGCGCCGATTGATACATCGAACCGCACCTGGTCGTTGCCCTTGGCGGTGCATCCGTGGGCTATGTAGCCTGCACCCTCCTTCCTCGCCACGTCAACGAGGAGCTTGGCGATGAGCGGGCGCGCGATTGATGTGCATACAGGGTACGAGCCCTCATACATGGCGTTCGCCTTCAGGGCTGGGAAGCAGTAGTCCTCGACGAACTCATCCTTCGCGTCTACAGCGTAGGCCTTTATCGCCCCGATTTTCTCGGCTCGGTCGATGTTCTCCTGCAGATCACCGGGCTGACCGACGTCGACCGAGACTGCCACGACGTCGACCTTGTACTTCTCCTGAAGCCAACGGATGGCCACCGAGGTGTCCAGACCCCCCGAGTATGCTAGCACCACTTTGCGGCGCTTCGACTTGCTGGATGGCATGGAAATCTGGGCCACATTCCGGACCTGGTTATTAAGTATTGCTGCCCACTTTCCGACAGACACGAGCGGAGGAAGTCCTTACCGGGACAGTCAGGCCAGACTACCATCGTCCCGGCGAAAACAGCGAGAAATCGCAAATGTCTAGAACGGGTCATCACGCTTTTAATAGAACCTCTTAATCGGCAGGCCTCATGTTGTCGGTACATGTCGGGCGTAGCAAGGGTCGTCCCGATCATGGTCGGCGGGAAAAGGAAGACTAGATGGCAAAGGCAGCGATCGTTGGCGGTTCCGGCTACACCGGCGGAGAGCTCGCCCGCCTGCTGTGCAGGCATCCTCGCATCACTCTCGAAGCGATCACCTCCAGGCAACTCGCAGGAACGAAGGTCGCGAAGACCCACGGCAACCTAGAAGGGTTCGTGGACCTCGATTTCGTAGAGAGCCTACCGGAAGGAGAGAAGTTCGACATCGCGTTCGTCGCGACGCCTCACGGCGCCTCGATGGATATAGTCCCCAGATTACTGAAGACGAAGACGAAGATCATCGATCTCAGCGGCGACTACCGTCTGCGCGATTCTGAGACCTACAAGCAATGGTACGGCCTCGAGCATAGGGACCCGGGCAACCTGGGAAAAGCGGCGTACGGCATCCCTGAGTTGTTCGGGAAAGAGATTGCGAAGGCCAGGCTCGTGGCAAACCCGGGGTGCTACCCGACCTGCGCCTCGCTCGGGCTCGCGCCCCTGTTCGCGAACGGGCTGGTGGAACACACCGCGATAGTCGATGCGAAGAGCGGCACCTCCGGGGCCGGTCAGGAACTGACCAAGATGACGCATCATCCGACCTGCGGCGCATCGCTCATCCCGTACAAGGTGAGCTGCCACCGCCACACGCCGGAGATCCAGATGGTGTTGGAGCGCCTCGCCTCGTCCAGCGTCGAGGTGGTCTTCACACCTCACCTCATGCCGATCGTCAGAGGCATGCTCTGCACCATCTACGTCCGCTTGAAGAAGGAGACGAGCAAGGAGCAGCTCGTGGCGGCCTACTCGAAGTTCTATGGAGAAGACGGTTTCGTTCGGATCGTACAGTCGCCGTCAATCCCCTCCGTCGTCGGATCCAACTACTGCGAGGTCGGCCTCGAGAAGGCATGCGGCAGGAACCTCGTCGTGATAAGCGTTCTCGATAACTTGGTAAAAGGGGGCAGCGGTCAGGCCGTTCAGAACGCGAACCTGATGCTCGGTCTGCCGCAGAAGACGGGCCTGGACTTTCCAGGATTGGGGGTATGAGGAATGAGCGTACAGCCGATCGAGGGCGGAATAACGACGCCCAAGGGTTTCAAGGCCGCAGGCGTCAAGAGCGGCATCAAGAAGGACAAGCTTGACCTGGCGGTCATTTATTCTGAACTTCCCGCGGTAGCGGCTCTGGCCTACACTCAGAACAAGGCCAGGGCGGCGCCGATCGAGGTGATGATGCAGGATTCGCCTCGCACGCTGCGCGCTTTCGTCATCAACTCAGGCAACGCCAATGCCCTTACCGGTGCAAGGGGCATCGCGGATGCGAGGACGATGCAGTCATCAGTGGCCGGGCCGCTCTCGCTCGAAACGAAACAGGTCGGCGTCGCGTCCACGGGTGTGATCGGCCGCTTCCTGCCGATGGAGAAGGTCGTACCCGGAATCGCGCTCGCAGTGAAACAACTTGAACGCGGGACCGAGGCGGATGTGGAGGCGGCGAAGGCGATCATGACCACTGATACCCGCCTGAAGAGCTTCGCCTGCCAGGTGACGCTGAGCGACGGAACAGTAGCCAACGTGGCAGGCATCGCGAAGGGCAGCGGAATGATCTCTCCAGCGATGAGGACCCTTCACGCGACGACGCTGAGCTTCGTCACGACGGATGCGAGCATCGAGGGCGACGTGAGCGCTCAGTGGCAGAGGGTCATGGATTCGAGCTTCAACGTAATAAACGTCGACGGGGACCAGAGCACCAACGACATCTCCGCGTTCCTTGCCAATGGAGCCGCCGGGGGCGCTCCGGCCGATGATGATCCGGCACTCTGGGAAGGGGTTTCGTTCATCGCCAAGTCGCTCGCCAAGGCGATCGTCATCGACGGCGAGGGGGCGACGAAGCTGATCGAGGTCATCGTGACGGGTGCGAAAGACGATAGTGAGGCGCGCACCGCCGCGCGTTCGGTCGTCGCTTCCAATCTGGTTAAGGCCGCTGTCTTTGGGGCAGACCCGAACTTCGGCCGCATACTGGCGGCGCTGGGCAACTCGGGGAGCGACTTCGACATCGCAAAGGTAAGACTGACGCTGAAGAACGGAGTGAGCGTGGTGCTGTTCGAGAACGGCGCTCCTTCGATACTCCCGGAATCGCCCGATGAGAGGACTGCGCGCGGCATCCTTCATGAGAAGCGCATCCAGATCATGCTTGAGCTCGGCGTTGGAGATGGAAGAGGAGAGGCCTGGGGCTGCGATCTGAGCTACGACTATGTGCGCATCAACGCCTCCTACACAACTTGAGGAGAAGGAATGAAGAAGGATCCCGTTCCAGGCCCGAACGACGGCGAGAAGAGAAGGGTCGTCGTCATCAAGATCGGCGGCAGTTCCGTCGCGGGCGAAGACGATCTAAGGGCGCTCGCAAAGGAGATCCGCAAGATCGTCGCAGCCGGACTCTCTCCTGTCATCGTGCATGGCGGAGGTCCGGAAATATCAGAGGAGATGCAGCGCCGCGGCCTCCCAGTGAAGAAGGTGGCTGGGCTGAGAGTGACCGATGCCGCTGCCTTAGAGGTTGCAATCGACGTTCTCTCAACTATCAACGGCAAGATAGTCTGCGCCCTGGAGTCCGCCGGTGTCAAGGCCGTCGGAATGATGGGAGCGGAGTGCGACACAATAGTTTGCCGCAAAATGCCGCCAGTCATCTTGAACGAGGACCGGGGCGAGGAGCAGGCGGTCGACCTCGGCCTCGTCGGTGAGGTGATCCAGGTGCGCCCCTCTAGGCTGCGCGTGCTGCTCCGCGCCGGAACCGTGCCGGTCCTGTTCCCCATCTGCGGCTCAGAACCCGGATCGCTGATGAACGTCAACGCCGACACGGCCGCGGCGCACATCGCCAAGGCATTGAAGGCAGACCAGCTGTTGCTCGTCACCGACGTTCCCGGTCTGATGATGGAGATGGGGAACGAGCAAACGGTCATACCACTCCTCCGTTCATCGGATTTCGATTACCTCGTCCGCAAGGGCGTGGTCACGGGCGGAATGATTCCGAAGGTGGAGGCGTGCCGAACGGCCGTCGAAGGAGGGGTGAAGGTGGCGCACATGATCGACGGCAAGTCCATAGGAGCGATCGCCGCACAATTGCTCACTGACGTTCATTCGGGAACAAGAATGATAAAAGGTTGAGGATGTGGAGAGAATGGAACTCGAGGATGTGAAGCGTCTCGGCGCGTCGTACCTATTCCAGAACTACTCACGCGAGGACGTCTGTTTCGAGAGGGGGGAGGCCGAGTTTCTCTTCGACCTCGGCAACTGCAGATACATCGACTACGTGGCGGGCATCGCGGTGAACTGCCTCGGGCACAATCACCCCGCGATCGTGCAGGCGGTGACCGAGCAGGCGAAGCGGATGATCCACGTTTCGAACCTCTACCAGGTCAAGGAGCAGGTCGAGCTCGCCGAGGCCATCGCTTCGATCGTTCCCTGGCCCCTGTCGGTCTCGCTCTTCGTCAACAGCGGAGCGGAGGCCAACGAAGCCGCGTTGAAGCTGGCTGCCAGACGCACGGGGCGCGCGAAGTTCGTCTCGACGAAGAACTCGTTCCACGGCCGCACCGCTGGCGCTCTCGCCGCGACGGGGCAGACGAAGTACCAGGTCGGGTTCGAGTCGCTGCTGTCAAAGGCGTTCCAGTACATCGACTACCGCAGCGTTGAGGAGCTGAAGCGCAGCGTGACGAATGAGACGGCCGCGCTGATCCTCGAGCCACTGCAGGGCGAGGGCGGCGTGATTCTCGGCGACAAGGATTTCATGAAGGCGGCGAGGGACGTCTGCACGGACACTGGAACAGTGCTAATCATGGACGAGGTCCAGACCGGGTTCGGCAGAACGGGGCGTTGGTTCGGTTTCGAGCACTTCGGCATCGTCCCCGATGTCGTCACCTGTGCCAAGGCCCTCGGCGGAGGATATCCCATCGGCGCCATCGTCTCGAGCCACGAGATGTCGAAGGCGTTCGCTCCCGGTACCCACGGCACCACCTTCGGAGGCAATCCGCTTGGATGCGCGGTAGCCACCGCGGTCATCGACACGCTGAAGAAGGAGAAGCTGGTGGAGCGGTCGGCGACCAAGGGCGAGGAGTGGATGGCTAGGCTCAGATCCCTCTCGAAGGACAGATCATGGGTCAAAGAGGTCAGGGGAAAGGGCCTGATGATCGGCATCGAGATGGAGGACGAGAGGGCGAAAGAGCTGAAGGCGTATGCGTTCTCTCGCAAGCAACTGACGAACGTGGCGCACGCGACGACGCTCCGCCTGGTCCCGCCGTTGATCATCAGTGATCAGTCGATGAGGGCGTTCGACCTGACCTTCGAATCGTTCCTGACCAGGGCCTGACCCCGACGGAACAGATTTAAATACGCCCATTCTTTTCGTTCTCTCCTTATGAAGGAGCCGGCCCAGAAAGAGAGCATAGCCGAGCGCACGCGCGTCTACATCGACGCGCACCCTTCGATCAAGGATTGCATCTCGAAGGACCTCATCAACTACTCTTCCTTGGCTAGGCAGATTATGAAGGACCTGGCCATCAAGAACGAGGAGGCAGTAATGATTGCCTGCCGTCGCTATGCCGTGAAGCTCGCAAAGAGCGATCACGAGCGCGACATCCTGCGCATCCTCGCGAATTCCCGCCTAGAGGTCAAGACGAAGATATGCATCGTCACGGCGAAGAACGATTGGACCGTGCTCCACCGTCTCGAGTCCGTCTTCCAGAAGCTGATCAACGAGAAGGCGATCATGCAGGTGATCCAAGGCGCCCAGGCGATTACAATCATCGCTGACGAGAAGCTGAAGAACGAGGTCGTCAACGCCGTCGGCCGCGACAACGTTCTGAAGGTCAGGCAAGACCTAGTGGAGATCACGGTCAAGTCGCCGGAACGGATCGTCGAGACGAGCGGCGTGTTCGCGTTCCTCGCCTCGAATCTTGCCGAGAACAATGTCAACGTCGTCGAGACCGTGAGCGTTTACACCGACACGATATTCATCATGAACGAGGCGGACATGATCTACGGATACTCGATCCTGACGAGGATGATCGAGTCGGCCGAGGAAGTCGAGAACGTCGAAGAGTGACGTTCGAACCGTTGACTTTCTAGAGTGCCAGCCGGAACGCATGGACTGCAGTATCTTTTCTGGCTGCTCGTTTCCAAAGGCTGGCGAGGCCGGTCGACCGCGAACCATATTAATGGCAACCTGCCATTGTTCAGCGGAGCGGTGCGCATGACGAAGGTCCCTTCTATCAGGGTCGAGCCCCCGGGCGAGAAGGCGAAGAAGATCGTCCGTGAGGATGAGGAGTACCTCGCGACGTCGACCAAGGGGAATCCGCTGGTCGTCGACCACGCGAAAGGAGCCTCCGTCTGGGACGTGGACGGCAATTCGTACATCGACTTCGTAAGCGGCGTCGCGGTCATGAACGTGGGGCACTGCAATCAACGGGTGACGGGGGCGGTGTGCGAGCAGATAAAGAAGTTCTCCCACTTCGCCGGCGCGGACTTCTACTACAAAGTTCAGGCCGAACTCGCAAGGAGGCTCGCCGAGGCATCGCTAGGCAGCGGCAAGAAGAAGGTGTTCTTGAGCAACTCTGGCGCGGAGGCGGTCGAGGCGGCGATGAAACTCGCGCGCTGGTCTACCGGGAGAAAGCGCTACGTCTCCTTCGTCGGAGGGTTCCATGGGCGCACGTTCGGAGCGCTCTCCCTCACTGGCAGCAAGACGGTGCAACAGGAACGATATTTCCCGGAGGTGCCTGGGGTGATCAGGATCCCCTACGGCAATTGCTACCGCTGCCCCTACAAGCTTGAGTATCCGAAGTGCGGGATCTGGTGCGCCAAGGTGCTCGAAGAGGTCTACTTCGAATCGTTCCTGCCTCCCGACGAGATCGCCGGGCTCTTCATGGAACCGATCCAGGGCGAAGGGGGTTACATCGTCCCGCCCTCGGAGTTCGTGCAGCAGATGTCCCTTCTATGCAAGAAGTATGGGATACTCTTCGTCGACGACGAGGTACAAGCGGGAATGGGTCGAACTGGAAGGATGTGGGGGATCGAGCACCACGACGTCGTGCCCGACGTGATGTGCGTGGCGAAGGCTCTAGGCTCAGGCGTGCCGATCGCCGCGACGATATTCCGCAAGGAGCTCGACTGGACGAAGAAGGGCGCACACTCCAACACGTTCGGTGGGAACGCTCTCGCCTGTGCGGCCGCCCTGGCGACGCTTGACGAAATCGAAGAGAGGGGACTGGTGGAACAGGCGAGTAGGAAGGGCGAGCACCTCCGCAAGCGCCTCGAAGAGCTTGCTGAGCGTTTCAATCTAATCGGTGATGTCCGCGGATTCGGACTGATGCAGGCAACGGAACTCGTGAAGGACCGTCGTACCAAGGAGTACGCGGTCAAGGAGAGGGATAGGATCGAGGCGCTCGCGTTCAAGCGCGGTCTCATCGTGATTGGATGCGGGCGCTCGACTCTGCGCTACATACCCCCGCTCGTGGTGACGACGGGCGAGATCGATTCGGCGATGGACATTCTAGAGGGCTGCTTCAAGGACGTAGAGTGCGGGAAAGCATGACGGGGAATGGATCTGGAGCCACCAGGGAGATTTGAACTCCCGACCTGCTGATTACAAGTCAGCCGCTCTACCACTAAGCTATGGTGGCCTCTCCGCCTTGTAAGTGGTCCGGGGATTTATCGTTTTCCGGCCAGCCATTGCATTACAGTCAGCGCAGGCCCCGCTTGGAAAGCAACCCTGGTTCTCGGTCTGAGAGTCAGCTCCGAATCTGACGAGAGAAGATGACCATGGAGCCGCTAGAGATCGTTCCATGGACATTCCTCGAACTCATCAGGGTCCTGGGCCGAGGCACTGTCGATTCCCTCTCGCTTATTTGACGGCCAGCCGGCGGACCAAAAGATATAAGAGCGGCGAACAAATGACGAACCCCGTCCAATCAACACTTACTGGTGAAGCGAATGGCTGAGATCGAAAAGGCAATCAAGATCAACAAGGGGGACATCATCCGCCTCGAGTACAGCGCGTGGACCGCCGATGAGAACGAACTCTTTGACACATCCATTGTCGACGTGGCGAAGGAGGGCGGGCTGTTCAACGAGAACGTGACCTACGGCCCGATCCCGGTGCTCGTCGGCTCGGGAAGGCTGTTCGAAGGACTCGACGAGGCCATCTCGAACTCGTACGTCGGTGAGGAGAGGGAGGTAGTCATTCCGCCGGAGAAGGCGGCAGGCCCAAGGGACCCCAAGCTTGTCGAGCAGATCCCGGTGAGGGACTTCCTCAAGCAGGACATCGAGCCAAAGATGGGGATGGAGGTCAACATCAAGAACCGCGTCGGGACGGTCATCGGCATCACCCCGCGGGTGGTCAGGGTCGACTTCAATCGCCGCTTCGCCGGAAAGAGCCTGAAGTACAAGTTCAGGATAACCTGCAAACTCGAGGACCTGAGCGACAAGATGCTCGCGCTCATCCAGATGGATTATGGTATGGCAGAGGGATTCGTCCCGTCGGTTGACGGAGAGGTCGCGAGCGTCATCCTGCCGGACGTCTGTAAGTACGATCAGAAGTGGCTTCTCGCCAAGTACAAAATAGTGGCGGACTTCCGCGAGGCCCTCGGTGCAAAGACCGTAAGATTCGTCGAGGAGTACGTCAAGAAGGATGAGGAGAAGAAGGAGGAGCCGAAGGAAGAGCTCAAGGACGAGAAGAAGGGTGAGCTCGCTGAGGAAGAGCTCCCGACCCAGTAGGTTCTTATCCCCCTCCCCGATACGTATCCACCAAGCGCGAGTGGCCTAGCATGGATATGGCAGCAGCCTCCTAAGCTGCAGGTCCGGGGTTCGAATCCCCGCTCGCGCGCTTTTCGTCCTTTGACGGTCGCCCATGGCGCCGTCAATCGAACCGCTCATTTGAATAGTTCCACCAACCTAGATTGAGCGATGCCTAGGGATGAGAAGACGCGCGAGGAAGCGCCGTCGAAGTGCGCCGTCTGCGACACCTACAACTTCAAAGGCACCTGGAAGTGCGAGTGCGACGCGGTGAACGTGAGCAAGAACGAGGCATGCTGGAAGTGCAATGCCCCGAGACCGAAGTCCGGGTAACCAGTTGGCTCATGTCCGGAAAGACAATTGGGAAGCATTATTATGGCGGTCATGAGTGCGTTGTTGCATGCGGAACATGCTTGACAATCTCCCAGAAAAGCCTGGATGCAATTGCGTCCCCATCGCCGGCCGCTGCCCCGTCTGCAGCGAGGTAATAGCTACAGGCAGGGACACATGCCAGAATTGCAGCTGGAAGGTCGTCGAGAGCGAGCTCAAGCAGCTTCAGGCATCAGAGTTCGAACCTTCCTTGCGCCGATCGTCGTGATCGCGGCCGTATCGAAAAAGATGAAAGGGAAAGGGTTTTGAAAGGAGGTCATCCTCATTCAGCGGATTCGCCCGTCCTCACCTTGATCACCTTCTCGATGCGAGTGAGGAATATCTTGCCGTCCCCGACCTCGCCAGTGCGCGCCGAGTCCATGATCGCCTTGACGACCGCGTCCGCCTTACCATCGGGGACGACAACCTCAATCTTTATCTTCTCGAGGAGGTCAACCTTGTACTTCCCCGCCCGATGAGTGAATTCCAGGCCGCCCTGCTCGCCGCGGCCGAGGACCATGTAGGTGGTCATGCCGTTCACCCCGACTTCAGTCAGGGCGGTCTTCACCGCTCCGAGCTTCTCCGGCCTTATTACCGCTTCCACTTTGATCATTTCATTCACCTCACGAGTATGCATTCTCCCCGTGCTGGATGATGTCAGCACCGATGCGTTCCTCTTCCTTCGTCATGCGGATCGTCATCGTCCGCTTCAGGATGTGCATCACTACAAATGTGATGCTGAAGGCGAACGCCCAGACCGCCGCAACGGCTATCAGCTGTGCGCCTAGCAGGGTGAAGCCCCCGCCATACGCGACACCGTTGTTGACCACAGCGGGGTTCACTGCAGAGGTCGCGAACAGCCCGGTGGCGAGAGCACCCCAGGTACCGCCGATGCCGTGCACGCCCCAGACATCCAAAGCGTCATCGAATCCAAATCTCTTGCGGACGAGTATACCGCCGTAGCAGAAGATCCCGGCTCCGATGCCGATGGCAATCGCGCCTGAAACGTCAACGAAACCGGAGGCGGGGGTGATCGCTACCAACCCTGCAATTGCTCCTGAGATCATGCCGAGCACACCAGGCCTGCCAAGGTGGAAGTAGTTGACCAGGCCCCAGACGACGGCCGCCGTCGATGCCGCGACCATGGTCACGACGAAGGCGTTCGCCGCCAAAGCGCCGGACGTCAACGCGCTGCCGCCGTTGAATCCGAACCAGCCGATCCATAGCAGGGCACCACCGAGGACGACGAATGGGATGTTGTGTGGTGTCTCCGGGGTGCCATTGTTCAGTGACGTCCTCTTGCCTAGCACTAGCACACCAGCGAGCACTGAGACACCAGCGGTGATGTGCACGACCGTCCCTCCGGCGAAGTCGAGCGCCCCTATTTGGGCTAGCCAACCCCCGCCCCACACCCAGTGCGCCACCGGGATGTAGACGAGGAACGTCCAGATGAATAGGAATGTGATTAGCGCCTTGAGCTTCATCCTTTCGGCGAGGCCGCCGATGATGAGCGCCACAGTGATGATCGCGAACATTCCCTGGAACATCATGTACAGAATTCCGGGGATGGTCGACGCGTACGTGTCGATGGGCGCCCCACCGATCCCCTTGAGCATGAACCAATCAAAGTTCCCGATCAGGGGTTCCTTGAACGCTCCGAACGCCAGGCTGAATCCGACCGTGATCCAGATCAGGGTCACCATTCCAATGATGATGATGCTCTGGCCGAGGATGCTCAGCATGTTCTGCTTCCGGAGCATCCCCCCGTAGAAGAACCCGACCGCTGGCGTCATTATGAACACCAGGGCCGTCGAGATCAACATCCAAGCCGTGTCTCCCGAGTCGATTAACGCCAACTGTTCACCGTCCTCCATTCTGCAACGACGTCGAGGCGGGTCCAATCGTCCAGTCCGTGCTATCGTTGCACACGCGGAAACTGCACATACGTTGCGTGTTTCCGGCGATGCATAGACAAAGGACTACTAATATGTTTATGCACTACGCAAATGGCTAACTGTTGCTAGCTTACTAGACATATGTACAATAGGAATATCAGAGTCTTCAAAGGACTCAACAAAACCCGATCGAGGTTTTGCGAAAGCGAGGGTCGGCACACAAAGAAGTATATCTCGTGCAAGGGACTCGCTCAAGGGATGTCCTCGACCGTCAAGGTGCACATGAAGGTCTGCGGCAAAGTTCACGTTATCGAGGTCACCGCATTGCCTGGTGGCAATTACGGAGTGAAGGCTGTCACGGAGTGCGACCACGTGAAGGAGTTCGTCGAGCTAGTAAACGAGTTGAGCATCGCGGACCTGACGGACAAGCGGTCCAGCAAGGTCTGGGAGGCGGTCAAGATCTCCCACATGAGCGCGACCTGCCTGGTTCCTGCAGGCATAATGAATGCAGCCTGGCTTGAGGCGGGTCTTCTTTCCAAGAACCTCGCCAAGAGTGCAGGAAGCAATAGCGTCGAGTTCGTTTGAGACAACGTATCGGAAACGATAAAGACGCGGTGCTCGGTAGCAACCTTCAGAGTGTTCCAGATGAAGGACTACGACCTCATCGTGATTGGATCTGGGGCGGGCATGAACGTCGTGTCGAGGGCGCGCGGTCAGGGGCTTACAGTCGCAGTCGTCGAGGACGGGCCGCTCGGCGGCACTTGCCTCAACCGCGGATGCATCCCGAGCAAAATCCTCATCGAGCCAGCTACGCTAGTCCGGGAGATAGAGCACGGAAAGGCGATCGGGATAAACGCCAAGGTGGAGTCGATCGACTTCGAGATGATCCGCAAGCGCATGTGGGATCTGGTGCTACATGACAGACACCAAATGGAAGAGGGCGTGGCGGCAGACGACGGGGTCACGCTCTACAACCTCAGTTGCAAGTTCATCGGACCCAAGACGATGCAGGCGGGCGATGAGAAGATCAGGGCACCGAAGATCATGATAGCCGCGGGAGTTCGGTCAGCCGTACCCAACGTACCTGGCCTAGAGGGCGCAGGATACCTGACCTCCGAGACGGTGTTCGATTTCGAGAAGCTTCCCACCAAGCTCGCGATATTGGGCGGAGGGTACAATGCCTGCGAGTTCGGCCACTTCTTCGCTGGCATGGGCGTCGAAGTGACCATCATCGGGCACGGCAAGACGCTTCTTTCGATGGAGGAGCCAGAGGCAAGCGCCCTCGTCGCCGATACGATGGCGACCTACCTCCACGTCGCGACCAACAAAGAGGTGTTCGAGGTGCAGAAGGACCCGCGCGGAAAGGTCGTCTCGTATCGAGACAGAGAATCAGGCGAGACTTCCCAGGTCGTGGCCGATGAGATCCTGGTAACGGCGGGAGTGAAGAGCAATGCCGACCTTCTCGACGTCGCTGCGACGGGGGTCAAGACCGACGCGAGCAACTACGTCGTGGTGAACGAGTATCTCGAGACATCCGTCCCCGGCATCTGGGCGTTCGGGGACATCATCGGCAAGCACATGTTCCGCCACACGGCGAACTACGGATCGGACGTGGCATGGTTCAACGCTTACGGGAAGGTCAAGGTCAAGTTCGACGAGCACGCCGTCCCGCACGCGGTCTTCACGTATCCGGAGGTCAGCGCGGTCGGAGTGACGGAGGCGGTAGCGAAAGCAAATGGGCGACGCTACTTCGTCGGGTTCGCGCTTTATAGCAGCTGCGCCAAGGGCTTCGCGATGGGCGACGAGGACAGCTTCGTCAAGGTGATCGTCGACCCGGAGACGCTGAGGATACTTGGTGCAACAGTCTGCGGGCCGCAGGCATCGATCCTGGTGCAACCTCTCGTTTATCTGATGAACTGCGGTGACCAGACCTTCACCCCGATTGCCCGGAGCCAGGTCATACATCCTGCGCTGAGCGAGGCGGTGGCGAACGCCCTGGCGAACCTGGTGGACCCAGAGCACCGCCACGAGCATTCGAGATGATCAGGTGAGACCGCCGACGTTCTCCTCGTGCACCGGTACGCTGTTCATCACCCGGAGCCTCCACTCTCCAACGATTTCCGCCACGAACGGGAAGGGCGGCAGGAAGTAGACGTACGAGCCAGCGAGCGCGAGCAGCTTCTTGTCCAACCGCATATACTCGACCTTCTCCCACGCAGGGTTGTCGTCTTCCTCCTTGATTCCCGCCAAGGATCGTAGGATGACCCTGTCGGAGGCTGCGAT
>JBEKAR010000024.1:0-15259 GCA_050015815.1 Methanomassiliicoccales archaeon | reverse complement strand
AGACTGGGCCCTGAAGACCTACAAGGACATCCCAATCTTCAACCCGAAGAACTACGGACTCTGAGCCTAAGCTGCTGAAACCACTTACGATTTTTCCTTTTCTTTTTCTCGTCAGCGAGCCACCGATCAGAGGCCGAGCTCCGGCGCGACGCTCTTCATCCCGTCTAGAGCAAGGGTGAGGAACTCGGTGAGCTGTAGCCCGAGCGATTCGCACATCGCCATGCGCGGCCGGCTCGCGCCCTTGGCGAAGTCCTTGGCGCCATACTTCCTGACCAGGGACTCTGGCCTGACATCCGCCAGCTTCTTGCTCGGCATCACGAGGGCTGAGGCGATGATCAGCCCTGAGGCGGCGTCGGCGGCGACCAGGCCCTTCTTGAGCTTTGTGTCAACTGCGACCCCGGTGTGCTCGTTGTTGTGAGCCTTGATCGTTTCGATGATCTCGTCGTCGACTTTTCCTGCCAGGATCTGTGCCGCGATCAACGTATGATCATCCGCCCCGTGGCACTCCTCGAAGTCGATGTCGTGCAGGAGGCCGACCCGCTCCCACCTCGCCGAGTCCTCTCCTAGCCTGACGGCGAGCACCCGCATGATGGCGCCGACGGCGATCATGTGCTTGACGTTATTCTCCTTCGAAACATGGAGCCTGATGAGAGCCAGAGCTTCCTCTCGAGTAAGCATGTCGACCGGGAATGAAGGGGGTCTCCACGGACTTAAGGGGTTCGCCTAGGCGCCCTTGCTCAGGATGAACGCAGGGAGTTCGAAACCACTGGTCGGTCCGGCTGAGACATGCCAGCGGGTCATTTGTTCCACCTGTTTCTCGATTCCGGCGCAGAGCCCGGGAATCACAAGGTCACGGTGGTTCACCTTCGCTGACACGCCGCTCATCGTCAATGCTCGCATAATCGTCATCGGGGTCATGAGCTTCATCCCTGCGGCATGGTCGACGGTGAATCCTTTTGTATCGGTCGGCAAGATCCAGGCGCTCACTCCCGGCGCTTTCTCGAAGATCAGCTTGAGCACGTGCAATGTCACATCGCAGTTGCCCGTCACCAGGACCGGCGAGTCAGGGCCGGGGCCGTTGATCTCGACCAGCTTGTCGGCGACGGTGCTCATCGACGCGTCGGCATCGTGCACCTCCAGTCTGATCTCAAGCGGGCCGGCGAGCCCTTCCTTTAGGCGCATGTCTATCTCTGGGCAGTCGGAGAGCTTCGCCTTGCCCTCGCTCAGCGCCTCAGCCATCTCCTTGCAGGTCCTATATCCGCATGAGCCGCAGTCCTTCATCGGCAGGTACTTCTCGATCGCCTCGGGCGAGAGCCCATAGAAATCCACCTTCTCAACGACCATCTCCTCACCCCTCACTGCCTCGCGACTGACGTCCTGGTCTTGACCAGGGTTTCCATCTTCAGTCCTCTGAATCGGAACACCTTCTCCGGACAGGCCTGCTCGCATCTCATGCAGGCCGTCCCTCCACAGAGGTCCGACGCGACGCAGACCTTGTAGCCCGATTGGCTCGGTTCGATCGCAATCGCTCGCTCCGGGCACTCCTCCTTGCACCTCTCACATCCGGTGCATCCCTCGAACGAGCCTTCGATCTTCACGCCTATGTCCCTCAGGATCTTGAGCCCCCTGTCGCCCAGGACCGGGATGTCGCGCTCGACCAGCTTGACGACCTTCGCCTTGCGCATCTTCTTCGGCAGCTCCTGAATGCCCGCCATGCGCAGCATCATGTTGTAACCGTCGAGCGGCATGCCCTCTTGCCAGAACGCCAGCTCCTGGATGAAAATCGTCTCGAACACTTGGTCGGTGGCGAACATGACGTGGTTGGTGCGGATCGAGTCGGCGATCGACTGCAGTCGGTCGTTCAGCTCAGGATCTCGCACGATGTCGGTGGCGAGAGCGAGAGAAGTGTTCCCTACCTGGTAGATGGTGTCGAAAGTGGGCGGGATCAGGCCGACCTTCTGCGCCTTCAGCGCGTCGACGTAGGTTCCTGAAGCGCCGGACATGTACATGCTGTCGAGCTCCTCGAACTTGACCCCCGCGTGCTCCAGCAGAGTGAAATGTCCCGCACGCATCGCCCCGAAGGTCTTCGCCGCCTCTAGGAAGTCATGTTCGTCGATCGTGATACCCTGCTGGAGATGCAGCTTTCGGTCCGCGGTGAGAATCCTCGGCGCCTTGACGATGTTCGTCTCGATGCCGGCGGCGATCGCGGCGATGACGCCAGTGCCAGTTATCCCGATGGCCTTCTCGTGCATCGGTCCTTCCTCGCGCACCTCTCCTGACGTCAGATCAAGCAGGTCACCGTCCTGGGGAAGGAGGTTGTCGTCCAACACCTTCATGCGCCAGTTAAACTCGTAGTCCATATCGCTTATCGCGCCGGGCGAGGCGAGCATGCCCTGCTTAATGTGCTGCCCTTCGATCGCAGGTCCTGCAGCGGCTGAGCCGGTGTAGATCTGGTCATCCACCTTCAGCGCCATTTCGGCGTTGGTTCCGTAGTCGGTGACGAGGCAGGTCTCCTTCCGTTCCAGGAGTCCTGTCTTGAGCATCATTGCGAGTGCATCCGCGCCGATCTCATGCTTGATCGCCGGAGGAACGTAGAGCTCCGCCTCCGGGTTTACGTCCAGCCCAAGGTCTCCCGCCCTCACGACCTTGGCGTCGCGTCTCTGCTGCTCCACGCCCCGGACCCTCAGCGCGTTCGGCATCGCGAACGCCAAGTCGCGTATCTCCATGTTCTGGAAGATCGACAGCTGTATCGGGTTGCCGCAGATCGCCATCCGTTTGACCTTCCGAAGGTCGATCTCCAGCAGCTTGATCAATCGATTCGCCGTGTAAATCATCAATTGGTTCGCCACGTCCCGGGAGACCTCGATACAGAACGTCAGATGGTCCATCACGTTCATGCCAGGGATCGGGTGCCGGACGGTGATCGCGGTAGAGAGGATCTCCCCCGTCGCTAGGTCGATCGCGTGCGCCCTCGTTCCGCTTGTGCCGACGTCAATCGATATGCCGAATTCCTGTGCCATGTGATCACTCCAGACCGACCAGTCTGTGCTCGTCCTCCTCGTGCCCGCCCTGCTCCACCTTGAGGATCCTCAACCTTCCCTCGAGGCTCCGCAGGTAGCGCTCGACCGCCTCCTTGACCTGGCAGTCGTCTGCGCCAACCACCACCGTCATCAAGCTCATCGAACCGGTGGTCACCTTCCTGCTTCCGTAGGTGTCCACTCGGTCCACGCCGAGATCGGGATCGACTAGGTTGAGTCTGACAGTCCCTTCTTGTCCGCGAACGAACGCCTTGATATGGCCAATCATCGCGCCCTGCCTCGTCAGGTCACCGGCCATCTCCAGCATACCTGTGCCGACGTACCTTCCGAATTCCTCCGCCGACATCGGCGCAGAGCACTCGAAGTGCACCCTTATCCCGTGCGAGCCGGCGTTCGCCAGCGCCTTGCTGTCCTCCTCTCCCATCACGCCACTCCCAGTCTGGAGAAGAGATCGTCGAACCCGGCTCCGGTCTTGGCCGAGATTCGGACTATCGGCGGATCGGGATTCAGCTCCCTGATCATCGACTCAGTCTCGGAGAGGCTCGACTCGTCCACCAGGTCGATCTTATTCAGCGCGATAAGATCTACAACGCTGATCTGGCGTGAGAAGAACGCCTTGGTCTCGTTGAGAACCTTCTTCGCTCGATAGGCGTCCACTATCGCCACCGTGACGTTCCTCTCTGACTCGACCATCGAGGTGCGGAGGATCGCGTTGACTTTGGAGGGCAGGGCTAGACCGGTCGGTTCGATTAGGATGACGTCCGGTCTATACTCCTTGGCGAGGATGCGGACTGTGTTCTGAAGGCTTCCAGATAGCGAGCAGCAGATGCACCCCTCGGTCAGCTCGACGGTCCTCAAGCCGAAGGCCTCGATGACCTGGCCGTCAACACCCACCTCACCGACCTCGTTGACGATCACAGCAACCCGCTTGCCCGCCTTGCCTAGGGCACCCCCGAGACGGACCATGAGCGTCGTCTTGCCGCTGCCCAGGAAGCCGGCGAGCTGTACTATTATCATCAATTGTGAACTACCGTGTTGTCCCGCCATAAAGGTTACTGGAAGTTTCTCGTCCTGTGCCCTTGGAGGTTCGTTCCAGCTCGTGCGCCGACGGCGTTCAGGGCCTCGTGACCGATATCCTCTTCCCGATGGATACTCGCATGAAGTCCTCGGCCGCGACCGTTCTCACGCCGGAATTGGTCTCTACAAACTCCCTCTGCTTCTCCGCTCCATCGTGGATGAGCTTCGAACCGAAATGCGTTAGGATCGCAATCTCAGGTGAAAGGAGGCGTGCGAACTCCGCTGCGTCCTCGGTGGAGAGGTGGTTCTTGACCCTCGAACGGAGAGGTCTGGTCACACAGAGCATTAGAACCCTCGCCCCCTTGTGCGCGTTCACGACATCTTCGTCCATCTCGGTGTCGCTCACGTACGAGACGAGCCCGGCGGAGGTCTCGATCCTGAACCCGATCCCGGTCGGGTCGGAATGCGCCGTCGGGGTCGCCGTCACCCTTGCGCCCCTGAGCGCCAGCGAGTCTCCGGGCCTGAGGGCCTGGGCGTTCCATGCGATCCTGCGATGATATGGCGAGATCACAGGACCGAAGTTTCCCTCGCCCATGATCGCCCCCACCGAACCCGCGACCGTTCCCTTCCTCTTCAGGCTGCATGAGGTCATTCCCTCGATCGCCACCTCCGCGTCTGCGTAGTGATCTGGATGCGCATGGGAGATCAGGATCAGGTCGGTGGCAGATGGGTCGAGGCCCGCATCTCTCATCGCGAGCATCGCGCCCGGGCCCGGGTCGATGTGAATGTTGATCGAGTCCTTGAGGTAGATGCCGCCAGTCCTTCGCACCTGGTAGACGGTGGCGAACCTACCCCCTCCGGTGCCAAGGAACGTCAGACTGACCATGATCACACGAATGGCTAGGAATCACACGGGACGGTTAATCCCTTTGCCCTTCGCCTCGGCGAGATTTGAATAGGCCGGAACCGTATGCCAGCCGCGGTCTCATGCCCGATCTGCTCATCAAGGATGCTATCATCCTCACCCAGGACGCGAAGCGGAGGGTGATCCGAGGGGACGTCAGGGTCGAAGATGGAAGGATCACCGAGGTCGGTGCCACAAATGAGGACGCCGACGAGGTATTGGAGGCGAACGGTGGCATCCTCATGCCGGGGTTCGTCAACGCGCACACCCACGTCTCGATGAGCATCATGAAGGGCCTGGCCGACGACATCCCGTTCGACAAGTTCCTCGAGAGAATGTTCGCCGCCGATGCAGGCAGGAAGGACTCGGACCTGTTGGCCGGGGCGAGGTTGGGCTGCCTCGAGATGGTCCGCTCTGGCACCACAACCTTCGTTGACATGTACTACTCCGAGGACGTAATCGCCGAGGCGGTTGAGGAACTGGGGCTAAGAGGAGTGCTATGCTGGGCGGTCCTGGACAAGGAATTCACCACGCAGAAAGGCGTTCCCCTGGACAACTGCAAGCGCTTCCATTCAGAGTTCAAGCATGAAAGTCGCATAGTGCCAGGCATAGGGCTCCAGGGCGTCTATGTCTGCTCCAGGGAGACCTTCCTCGAGTCGAAGGCGTTCGCCGACGAGAACGGGCTCCCTCTCCACATGCACCTATCGGAGACAAGAGGCGAGGTATACGAGCACAAGAAGAAGTACGGCAAGAGGCCGGTGGAATGGCTAAGGGACATAGGCTTCCTTGAGGATCGAGTGCTGGCCGCGCATTGTGCCTGGCTGACGATCAACGAGGTGCGAGCCTTGGCGAGAGCGGGTGCTTCGGTCGCCACCTGCCCGGTCTCCAATATGAAGCTAGCGACCGGCGGGATCGCCCCGATCCCGGAGCTGCTCAGGGAAGGGGCCAACGTCTCGATAGGCACGGACGGTTCGAGCACGAACAACAGCCTCGACATGTTCGGGGAGATGAAGACGCTGGCGTTGCTTCAGAAGTCCAGCCGCTGGGACGCGACTGTGGTTAGCGCACAGCAGGCGCTGGATTTCGCTACGCTTGGAGGTGCGAGGGCGATTGGCATGTCGTCGGACCTAAGTTCGATCGAGCCGGGGAAGAGGGCAGACATCGTGATTCTTGACCCAATGGCGGCCAATTTGTGCCCGGTGACGCTCCAGAACGCCGTTTCGAGCGTCGTCTATTCGGCGAACGCGGGCAACGTGAGGACGGTCCTTTGCGATGGAAGGGTCATAGTCAAGGACCGAAGGTCGACGCTCGTCGATGAGGACGAAGTCGTTGGTTCCGCCAGCGCCGCGGCAAGCGAGCTTCTCGCTAGGAATTGAGCAGTCTCAAATGGCCGGGATTAGGCACCGCGGAACCTCAGGACGAAGACCGCGCCCCTCGGATGGTTGTCCTCGACGGTGGCTGCCCCTCCATACCTCTCCATGACCTTCTTGACGATGTAGAGGCCCAGACCAGACTGCCCTCCCCTGCCGTGCTTGTAACCTTCTTGCCAGATCTTTGGTTTGATGTCGTCGGGAATGCCCACGCCCTCGTCCGCAATCCTCAGCTCCTGCTCTCCTTCTGCCCCAGCATGGATGCTCATCCTCACGACCGTGCTCCTCGAGTGCACCATGGCGTTGTTCAGAAGGTTATCGATGACCGACGTCAGCGCTTCGTCTGCGATCACGGTCGCATCTCCCTCCACTTCGAAGGTCACCCCCTTAGAGGAATACCTTTGGACCAATGGGTTGACGACCTCGCGGACCCTGACGGGTTTCAGCTCCTTCGGAGAGACAATCGATTCGACCTCCCTCATCTTCCTGATCAGGTCGACCGAGCGTTCCACCGCATTGATCGAGGAGTTGAGGAACTTCTCGTCCTTCTTTAACTTGTAGATTTCCAAGCCTCCGCCGATCACCGTGAGGTTGTTCATCACGTCGTGGCGGAGAATGCTGTTGACCACCTTGAGCGTCTTGTTCACGTCCTCCAGGTCGCGACGTGCCACCGCTTCGGCCAGGGACCCAGCGACGCAGGCTTCGTCGAAGTGGTTCCACGCCAGGACCGCGTGTGCCCCTTTGCCCAGCGGTTCCCTCATTCCCTTCCAATCCGTCTTCTCGCAGAGCGCGATGATTGGAGTGCGAGGCAGCTTCTCCTTGATCCGCGTGATCTCGTCGGCATACGTATCCGACTGAGAGATGTCGATGAATATCGCGTCGGGCGACGGCTCGTTCGAAAGCTCGAGCGTCGCCTCGATACCAGAGGACGCGTTGATCTTCGCTCCTGAGCTCATGCACCGCGATAATGTCTGCTTCAGCTGCTCGACCCGCTCCGAGCTTGCTTGGATGACGACGCGGGGGACATTGCTCTTCATCCTTCTCCACACCCGAGGGACATATGGCCCTGCGCAAGTATTCAATCTCTCCGAGAGAACGGCGTTTCAGGAGGATGACCGGAGAAGAAGGAGTCCCGACTCCCGGATTTGAACCGGGCGCCTGCTGATAACGGCTGGATACCGGCAAGCCGGTAGCCTACTACAGTCAGCCGCTCTAACCAGACTGAGCTAAGTCGGGGATTCAGAACCCTATTACAGGGACCATATTTGTAATTTTGTCCCCTCTCCTGCGTGCGTTCCAGTCGTCTGTTTTCGCTCGGATTCGCACGGCAAGTATTAAGTATGCACTGCCGCATACGCAAATTGTCGGACAGAAGGGGTCTATCCGACCTCGTATAGCCTCAGGTGCGAGCGATGGAGGACACAGATCTGGAAAAGGTGACGTTGCGTCTTCCGGCACGGTACGTCAGGGCGCTCGATTTCCTGGTGAAGACAGATGACTTCCCCTCGAGATCGGAGGCGATCCGTGCGGCGATCCGCGACTTCGTCTATGCGCGAGTAGACGTCGTAATGGACAAGGTCAAGAAGATGGAGGAGGCGGAGCGCACGCTGGCAGAGATGGAGGCCTTCGAGGAGAAATATCTCGACACGTAGCCTGATAGAATGGGATGGGATGCACATTCTGTAAGGCGAGGTTCACGATTACCTCCCCCCTTTTTTATTTCCTTGACTGGACAAGCGCTAGCGCTCTCTATCTGCCTTCCCATCGATGCGAAGCGGGCCTTTGCGTATCATCAACTGCAATCCTCCCAGCTCATCGGTGAAGCCCATCTTCCTGTAGAGCTCGACGACATCGGGCCTGCAGAATAGGCAGAGGTACTCGATTTCCGCTATCTCCGGGTGAGAGACGACCGCGTCTAGGACCATCCTTCCGAGGCCCTTGCCCCTGAAGTCGGGATGCACGACCACGTCGTAGACGACTGCCCGATAAACGTGATCGCTCAGGACGCGTGTGTATCCGACCAGCCTGCCAGTCGACTCATCCACCACCCCGAAGTTGTAGTCCGTGTTATCAATCAGCTCCGCCACGTCTTCGTACGTTCTGTGTGGCGCCCAGTACGTGTGCTTGAAGAGTTCGAGGAGGTCGTCAATCTGATATTCATCGATGCGGTCGACGACACGAAACCCGCTCGTCATGGGACACATCTCTCAGCCGATGTAGCCGAGATCCTCGCGTCTTGGCTCCTGCGGCTGCTCGAGGTCCTTCAATTTCGATGCGATTGCATCTATCTGCTGCGCCTTGGTCTCGAGCTCGCTGAAATCGATCTCCACTTTCAGGATGCTGGCGAGAACCCGGAGCACCGCCTCCGCTCCTTTCGGGTCGACGAAGTAACCCGAAGTCTCGCCCATCAAGCAGACGGCTTTGAAGCCCTCGACGGCGCCGAGGCCGAGGAGCAATCCGGACGCTCCGACGATGCCGCTTCCCGGTTCGCCCTTGGAGAATATGACTCCTTTGCCTTTCATCTCCTCGATCAGCTCCGTGTCCGTCGCCGCACCGAGCACACGCGGCGTCTCGATCAGACGGCCGACCCCATACCCACCGAGGGTGTAGATCCGGCTCACCTTGAGCTTCTTCGAGAGCTGCAAGACATGATCTGAAAGCTCGTATTGGCCCTCGGGCGTCAGGCCCTGGTAGTCGCCCACGAGGAAGATGATGTCCGGTGTGTCCCCCTTCCCTCTCGAATAGAAGAGGGAGTTGTTGACCAATCTGATGACCCCGTCGTCATCCAGCAGGACCTGCGGCGGGAAGAACTTCGAGTATATGTCGGCAAACTTCTTGGCCTTGAGCTGCTCCAGCAGGTGCTCCGCCGCGAGCTTCCCTACATTGCCCACGCCGGGCAGTCCTTCAACTAGGACGGGGGATTCGAGTTCGGGCCATTCTATCATTACCGTCTTGATGCTATCCGTGTAGATCACCTCGTTCCTGTCTCAGCTTCCTGCGGTATTCCCCATACCTGTCGTCGGGCGAGTATCTCGGCGGCAGGGGTACCTCGGTGACGGTCCCGTCGCGGGGGCACTTATCCGCCAGGGTGTACTCCTGACAGCTGGGGCACCTTCTTAGCAGGGTCTTCATTCTTAACCTTTCCTAAAGGGGGCTGCTTGTAGAAGAATGTGCGCCGGGGCTTCCTGGCTCACTTCGAGTCGCGATGGAAGCTGCCCTCTCCGCCGAGCTCATTGACGGTCTCGATCATCGCGTTCGTGACGACCTTGAGGTCGTCCTCCGCAGTCTTGTAGTCCGCGGCGGTCATGACGACACGGTATCGCGGTGCGCCGACGTACTGGACGATGAGGTTGTCCCCTCCCACGTCGATGCCGGAGAGGAGCGCCTTCTTGATGCATTCGACGCCCGCAGGGGTCGGGCATTTCAATTCCACGATGCCTGAGATCTGCACGAACGGCGGCGTGACGTTGTCCTTCGCAATCTCGGTGAAGACGGCGATCCATTCTCCCTGCAGCCCGCTCTCCGCGAGCGCATTGGAGTTAACCGCGCATTGCTCGAATGCGGCGTACAGAGAGCCGAACTTCTCGATGAGTTCCGGGGCGTAGCGATCGTATGCCTCGTTCGCCGAGAGCCCGAGCCTCTGGCCAACTATTTCCATTAGCTTGTCGGCCTTGGTCTCGTTCTTCCACTGTTGGATCTTCTCGCGCTTCTGGTGCTCGTTGACCGACTTCAGCGACAGGTCGATGTGACCCTTGGATAGGTCGACACCGAGCACCTTGCAGACTACTTTCTGGCCTTCGCGGATGTAGTCACGGATGTACTTGACCCATCCTGTGGCCACGTCGCGGACATGGACGAAACCTTCCTTGTTCTCGTACTCGTCCAGGGTTACGAAGGCGCCGAAGTTCTTGACGCTCTGAACGGTGCAGACAACGAGCTCGCCCTCCTCAGGGAACTCGTTTGTCCTGGGCATTAATCGACCACCTCAAGCAGCTGCCCCTTCATCTGGCCAGTCCCGCCAGTGGGTTTAATGAGGGTCGAGCCGCAGACGTGGCAGGTGACCGGCGAGGCCGGCCTCTTGAACGCCACCTGCTCGTTGCCGCAATCCGGGCACTTGATCTTTACGAAATTGCCACTGTGTACCATTGCAATCACTCCGCCAGTTCGAACTTCCTAGCGCGGATGCCCTTCGTCTGGTGCGCCTTCTTGCAGGTCTTGCAGCGATATCGGAGCGGCACGCGCTTCGTCGGCTTCTCTCGCCCCTCAGGCTTCGGCCTGGGGAAACCGCCGTAGCCGGCCGTGGCGCGTCGGAATCTCCTCTGCCCCCACTTGAGCTCGCTGGCCTTCTTCTTCTTGACCCTTTCCACCTCGTGCTCCCTGTGGGTCTTGCAGTAGGGGCAGTAAGTGTTGATAGTCCTCGGCATCTTCATGGATGTCCACCTTCGGACGCAAGCTGCCCTAATATGCATTCGATATATAAGTCCTTTCCAAGCCCAGGCGTTCGTTTCGGAGCATGGCCAGATAGCATATGCGAACGCCTTCGCGGCCTTAGCCTTTTTCCTGCGGCGTAAGGTGCAACGACCTCAGACGGCCTTCGACGAGCTCTCCGGTATTGAATCTCACTGGACTTCGGCTCGCCGTCTAAAGCCGCTTCGGACGGCGTCGAATACGGTGCTCCGCCTTGGGCGTATCCAGAAAGCATCCAGATATTCAACTTCCGCAACGAATAGAAAAGGATATATATATGAGGGCAATAATATTTGGGGAAGTGAGAATTACGGTCGAACGGGGGCTCAGCAGGAGGGACGAGAACTTAGTTGAGCTGCTTATGAACACGGGGCTGCCGAAGAACGTGGCGAAAACCCTGGCGTTTCTCAGGAAGAAGGAGGAGACCACCTCCGTAGAGATCGAGATATCCACCGCCCTGAGGCAGCCAGAGGTCTCGATTGCCATGCAGGAGCTGAGGCGCCGGAAATGGGTCACGAAGAGAGACATCAAGAAGGAGGGCAAGGGGAGGCCAGTCCATGCCTACCGCCTGTCGATCCCGTTCGATAAGATAGTCGAAGCGCTCGAGAAGGACGAACGCAAGCGCATCGAGCGCATAGAGAACAACGTTGAGCTTCTCAAGCAAGCGGCGAAACCCTAGTCTTTCTCCCTGACCTCGATGCCTTCCTCTTTTCCGATGATGACTTTCGTCGTCAGGTCGATGAACAATCCGCATTCGACCACGCCTGGTATCAAGTGGAGCTCAGCTTCGAGGAGTTCTGGGTCATCGATCCTGAGGAACCTGCACTCGTAGACGAGGTTGCCGTTGTCCGTGATGAACGGCCTGTCTCCACCCTTGAGCGCCGCCTTACATCCCAGGCCTTCCATTGTCGCCTTCGTCCTGAGGTGGCCGAACCGCAGCACCTCGACCGGCAGCGGCGACTTCGTGCCGAGAGTCTGGACGAGCTTGGAGTCGTCGACGACGATCACCTCCTCCGCCGAGGCGAAGGCGACGATCTTCTCTCGCAGCAGGGCGCCCCCCATCCCCTTTATCAGGTTGAATCTCGGGTCGACCTCGTCCGCGCCATCGATGGTCATATCGATGATCTCAGCATCGTTCAGGTCGACGATCCTGATGCCATGCTTCCGCGCGAGAGCCTCGGTGCCCGTGGACGTGGCGACGCCCTCGATTTTCAGACCCTCCGCGACCTTCCTCCCGATCGCCTCGATTGCAAGGTTCGCCGTGGAGCCGGTGCCCAAACCGATGATCATGCCATCTTCAATGAGTTCGACCGCCTTTTCCGCCGCCGCCTTCTTCTTGTCCATAATTCTCACTCCTTGAAGTTCTTGCGGATCAGCTCGCACAACCGATCAAAAATGAACTGGTCGATCTCCTTACCGAGTTTCGTCGTCGCCTTGGTCGGATCGCCGACCATGCCCTCCGGATAGAACCGCTCAGGATCGGCCACGATCTTGAATCCTGAATCTTTGAACTTGCCTTTCCTCCGCTTGGCCTTCACCAGGTCCGGCCGGACCGCGAGCACCCTCGCCGTCTCTATCAGGCCGCCATGCCCGTCCGGGTATTCCAGGTCAGGTTTTATCGGGAACTTGTAGGCGATGTCGTAGTCGGTCAGAACCATCAGGTTCATGCCAGTCGTCCTCACGACCTCCTCGGCGGCGTCCTTCAACGCGCCCATGTGGATCGTGCCGGCGTGGCCGCTGATGACGACCGCCTTGGTGATTCCGTTCCTGTGCAGGGAGAACAGGACATCCATGACCAGCGCCTTCAGTGTCTCCGACTCGATGCCAATGGTACCCGGGAAGTTGCGGGTTGAGGAGTGTTGCCCGTATGGGATTGAAGGTGCAAGGAGCCCGTCGAACTCGTCGGCGAGCCTCGTGCAGAGCGCCTCTGGTTGATAGAGGTCGGTCCCCAGCGGCAGGTGTACTCCGTGACCCTCCGTCGCTCCAATAGGCAGGAACACGATCGGACCCTTCTTCACCGCTGTGGCGAACTCGCTGGTCGTCATCTCCTGGATTCTCACCGGATCACTTCCTCACGTTCTCGAGGTCGATCAGATCGGTCGAGCATACAGGGCACTTACCCTTGTCCAGGGAATCGTTCTTGAATCGCCCCTTGAGCTGACGATCTACCTCTGCCAGTCGCTCCTTCTTGATCGTCTTCTCGCACTTGGGGCAGTACATGATATGCGCATCGTCTCGCGCATACTAGAACCTGACCCGGGCCGATTGCGCGGAGCAGAAATAGGAGTGAGTGCGTTGTTGAGCCACGTGAAGCTCGCTGGCCTGTTCTCTGGAGGCAAGGACTCGACCTATGCGGCCTGTATCATGGCCCAGCAGGGGCACGAGATCGGGCCGCTGGTGACGATCTTGCCCTCGGACCCTGACTCATGGATGTTCCATACGCCCAACCTGCATCTTCTGCCCCGGCTCGCCGCGGCGATGAACGTTCCGCTGGTCAGCGTCGAGAGCAAGAGCGGGGAGGAGGCGGAGCTCGAGGCTCTCCGTTCCGTTCTGGAGGGGTTGGAAGTCGACGGCGTGATCGTCGGCGCGATCGCCTCGGACTACCAGTGGGACCGGATCAACGGAGTGTGCCATGAGCTAGGGTTGAGGGTGTTCGCTCCTCTCTGGAGGAAGGACCAGTCGATGCTTATGGAGGACATGATCGCCTCGGGACTGAGGGCGATCGTCGTGAGGGTCTCGGCCGAGGGTCTGGACGCCTCGTGGCTCAGAAGGGAGTTGGATCTCGCCGCGTTGGACGAGCTCCGCGGGCTCTCGGCCGGCAAGGGAATCAACGTGTCGGGCGAAGGAGGGGAGTATGAGACGCTGGTGCTTGACTCACCCCTGAGCCGATATCCACTTGAACCGATCGGGTCCGAAGCGAGGGTCACCCGGGACGGAGGTTCTCTCCTAGTTCGGGACCTAGTAGCGGGAGGCGGTTGAATGCCACATCGCTTCGATGCGTGCTGCAAGGCTCAGCTCAAGGATGAGACACGAAAGAGAGTTCAGCCAGCGGAAGAGATACTGGACAGGGCGAAGGTCACCCGGGACGAAGTTTGCCTCGACATCGGGGCGGGAATCGGCTACCTGACAATCCCTCTAGCCCTGAGATGCAAGGCCGCGGTCGCTCTAGATTCCCAGAAGGAGATGCTGCGGACGCTTTGCAGCGGGCTCTCCGAATACACAAGGTCCATCGTCTTCCCAGTCATGGCCGAGGCCGACAGTCTGCCGTTCGCCTCGCAGTCCTTCGACCACGTCTTCGTCGTCAACGTCTTCCACGAGGTGAGGGATAGGGACCGCCTTGCGGAGGAGGTCGAGCGAGTGCTCTGCGTCGGTGGTAAGCTAACCCTGGTCGACTTCCACAAGAAGCCGACATCGTTCGGTCCTCCGGTCTCCGAGAGGCTTAGCGCGGTAGAGGCCCAGGGATACTTCAGCAGCCTCAAGCTACAGCGGAAGTTCTGCCTGGACGAGTTCTATCAGCTCGAGCTGACTAGAATGTGATCAGTGCTTCGACGCTTCCTGAACCGACCTTAGCACCTGGTCGTAGTCGGGCTCGAACGAGGGGTCGTCGGCGACCCAGGAGAAGACGACGGTCCACTTCCTGTCCACCACGAACACCGCCCGATTCGCCCTTCCCTTCATGTAGCCCTCGCCGCCGCACAGGACTCCGTAAACTGCGGACACCTTGCCGTCGAAGTCGCTGAGGAATATGAAGGGGAGGTTCAGGTGCTCCTTGTAGGGCGCGTTGGACATCGGAGAGTTGGTGGTGACGGCGACGATCTGTCCGCTCGCCTTCTTGAACTCCTCGTTCATCTCACGGAAGGTGCTCATCTCGACATTGCACATCATCCCCCAGACGGATGGGACGAATAGCAGCGCTACCGGTCCTTGAGCCAGGACGTCCTTCAGCGATACGGGGTTGCTCTGCTCGTCCGGGAGCGTGAAGTCGGGCGCGATCGAGCCGACGCCTATCGTGTCGGACCTGTCCATCTCTCCTCTCGAATCGCGCGGCTCGTATATCGCTTTGTTGAATGGACCAGCGTTCTTCTCGTCATTCGCCAAGCTTATTAGGATGGCACTCCGCTGCTTTGGAAGCCAGATGGTGCCATGGCATGAAGTTCCTCTGCAGCTTCTGCGAGATCTATGTCTACGACTCGGATAGTGGGGATCCCCCCGCTGGCGTCTCGCCCCACCTCACCCCCGACAGGCTCCCAGAATCTTGGAGATGTCCCGTTTGTGGCAAGATCAGTTCCTTCCTCAAGAGCATCGATGAGACCGCATACCAGGAGAAGCTCGCGAAGTACCTAAGGGCGATGGCCGCTGTCCCCCCCAAGGAGGAGGGGCCACGCGACATCGACCACTACCGCTCGATTGCCCGGAAGGGGCTCACCGGGATCTGCGGCGAGTACAATGTGTGCGACGGCGGG
>JBEKAR010000023.1:0-15646 GCA_050015815.1 Methanomassiliicoccales archaeon | reverse complement strand
AATCACGATTATCACTTACGGAGATTGAAGAACCGAGCCCCCCATTACAAGTATCCATTCGAGTTCAAAGAGACATTGGAATTGGCGGATGGCGATCATACCTATCGGTTCATGCACGGTTACGAGTTCGAGTATGGGAACGAACTGAGGTACATGAGACCGATCATGGAGGCACTCTGTCATGTCATGTCCGATTCCGAAGGGGTGACTGAAGACGAGCTATGGGTGTATTTGGCAAGGAAGCTGAGCGACCTGCACTACTCAGCACTTGGCCATCCATCGGAGAAGGATGGCCTCACCATGAGGGTCAAGAGCCTCAAGGATGGGCCTGAGGTGAGGATTAAGGACAAACTTGACGAGATTGAGAGCCGAGCACTTGGCGAGATTCGAGGGAGCCCTGGTCAACTCCTCGTCTTTGGCCACACGCACCATCCTTTCATCAATTCCGATGAAAACATCGCCAACACTGGTTCTTGGGTGAGGGACGCGAATCCGCACAACACGTATATCGAGTTGATTGGAGGAAGGGCGAAGCTGTTCATCTTTGGAGGAGAGGAGATCAAGGACAGACAAGTGATCACCCATACCAGCCCCTGAATCGAGGGCAGACTTCATCATCGCGCGCATGAAGGCGACCATGGACTGGAAGTAGACAAGAGTTGATGTCTCAACCCCTCCTTAACCTTCTTCTGAGGTCCGAGTGTCTGTAAGGTCAAGAATGGGTTATAGGCTGAGTGACGTGGTGGGTCTGTCCGGACCTACTATGGTCGATATCCAGACTTCCATATTCCGGTTTCAATTAAAACGAAAATGGAAATGGCTCGATCTTGCTAAGGAAGAAACGCCTTACCTTTTTCTTCAAATTCCTCTTTGGAATCTGCTGTTCCGACTCAGCCGAGACCACTTGTCGCTTTAGCCAGACTAAGAGAATGAGAATCCAATTCTCTCGCGCTAGCGCGGAGCCAGCTCGATAAACCCTTTTCCTTTTCTTTTTCTTCGAATCGATCGTCAATCAAGGAAGCCCGTTATTGGTGAGTCTGCCCGAAGTCAACAAATGTCCTCATCCAGTACGACGACTCTCGGCCTAGAATTAAGTCCGAAATCCCGCTCAATCCGGAAAGACCGAAACGGATTACTGGACCTTTTCAGGAGACGCCTTCAACACCCCTGATTGTGGGAGGGGCGCCCTCGCTTCTGATGCCCGAAGAGGTGGAGAACGGCGGAAGTGCCTAGAGAGAATACGATGTAACCCATGCGAAGCCTTTTTGCTTCACTGGCCCATACGTTTTCAATGACTCCCAAGGAACGGTTCACGGCCGCGCTAGAAATGAGGACAGCGGACCGCCTGCCGCTTTTCTACCAGCATCTGGGAGGCGCGAAATGGGTCGCGGCATCATGCGGCAGGCGCATCCGTGACGGCTACTCCGACCCGGAGGCTTTCGCCGAGATATCGATGGCCGCGCAGAGGCTCTTCGGCTTTGACAACGTCATGGCAAGTTGGGGTGACATCCTCATTGAGGCACACGCACACGGCACTCAGTGGCGGTTTCCCGAGCGGGACTTCTACCCAAGACCACTCAAATACGCCATCGAGGGCCCAGGCGACGTCGACAAGATCCGGCCCGTCGATCCGATGGACGACGAGTGCTGGTCCATCCAGCTGAAGGGGGCCAAGATCATGAACGACCGCATCGGGAAGGAGATTGAGGTCGTGGCCTGCATCGACTCCCCCTTCGTCATCGCGAGCGAGGTGATGGGCTACGAGAAGCTGATGATGGCCCTGCTTAGCTCTCCCTCGGACGTGGAGAAGCTAGTCGCAACCCTCACCGAATCCTCGAAGGCTTACGCGGAGCGGGCGGCGTCCTACGCGGGAATGAACTCAATCTTCATCGAGAACGGGATGGCAGGGGGAGAAATGGTGAGGCTTCCCATGTGCGAAAGATTTGATCTGGCCTACGTGAAGAAAATGGTCGACCACTGCCGCTCCCTGGGCCTGAAGACAATAATCCACAACTGCGCGGCGAAGCCGTATCTCGGCGCGCAGGCGGAGATGAGGCCGGACTGCCTCCATTTCAATAACAAGTATGTCGACCTTAGAGGAACGTTCGACTCGCTCCGCGGTCGGCTATGTGTGATGTCTGGCATAGATCATATGGAGCTCATGTTCACCGGCTCGCCGGAAGAAGTGGAAGCGGAGACCAAGAGAGTGATCGAGCTGTATGGCGATTCCCCTGGCCTGATTCTAGCACCTGGATGCGAAATGCCGTTCAAGGTTCCAGTGGAGAATGTGCTGCGACTCAAGCAAGCCGCTGAAACGTACGGAAGGCAGCAGTGACCTAGGCCTTGCCGCACTTGTCGGCAGCCCTTCGTAAGGCCCAGATGTTCTCTGCGGGGGCGGTCAACGGAATCTCACCACCGGTGCTTATGACGAATCCGCCATTGGTTCCGTAGTCACGATAGGCCGTCAGGACGGATTGCTCAATGACCGATGGCTTCGCCATCATCATCTCAGTCATGCCGTCTGCGCCGGTCGAGATGCATATTCCTTCGAGGTCGTGTCTCGTCTGCTCTGGATCTACTTTCCCCTTGATCCAGAAGTCAATTGCCTTCGGTCGGAGGGAGGCGTGCATGTCCAGAAATGGCTCAGAGGAGCAATTGTGGATTATCGCCCACTTGCCCGCGGACTTAATGTCCTCAATGAGAAGAGCGGTCGATTCCAGGTCCATCTCCTTCGCCTGACCCCTGCTCAGCTGGTCGCCGCCGAGCGACCCGTCCTCAATGAGAACGCCATCGACTCCGGCCTTGAGCATCGCCGAAACGTATGCGCGGCACATCGATGCCATCAGTGCAATGGTCTTCTGGTACAGTGGCACATTTAACACCATGTCCATGAAGAGCGCCTCACAGCCGCGGAGCTCCTCGGCGGCGATGAGCGGAGAATTCACGAAGCCCAGGACTGGCACTGTCGAACCGTGTTCCTCTGTCATCATCCTGAGCGCATCGATATACAAGCGCATGAACGGGTCTGCCATTGGATCAGGTACCTGAATCGATGTGAGGTCCTCGGGCTGGGCGAGCCGATACTTACGGATTCGGGGATAGTAGTACTCCTTGTTGCCCCACTCCCAGAGCGATCCCAGGGCGTGCGCCTCCACGTACGCGCCCCAGCCTGCTATCAGGTTGTCGTGCCCATAGACCGCCTTCGCCCTTAGCTGGCACTCGACGATGTTTCTGGGATGCTCATGCACCTTGCGCATCGTCGTCCCAAGGTCGCGCAGGATCCATTCTCCTCCACCGAGGTGCTGATATAAGATCGGCGGCCGGTCCGGGATCCCGCAATTCATCGCCGTCTCGAAACGCCTGAAACAGTCCATGATGGTAAATTCCCCCCAGCCTGGATAAACTCTCCGTTTGGACCAAACTCTGGCAGGTGATATCTCCCCGCCGCGGCATCAATCAATCTCTCGTCTCGAGAGCTCTTCCTCGATTGGAATGATCGGCGCCCTAGCCCTCGGGTCTATCGCGTAGAGGGCGGTCGCCCCGTCGATGTCCGCGATCACCTCTTCAGGCGTGCCGACCCTGACGACCTTACCTGCGTCCATGAGCGCCATGACATCGCAGGTGCGAAGGGAGAACTCCGCGTCATGGGAGACGATGACGATTGTCGTGCCGAACTCCTCCCTCAGCGAGCGCAGGGCATGGCTGACCTCGACCTTCGTGATCGGGTCCATCGTCCCAGATGGCTCGTCCAGTATCAGGATCCTCGGATCCTTCATGAGGGCCCAGGCAAGGGCCACACGGTGCCGCTCGCCCTCGCTCAGGTCATCGGGGCAGAGCGTGAGGAGCTGGTTGATGCGGTCTCCATCGAAGCCGATCCGCTTCAACGTGTGGACGGCCTTCATCTTGATGAACTCGTCTGGAATGTTGAGAGCCTTCGATTTCGCCAGATTGTCGAATACGGTCATGTGGGAATAGAGAGAGTACTCCTGATATAGCACGCCGATGTAGCGCGTCGCCCGCCCTTTCCCGAGGGGGCCTGGTTGCCTGAGATCGACCCAGTCTTCGCCGATCCTAACGAGGACGGAGCCCTTGGTCGGCTTGATGGCGCCAGCGATCATCTTCGAGAGCGTCGTCTTTCCGGCCCCGCTCTTGCCGACCAGACCGAATATCGCGCCTTCGTTGATCGTGAGGTCGACCCCATCGACCGCCTTGACTATGCCGGAGGTCGCCTTGTGATAGATCTTCTCCACACCAGAGACGCGGACGATTGGCTCGCCGTCACCTCTCCTCTGCGACGGTTCGGAAGGCGGCACGTCCGCCACGAGCTTCCTCATGATCTTCTTCGGCTCGCCCTCCTCGGCGATCCTGCCATCCTCAAGCAGGAGGGCCTTGGTGCAGACGTTCTCCACAAGTGCCGGGATGTGAGATGTCACCAGTAGCGCGCCCTTGTCCAGGGAGCGGAGCGTCTTCGATATCATTGAGGCGTTTCCAGGGTCCAGCGCGCCGGTCGGGTCGTCCGCGAAGAGGATTATTGGCTCCTTGACGAGCTGCCGCGCGAGGACCAGGCGCTGCTTCTCCCCGCCGCTCATGTCGTTCGCGAGGTGGGAGGAGCGGTGCATCAGATTGACGCGATCAAGGACCTCGGCGGCCCTCTTGTACGCCTCGGCCCTGCCCACCCCGGAAGTCTCTAGCACCTGGACGATGTTTTCCAGGGCGGTCAGGCTGCCATAGACCCCGAACGACTTCTGGAACATGATCCCGATCCTATCGCGGAGCGCATGGCGGAACGCCGTGTCCTCGCTCCCCCAGTAGTCGAAGTCGACGCGCCGGGTCACGCCCTTGCAGCGCGGGCACTCACTGACTGTGGCGAAATCAACGCGCCCGCACAATTCGCAGACGCTGACATGGTAGATAACCTCGCCATGGTCTGGTTCGCTGCCTCCGACACCTCCGATCACATTGATCAGGGTGGTCTTCCCTGATCCGACCCGGCCCACCAAGGCGATACGGTCCCGTTCGCCGATCTCGAGGTCGATGTCATCGAGTATCACCCTTCCCCCGAGCGATTTCGTAATCCCCCTAGCCTCGACGAGAGGGGGGCCTTGGCCGGTCATCCAGCGGGTATCGGCTCGGTCATATTTATCACTGTCTGGCTGCCGCTCGTACGATAGCGAATCAGACCACTCCGCGAGGCCTTAATCTTATCAGGACCTGATCCTTGAGGACCGACCTAGAAATGTCGGCGAGATCCCCGAGTCGCGATCCTGCATATCGTACCTCTGCGATCCTCTCATGATAACGCTCGTAGTCGAGCTTGACCCTCAGACCGTCGATCCTGTTCATGATTGGTGACGGCGAGGTTGCGTCCTTCACCTCGGGAAGCTCACGTTCTATAGCCTGGCCGAGAGCGGGTATGGAAACGTCCGGCAGCCATTTCAGCTCCTTCTTCCTGTCCTTGACACAGCGTTCCGCTGCATCCACCAGTTCCTTCAGTCTGGCCAGGTCCTCAGGCCCCTTCATCCTCGCCGCCCGCCTCCCCAGGCCCCCGACGTACTCAGTACAATACGATGGCCTCCTCATCTTCGGTCCCGCGGCGACGACCACCGGAACCCGGAGGTTCTCGAACATCGGTCCCTTCTTCTCCCGCAGGCAGACCTTCGAATCGCCTAGAGCGAAGACGGCGAGATCCGACTCGTTTATTAGGGCGACCTCGCCATGATCCAGCATTGGTTCCTGCCCAGTCCCCCTCGCCAAGCTGATAAGGATCGTCTGCGCTCCGTTGCGTCGCAGGAACTCGGCGATGTCGCAGGCGGGATGCGGAAGGTGCCTGCCCGATGGCGATGGCGCGACGACCGCAATCTCGGTCCCGGCGAGCGGGGCCCGCGTGAGCACGCCCCCGATCTCCTTCGCCTTCCGCCTTATCGCCCTTACGTCGCCGCTAGGGACCGCCATCACGGCGACCGTTGAAACTATGGTGTCCTCCCGCCTCAGGATGTACGAGCCAGTATCCTCGAGGAGTTCGGCCAGCTCACCGAAGCGGTACGACCCACCATCGTAGATGAGGGTCCGGTAGTCCTCCATCATTCTTCGGAGCCCGTCGAAAACATTTAAAGACATCGCCGGTCACTCCCGAAATGTGGCTCCAGACGAGCGATCGGTGAAGGTTCTCGTCGACGGTTCCGAGCTGGAGGTTCCCTGGGGATCGAGCTTGAGGAGGGTCCTGTCCCTGGCAGGCGTGGACCACAGTCCGGGATGCATCCTGGCGGTTGGCACTCAGGGGAGGAAGGATCAGGCCGCGTCCGCGAAGTATGCACTGACCACGAGCAAGGGGGAAGTGGTATTCGAGATATCAGATGAGACGCGGTTAACTGGCCTTGCCGAGGCGCTCAAAGAGGCCGCCCTGGCCATCCAATACGCCGACGCCAACAAGCTATCGCTGGGGAGTTTCCGCTGCGAGGGGGAGCCCGCCTACGGCGAGCGTCAACTGGACGAGGGCGAGGTCTTCCTTGACATGGCTGGAATGGCACGGGACGCGTCATGCCTGATACTCAGCAAGAGGCGCCACCGCGCCGCATACTCGGCGATTTTCGGTGGTACGGTCGGTCGAGTGGTGGCGGGTCAGTCTGTCCTCAAGTCCCTCACGATCAAGGACAAGATTACTGGTCTGAAACCGCTAATGGACCGATCGAAGGACGCAGTGGGCGACTACGTCCCTACATCTGACCTTGGCTTGAGGATCCACGAGGACGGCACCGCGGTCTTCACTACCGTAGCCGCGAGGTTGCTGGATGGCACGCCTGATACGGACGAGCTATTGCTGAGGACGCTCGGTCAAGGGACGATGAGGATCGATGGCACCTCGGGGACCTTCGTTTCGACCGACATCCTGGCCGGAATGCGGGTCCGAGAGAGAAACCCTCTTCCCCGGGATAGGGGGGCGATCACGGTCCGCAACGAAGGGAATGGTGAGGGACGGATCTACTTTTTCAAGAAAGCGCGACCAGAGGCAGTCTCCCACACGCTGGTCGGCCGAGTCGAGAGAGGCGCAGCGCTGCTCGATCTGGCAAGGAAGGGAGATGTCGTCTCAGTGCGGTTGGAGCCTCGCCGGATAAGCGAGATCGGAATGACCCAGGCGTCCGCCCATGATCACCTCCTGAACCTCAAGTTGCGGCACGTGAGAAAGGGCTGCATCGACGACGATGCCGTCGTTGTCATGCAGCGCCCGCGGAACACCATCGATATCATGAAGGCAGGGTTCATCGAGACGATTGGCCTTAGGCCAGAGCGGATAGTCAAGGTGAGGTTGTACGCGAAGAGGGCGCCCGAATCGGTCCGCCATCTCCTCGCCGTTTCGGGTCTTCTGCTCAACCCGATCGGATCACTGTCGATCGCATTTCAGTATTCCCCGGTCGTCGGGGCGGTGCTGATGAAGGGAGACTCCGAGAGAACGGTCCGTCGGAACATTCCGCCGGAAAACACGCCCTCCCGCACCCGAACCGGGGATATCGGGATCACGAACTCAATCAAGGGGCGCATGGGGAGCATCGGCGTGAGGATCGACCCGAGCGCGGAATTCGGCCCGACGTGCGAATCGCTGGAAGGGACGAACATGGTGGGAAAAATAGGAGAGGACAGCCTCCGTTTGGTTGCTGAAGCAAAAGATGGGGAAGAGGTTTTCATACGGGTGGAGTAATAGCTGTCCTCTCTCCGTCTGGCATGAACCGCTTCATTGCGCCATCGACGACGCACTTGCGCGGCCTCGCCCAGTCGAATCTCAGCGATGGGTCGGCGAACGCCACCTTGACAAGGGGATTGACGCAATAGGCGTCGCCCCTGGCCGCATGCGCTGAGGCACTGTAAGCTGTGGCGAG
Organism: Methanomassiliicoccales archaeon; assembly: GCA_050015815.1. Classification (GTDB taxonomy): domain Archaea; phylum Thermoplasmatota; class Thermoplasmata; order Methanomassiliicoccales; family UBA472; genus JAJRAL01. The sequence continues at coordinate 7,775 of JBEKAR010000023.1, read as the reverse complement.
CTGGGTACCGACGAAGACCTGCGGGGAGACGGCCGAGTAGTTGTTCGTGAGCAGCTCTTCCGGCACGCCGTAATCCGGCCGCATCGTCCACTTTGAAGCCAGGTCGAAGAGCGGCACGGAGTCGTACGAATACCAACCGGACCGGCCCTGGTAGGCCCTCTGGTGGTACACGCAAAGGTACCCTCCGATCCGTCCCATGTCCGCGTTGCCGGTGGCCCAGGCGAAGGCGTCTCCGGTCATCTCCTGCATGAGGGCGTTCCTGGTGTAGGTCGACCACTGAGCCTCCATAAGGGCGGGGTACTCCTCCCAGCGCTCCTGCATGTAGTATGTGATGGTCTTCGCGATATCCGCCAGCTTGCCGAACTCGTCCGGCCTGAGAGTGCACGGACCGCCGTACTTCTTCTGGATGTGCTCCATGAAGTAGCGGACCGAGTCATCGACAACCTTGTCCGACATGTACATGCCTATCGCCTGCATCAGGCCGATGCCGCCGATCATGTAGAACCCGTAGGTGATCTGGGTCCCGAGTATCAGGCCGACGGCCGAACAGTTGATGATATACTCCTCAGGCTCGTCCGGCTTGACGCGCGACGTCTGCACCATGTCCGCCCAGTATCCGCCGGGCACGCCGTAGGGCTCGTTGTCGCCGAAGTTCCGGCTATAGGCCGAGGGTGTCCCCATGACGGTCACGTCGGCGTGCTTCGCCCCATAGACAAAGTCCGACATCGCCGCCTGGCCAGTGAGGTTGTAGGCGTTGATAAAGGCCATCGCCTTCTGCAGTGCTGCCCACCTCCTCGCTATGCCTCCGGCGCCGGCCCTGACGGCCATTGTCGGCAGCCGCACGACCTCATACATCTTCTTGCCGATGACCCCTTTGAGCTGGGCGGCCTGATGCTCCGGGAACAGCTTGTTGATGTCGATCAGGTACCGATCGTCGATCTGATCTGCCACATCGTCGTCGCCCGTGAAAACCTTCACGTAGCAGTCGCGGGTGCACTCGGGATTGATGTATCCGAGGTGTTCCTGTGCGACCGAGCCGCCGGCCATCGTATGCTGCACTGACTCCAGGTAGAAGTTGATCGACTCGGGGGTGACCTCCTTGCAGAGCCGCTTCTCCAGTATCTCGTGCGCCTGGTCTAGGCCGATGATCACCGTGCGCTTCATGTCATCCAGGGCCTGCTGGATGGCCGGATTGTTCAAGGGATGGAAACCCTCTCCCTCCACGAACTCGCCCTCCACGTAGTAGGGCACGAGTTTCCGCGTTCCGGTCTTCACGCGCGCGATATCAGGGTTGAGATGGGGAATCCCTCTCTCCTTCGCAATCCTGTTCGCGGACTCGATGAACTTCCTCTTCTCCTTCCCTTGGCGCCAGCCAAGCTTCTCGAAGGCGTAGATCGGGCCTCTCTCCTTCGTCAGATCGTCGGTCTCGAATATCTTCGAGATGGCCGAGGACATCTCCTTCGCGAGTCGGTCTCGCTCAATCTGCAGTTCGACGATCTTCTGCTTTCCGGATTTTGATGAGCTTCCCATTTCACATCACCTCATAGGTTCCTCGCTTTCTCCGGGTCGACGCCCATCATCAGCGCAATCTGCCACATTCTTTCGATCGACTTGTGCATCTCCGGCTCCTCGGAATACCTGACGTTCTTCAGGTGATACTGGAGGGCCCGGTCCTTGAGCTCTTCTTCGGGGGACGGCCGCCCCACGGATATCGGTTCGTCGAGTGGGACGCCGAGCTGGTTCTTCTCATACACCACCTCGCCGATCCCCTTGTCGAGCTTCGCCCGCTTCAATGCGTCGAACAGCAGTCCGTCCTCGTCCAGTCGGATGGCGACGCCGTGAGTCGTGATCCCCTTGAGGAAGGTCCTCGCTGGATCGTAGGTCTCGCTCTCCAGCTCGTCCCGTACGAGCTGTTCCAGCTCCCTCTCTCTCATCTCGATGACCGTCCTCGAGGTCAGAACGCCCACGTCGATCCCGCGGTAGCGGGAAGTATACTTCCTGGCGCGGGGATAGGGCGAACCGGGCGAGAAGTGAAAACTGTCGCTTATCTGAACGTAGTTCAATCGGTCGCCAGCCTTTGCCCCAGGCGTCGGCTCGACGAGCTTCCTGATCGGGCAGTCCGGCTCGGTCATCTCGTCAATCGGCGGATGGACTGTGGGAATCGCCTCTCCAGGTCGCCGGTGACCGAGTAAGGTGACGACGTTGTCGATGGACACGTCCCTGAGCTTCTTGATCTTCGACTCGGGATCGGTCACCCGGCGGTTGTTCTCCGCGATCTTCGTTGTGCCGGGATAGAACTGAATATGGGCCCCTTTCCGCTTTGCCATTACTTCCCACCTCCGATTTCGTCGACACTCATGGCGATGTGCTTGATCGGCTCTCTCATGTAATCGTACCTTCCGAAGATCTTGCCCACGATGGCCGAGGTCCGTTCGGGCGAGAACATCTGCGTACCAGCGTCGAGGGCCACTGCGGCCGCCCCGCAGGGGACCTGGAACCCGCCGAACGAGTTCTTGATAATCGGGTTGTCGCCGGAGAATATGCCCGGTCCGCCGCCGCCGTAGATGGAATGCGAGTAGAACGACCATATCACGCCGATGCCGTGGAGTTTGTTAACGTCCGCGCTAGGCAGCGACGTTCTGATCTCCAAAGCGTCATTGAAGTACGCCATGGTGGCAGTTACCATCTGAGCCGCCCGCGACGCCCCGACGTTTACCATGACCGCTGCCAGCGTGCCCGCGCAAGCATAGGCGTTCCAGAGAATCGGGTCCTTCATTGTGTACACGGAGTACCCCGATGGAAGCTTCTCTTTGACCGCGATGATGCCATCGTCCTTCGCCCTCTGGATGGTGCTCTCGGCCACGTCGCCTATCGTTCCCTTCCGGTTCTCCTTGACGAGACCGTACACGAGGTTATTGCCGTTCAGGCTCTGGAAGGCGTACGCGGCGAGCGTGTATGCCTCATACGGACCGTAACAGTCACCGCTCTCGTAGTGCCCAAGGAGCTCCGTCGTCCCCGCCAGGGCGGCGGAGTTCATGGCGTTCTTCTTGGTTATCGCGGCGAAATGATTGATCATGATCGTCCGGAAGGCGTGACCCGGCCCCTCCAGGACCGTACTCTCCTTCAGGAGATGGTGCACCTTTCCGCCCATGAGGTCGACCGGGAACAGTATCGCCCGATCAGGGCCGCCTTCAGGTCGGGTATCTTCCAGTATGGCGGGTCCAGCAGGTCGATGATGACGTGACCCACGGCCATGGCCGCGGCGAACGTCGCGCCGTCATAGGACGTGAAGACGTCCGTCAGCTCCCGGGGCACCTGGACGAGGAGTATGCCCCCGTTCTCGAGGACTTCCACCTTCGTCGAGTCGCCTTCGCTCACCTTGAGGATCTCGCGGACCTTGTCGGCGATGCCCCCCGCGTTCTTCACGAGCTCGAGGTCCAAACCCCTCCCTGGTATGTTGCAGTGCTCCCCGCCTAGGTCTCCATTCCTGAGGATCTTCTCCATGCCCCCGAGGTCCACCATGACGGTGTTCTTGATGGTCGAGGCGATCTTGCGGATCGCCGGATTGACGGCGGGGTGGAGGAGCCCGATCGGTACATCCTCTGCGAGCAGGCGCCCTGCATCATCGTGAAGCGAGACTTTGTACTTCTGGAGGGAGTCCTTTCCGGACGATTTGGCTTGTCTCATATCATTGCCTCTTGTTCGTTAGTTTGCCTTGCTGTGTCTGGTTTGATAGGGAAAAAGAAAAAAAGGGGGGATGTTTGGCTACGATCCTCACTTCCTCTCGCCGTACTTGTGGGTGGCGTCCACCATAGCCTTCACGTGAGCGGAGGGCGTGCGCGATCCCATGCCGCAGCATGGCCCGATCATGTCCGAGCCCTGCTCGATGTGCAGCTTGACTTGCGCGTCGATCGCCTCCACCGGCCCGAACAGCAGCTCCTGGTTGACGTTGATCTCGCCGTAGACGGCGATCTTGCGGTTCCCGATCACGTTCTTCACGTGGGGGATCGGGACGACCGTTTCATAGGAGGTCGCAATCGGGTTCGGCAGGTACTGCGCCTGCACCTCTGTGACCAGTGAGACCAACTCACTGGACTTGCCGCACACGTGGTGCACGAATGGCACTCCGTTCAGGTGGCCGGCGAAGTACTTCATCAGCGCCTTGTTGGTCTCGAACACCTGGGCCTCGTAGGTCTTTGGGCTCATGACGTCCCCGCTGGCGACGCCGTCGGTCTGGAAGACTGCCGTCGCCCCATGCGCGACCTGCGCCGTGACGTAGGTCTCGAGCACCTGCAACGCGTAGTCCAACAGCCCCTTGACGAAGTCCTTGTTGGTGATCTGGTCCATGGCGAGGTTTTCAAGCCCCCTCAGGACGCTGCACAGCGTGTATGGCCCTTCGTGCTCGCAGAATATCGGAAGGGTATTCCCGTACTTCCTGTTCAGGATCCCGAGTGCCTCCATGACGGCGGGCATGCGCCCGTCCTTCATCGGGTCCGGGACCTTGACCTTGTCGAGGTCACCAGGCTTCTTAATCACGAAATCGATCGCCATTGGCTGCACGTCCGGCCGCGTCGGCCACTTGATCCCCGTGCCGCACGCTTCGGCGGCGACGGTGATGCAGAACGGCACTCTCACCGACTCGATGCCCTGTAGTTCGTGGCACGCTGCACCCAGGATGGCCATCTTCTGGGCGTCCCTGTGGGCGTCAGGCCAGAAGCAGTTGGTCGTCTTCATGTTGTCGAGGAGCCCGCATTGACAGGGGCTCGTGACGGGGATTCGGTCGACCTCCTCCCGGTTCAGCGCCTTTCGTACTCTCTCGCTTGATGTCAGCTCTTTCAATGATATCCCAGCCTACAGGTTGATCGGGTACTTGCCATACTTGCGGATGGCCTCGGACATCGCCTGGTAGTTGTCCAACCTCCAGCCCATGGCCTCGCAGCCAGCGGAGCATATGTAGCCTCCTCCGGGCGCGGCCTGCTTGATGTTGTCCTTCGTCTCCGCGTCAACGTCCTTCGGTTCCCCGAGCGTCAGCGTCGTGTCGGCGGCCACGAACCCCATGATCGGGATCTTCCCGTAGAAGGTGTCCTTGGCCTCCTTGACGCTGTCGAAGCCAGACTGCTTGATCTCGTGCATCGAGAGCACGATCGGCCTGCCTGGCCACTTCTTCAGGTAGAGATCCTTATAGACCTTCGCCCCTCCGCAGACGTGCGGTACCGCGACGCCCTTGTTCGCGACTACGGCGTCGATGAGTTCGTTCCACGGATCCCAGCCCCACTCGGTGAACATCTTGGGCCTCATGACGAACGTCGCCTCGAGGCCGTCGACGTAGGCGATGGCGTGGGATCCATGCTTCAGCATCGCCAGCTCGAACGCCTTCGCGGTGTCCGTGCAGACGCGCAGCATCGACTTGGCTACGTCCGGCTTGTTGAGAACGTCCATGAAGAACTTCTCAGTCTCGCGCAGCGCAATCGTCGCCAGCGTTATCGATGGCATGGTCCAGCCGACGATCAGCACCTTGTCGCCGTAGCGCTTCGAGCAGCCATCTGTTACCTTGAGCACGCGGCTCAGGATAGGGCTCGTCTCCGGGTCAGGGATCTGCGGCTTGATGTCGTCCCACTTGGTTATGTCAGCGATCTGCGTGAGCGCGCGCGGCCATGTCGCGGGGTGCTTCGGGTTGACTCTCACGACGAACTTGACCTCGGAGCCGAGCGCGTCAGCCTCGACCGACCAGAATGGGTTCGTGACGATGCTGTCCGTCCCAAGCTCAGTGTACTGCATGCAGGCGAGGTCGGTCCACTTGTCGACGTTCTTGTAGATGTCCTCCCAGCTGCTGACCTTGGCAAGCTCGTAGAATGCGTTATACGCGCTCTGGAACGCGAGGATATAGGGGACCCTGTCGGGCTCCTTGAAACCGAGCGAGGTGACGCCCCTTTCGATAGGGGTCATCTTACAGCCAATCTCCCGGTCCCTCTTCTCCCAGTGTGTTTCGGTCATGATCAGCCGCCCCTTATCACCTTGCCGTGGGCTCCAGGCATCTTCCCGGTCTTCTCCTTCTCCTTGATAGCGTTCGCGAGCATCGAGCTAGCTTCAGTGGCGTTCTTGGCGAATCCGTCCGCGCCGATCTTCTTGGCGAATTCCTCCGAGACAGGACCTCCGCCCACTGCAACGAGGAACTTGTCCCTCAGCCCCTTTTCCTTGAGGACCTCAATCAGGGCTTCGAAGCCGAGCATGGTCGGGGTCATCATGGTCGATAGCCCGATCAGGTTCGCGTTGTTCTTCTGGGCCGTCTCGATGAACGTGTCGATTGGCGTGTCACGCCCGACGTCGTAGACAGTCATCCCGCCGGCCGACAGCCTGACCTTCACCAGGTTCTTCCCGATATCGTGGATGTCGCCCTCGATGACTCCCAGCACGATCGAGGCCTTCGGTCCACCCTCTTGGGCCTTGATGTGGGGCTGCAGCACGTCCGCAGCTGCGTAGAATGCATTCGCCGCCACTAGGGCCTCTGGCAGATAGTAGACCTTCTCATCGTACAGGTAGCTCACCACGTCCATTGCCAGCGCTGCTCCCTTCTGCATCACCTCATACGCGTCCATTTTGGTCGCAAGGGCCTTCTTGGCCGCCTCCACCGCACCCTCGGCGTCGCCCTTAATAATGGCAGAGCTAAGCCAGGTTATGATGGGGTTTACTCTCCAAGCCTCTTCCTCCAGGAAAACTCCTCCTGGGGGCGAATCGCAACCAAAACGTTTATATATGTTTATGGATGGATTAGAACTCCTGGTGGCTGGTTAGAACACCTCACTGGATGGTTAATACAGCCGATTGGTCAGGCGCCTCAACCAAGACCCCGCCTCTCCCGATCGGGTCTTCCTGCGACCTGGTCCCCTCAAGAAGTTGAACCAGGGACACCCAACTTTATGCTGGCGCTTCCCTGATCGCCCGCCCCGTCTTGCTGATTATCTCCCCAATCTTGGCGGAAGAGCATCTCTGACCCCTTACAACGCCGTTAACGAGGTCGACGACCCGACCGACGGTCTCAGCCTCACTCGGCTCCTGATTGCCGGCGCGGATTCCCTCCTCGACTAGATCGTCCATATCTATTCTGGCCTGCGATATCACCACGGCTGGCACGTCGACGTCCCTCAGCAGTTCTCTGATCTTCGGGATGAAGTGGGAAGGCACGTTTCCCACGTGGATGAGTGCCATCCTATGCCTGGCTATCTGCGCCTTCTCCGTAGGGGTGACCGACATAATGCTCGTCCCAAGCGTGTTCGTGGGAGCTGAGTCCCCCGGCGTGCCGGAGCCCGAGGCGAGGACGATGACGCTCACCTCGAACCCCGCCTCTCTCAGAGCATAGGTGATCTGGCAAACCGGCCGGGTGATGTGACGGGAGCTCGATGACATTGCCACGACGATGATGTCGGGACGTGCCGCCTCGGAGGTCGTTCCCGGAAAGGCAAGGTCCCCGCCCCTAGCTCCTCCGCTCGAGGACCTGCATTCGACGATGTGCGTGCGCCTGCCGACCCTGCCTGCCTCTCTCATCGATCGCTCCGAACTGCGCTGGACCTCGCCTGGAGGCCGGCGCACCGACACGGATGCGAACGCCCTCCAATTACTTCAAGTTTCCAAGCCATCGCGCCGGGCTGTCGTCGCCCGCATCGCGAGCGTTCTCGGGCCAGGCGGACGCCAGGGCCGCTGGCTCCGCGCTGGCCGAGCTGACAAATGCTTATATCTCAACGCAGGTCATGCGTGGGAACAGGCCGAGAGACATGCCG
>JBEKAR010000022.1:0-16305 GCA_050015815.1 Methanomassiliicoccales archaeon | reverse complement strand
TATCTGTTCGAGGAGAGAGTTCCGCTGCGAACGCACCAGATCCTCAGGACCGAGCTGCGCAATGGACGACCGACGCTCTATATCTCGAAGCACTCGCCGGCACAGCTCAGAACGCAGTTCGACTTCGATCCCGAGATCATGCAGACGTACTGGCTAAGCCCAAGGCCGGAGACCGATTGCATACCGCCGATGAACCTGAAAGCGTTCGAGGGCCGGGTCGAGGAGTTCCTGAAGAAGAACCCCGACGGACTAATCGCGCTCAACGGGATCGACGTCCTCGAGATGTGGAACGGTTTGAGGCCCGTGGTCGACGTGCTCAGGAAGGCGCAGGAGAGGGTCGCGTCGAACGGGACGAACATGCTGATCTCGATGGACCCGAAGATGTACCGGGAACACACCGTGCTCGAGCTGGAGAAGATCTCCGACGAGGTCGTGTGCTCGATCGCCGAGGGCGAATCGTAAGACTATTTCTCCGACGGCGGGCATCGTGGTCATCATGGATGCCCGCCTCGAAACGCTTCTCTACCGCATCAGGGTGGACCGTGTCTCTGGAGCGGCCGAGACCGCGCGGTACGTCGCCATCGGCCTCCGCGATTATCTTGATGGTACCAGGGTCGAGATATGCTCGGTGCGTGAGTTCTCGCGAGGGGGCTTTCGGGTGAGGCGTTCGATGGCGCCCCTCTTCGTGCTGCTGAATCAAGTTGTGACAGACCTGCCCGAGACGCCGCAACCAGACATAAGCGTCGCGATCAAGCACGTCAATGAGTTCATCGCCAGAGAGGACGGGGCAGATGCCAAGATCAACAAGGCGTTCGCCACTATCGTGACGCATGGTAAGGTGATCACAATCTCAAATTCCTCCACCGTCGCAAGAGCTCTGATCGCGGTCCGGCGAAGTCTGCCCAAGGTCGTCGTGATGGAATCAAGGCCGGGAGGCGAGGGAACGAAGATGGCCAAGAAGCTCGCTCATTCGGGGATCGAGTGCGAGGTGGTCGCGGACTCCATGGTCTTTGAGGTCGCGAAGGAGTGCGGCTGTGCCGTCTGCGGGGCGGACTGCGTAATCCCTGGCTACCTGGTCAACAAGGTCGGCACGTCCTCGCTTGCGCTCGCTGCTGCCAAGGCAGGGATACCGCTCCATGCTCTAGCTGCGTCAACTAAGATCGTCGGCGTGGACATCTCCGACCCGATCACCAGACGAAGGAGGCGCGACGGCATAGTGCGGCATACCCAGGTGTTCGAACGGACCCCGCTCGAAGGTGTGACGGATCTCGTCACCGAGTTGGGCGTGCTGAAGCCAAACGAGCTTAGGTTCTCGACCGGGCCACACCCTCTGCTGGACAGCATTTCTAGAAACGTCTGGCGACTCACAAACGATTAACTCCGCGGATGACCCTCTAGGTCTCGTGAAGCTCATCGGCCTGAAGAAGGAGGGGAAGGGGGTGAGCGTTCAATTCTATGGTTGCCAGCTCAGGTGCCCTTACTGCACCCACATCATGCAGCCGATGATGGAGAAAGAGGTCCAGGAAGTGTTGGAGTTCATCGCCAATCCAAAGGTGGAGGAGGTCTATCTCGGAGGGGCCGAGCCGACGGTCCAGAAGAAGGAGCTGCTCGAACTACTTCAACGTCTGTCCAGGATGAACCGGCGCGTCACCCTCAAGACCAACGGCATGGACCCAGAGCTCCTTCACCAAACGTTGAACCTCGTCAACCGCTACATTATCGAGGTCAAGTGTGCCCTGGACGACATCGAGTGCAATTCCCAACTGACCGGACTGGGCAGGGAGGCGACGGGGAAGTACCTGAAGGCGCTCTGGAAGAGCCTCGAGGTGATCCGCGGGAAAGACGTCAGGGTCTGGATCAGGATAATTCCAGGCTTCATGGACCAGGATAGGATGGCGAAGATCGGCAGGCAGATCTCCGGGGTCGCCACCGAGGCGTTCCTCATGCAGTTCCTCGCCCTACCAGAGAACGAACGCCCATTCGCGAAAGTGAAGGAGCCGGGACCGAATGAGTCGGAGATGGTCGCGCTCGCACGTGTGCTTCTGGAGTACGTTCCGAACGTGTTCGTCCGAGGCAAGGAGTTCCGGGCGGACTTCCGCTCCGGCAACCGGGCCTAGGCGCCCTCTCCACCCTCGGCCTGTACCTTTCGGGCAAAGGCGCAGTTGGTCCCGAGCCTAGTCACCAGGACCCTTACTTCATTACCTGGCGCCGTCTCCGGCACGAAGATAACGAGCCCGGCCACGCGCGCAATGCCGTCTCCCTGTCGACCGCGATCGACGATGCGGACGGTGTACTCCTTGCCTGCCTCGATCTTGACTAGATGCTCTCCTTTCGCCTCTTTATCGTCAGTCATTCAGATCCCTCACGAGAGCCGTTGCAGGAACTGCTTGACCTGCTCGTTCCACTCCTGTGTCACGATATCCACGTCGGTCCCGTCACCGCCGCAGACGCCAAGGTCGATGTAGCCCCCGGTCCCCTCCATGAAGAGCGAGCAATCCGTCTTCTCCCTCACCTTCAGCCCGAGCTTGCTGAAGTACTCAACGGCCTTCTCGATCACCGTGTCGGGAGGCAGCTTCGTGCTGATGCCGTAATGCATCTTTCCCCCGGGAGAGTAGCCACGTCGGCGGTATAAATGCGTGAGCAGGGCATCGCGCTTATCTACCGCGGCCTCGAATCTGAGTCCATGGCCTCGCGGAAGTTCCCGGGACTCACCGAGAACTCGCTCATCGTCCTGCAGAAGCGCTACCTGCTGAAGGATGAGACTGGCCAGGTGACCGAGACGCCGGACGATATGTTCCGACGGGTCGCTCGCTCGGTCGCGTCGCCGAACTCGTTGTACGATGACGGTCGCTCGGCCAAGGCGGAGGAGAAGGAGTTCTTTGCCGCGATGCGCGGCCTGGAGTTCCTACCGAACTCCCCCTGTCTGATGAACGCCGGCACGGAGATACAGCAGCTCGCTGCGTGCTTCGTCATCCCGGTAGAGGATTCGATCGAGGGCATCTACGACGCGGTCAAATTCACTGCTATCATTCAGCAAACTGGCGGAGGGACCGGCTTCTCGTTCTCCCGCCTCCGGCCTGCGGGCGACGTCGTCAAGTCGACCATGGGGGTCGCCTCCGGCCCCGTCTCGTTCATGAAGGTGTTCGACGCGGCGACGGATGCGATCAAGCAGGGAGGAAGGCGGAGGGGAGCTTCGATGGGCATCCTTCGAGTGGACCATCCGGACATCGAGATGTTCATCCACGCCAAGGACGACATGAAGTCGCTAACGAACTTCAACATCTCCGTCGGGGCGACTGACGAGTTCATGCGGGAGGCAAGGAAGGGCGGCGACTATGACCTCATCAATCCCCGCACCAGGCAGAAGGTCGGAAGGAAGAACGCGGCCGCCGTACTAGAAGAGATATGCGAGGGGGCCTGGAGGACCGGAGATCCGGGCATGGTCTTCCTCGACACGATCAACCGGGCCAATCCCACGCCTGGAGTGGGCGAGATAGAATCGACGAACCCGTGCGGCGAGGTCCCGCTCCTGCCGTTCGAGGCCTGCAACCTCGGCTCGATCAACGTCGATCGGATGCTCATGCCCAAAGGCGACAGTTACGAGGTGGATTGGGAAAGGCTCGGCGAGACCGTCGATCTAGGCGTACGATTTCTCGACAACGTCGTCGACGCCTCGCGCTATCCTCTGAAGCAAATCGAAGACATGGCCCGGGGCAACAGGAAAATCGGGCTCGGGGTGATGGGGTTCGCGGACATGCTTGTGCGGATGGATGTACGATACGGAAGCACGAGGTCGCTCGGCATCGCGCGGGAGCTGATTACCTTCGTCCGGAAGCGCGCCGACGAGACGTCGGCGAGGATCGCCGAATCGCGGGGCGACTTCCCCAACATCGGAAAGAGCATGTTCAGATCCCGTCGGCGCAACGCCACGGTGCTGAGCGTAGCTCCGACTGGCACGATCAGCATGATCGCGTCGTGTTCGAGCGGGATCGAGCCGCTCTACGCTCTGTCATACGTCAAACACGTCATGGAGGGAACGCACTTGAGGGAGGTGAACCCGTTCTTCATCGAAACGGCGAAGAAGCGCGGATTCTACGACGAGCAGCTTCCGGCGATGCTCGCCGCTGGCCATTCCATCGCCTCGTACTCCTCGATACCCGAGGACGTGAGGGAGGTCTTCGTCACCTCGTACGATGTCAGCGCCGAGGACCATGTGAGAGTCCAGGCGGAGTTCCAGAAGCAGGTCGACAACGCCGTATCGAAGACGATCAACTTCCCTGGCAACAGTACTCGCGAGGACATCAAGAACGTCTATCTGCTGGCGCATGAGCTTGGGTGCAAAGGGATCACGATCTACCGCGAAGGCTCGCGTCCGACACAGGTCCTTACTGCCGGGAAGATCGACTTGTCCTGCCCGGACTGCGGCAACCCACTCCTCATCCAGGAGAGCGCCCTGGTGTGCCCTGCATGCGGCTATACGATCGGCTAGAGCTCATTTGCCAAACTGGTAATCAGCTTTGATTACGAAGAAGTCATGTTTATGAACGCTCAGCGCTAAACCGTATCTCGGTCCGGCCCCGAACCCGGACCCGAGCCTCCCGAAAGGAGGGGCCGACTTCACTCTGCCGAGAATCTTTCCTCCGCAACATTTCTCCTCAATCGTTTGAGGCGTGAAGTCGGTCTTCATTTTCAACGTGACTGGCACGAGCATCGAGCTAGGGTATCATCTTCGACGTGTGCTTCTATTGTAGTACATTATTGTACATCATTAGCCATAAGTGCTATATATGCCTCAGTTGTTATCCTCGTTCCATGAAGCCACAGCAGTCTGACATCAAGGTCACGCTCGGCATCGAGGACATCCCGAAGAAATGGTACAATATCGTCGCCGATCTCCCTGAGAAACTACCGCCGCCTCTTCATCCGGGCACGAAGGAGCCGGCGAAGTTCGAGGATTTCCGCGCCATCTTCCCCGACGAAATAATCAGGCAGGAGATGTCAGAGGAAAGGTTCATCGACATCCCTGACGAGGTAAGGTCCGCCCTGGTCATGCTGAACCGACCCAGCCCCCTAGTGAGGGCGGTCAGGCTGGAAAAGGCGCTCAACACCCCAGCCAAGATCTACTTCAAGCGCGAGGACCTCAGCCCGACTGGCAGCCACAAGCCGAACACCGCAATCGCACAGGCCTACTACAACATGAAGGCCGGCACCGAGAACCTTACGACCGAAACGGGCGCGGGTCAATGGGGATCAGCGCTCGCCCTTGCCTGCAGCATCTTCGGTCTGAACTGCGAGGTCTTCATGGTAAGGGTCAGCTATGACCAGAAGCCCTACAGGCGCTACGTGATGGAGACCTATGGGGCGAAGGTGCACCCCTCCCCGAGCATGCTCACGGACTTCGGGAAGAAGCTGTTGGAGAAGGACCCGGAAAACTCTGGCTCTCTCGGCATCGCGATCAGTGAGGCGATCGAGACCTGCGTCAAGGCGAAGAATACGAAATACTCTCTCGGCTCCGTAGCGAACCACGTAATGCTCCACCAGACCGTGATCGGCCAGGAGCTCGTCAAGCAGCTTGAGATGATAGACACCGTCCCGGACTACATGATCGGCTGCGTCGGAGGAGGGAGCAACTTCGCCGGGTTCGCCTTCCCCATGATCGGCCTCAAGGCCAAGGGGAAGATCGACACCGAGTTCATCGCCGCCGAACCGGTCGCGGTTCCATCCCTGAGTGAGGGGGAATACCGCTATGACTTCGGAGACACGGCTGGAATGACACCTCTGTTCAAGATGTACACCCTGGGCCACGACTTCATGCCCTCACCCATCCACGCGGGCGGCCTCAGATACCACGGAATGGCGCCGACGGTCAGCCTGTGCACCAAGCTGGGGTACGTCAAGCCGATGGCGATCGACCAGAAGGAGACCTTCTCGGCCGGGATCATGTTCGCTCGGACCGAAGGCATCATACCCGCGCCTGAGAGCACCCATGCTATCCGCGCCGCGATCGACATCGCGCTGAAGGCGAAGAAGGACAACGAGAAGAAGACCATCGTTTTCAACCTCTCGGGCCACGGCCTCCTGGACATGTCCGGGTACGCCTCCTACCTGAGCGGCAAGATGAATGGCGACAAGAACTGATGGCAACCAGCCGCGGTCGTTCCTTTTCCCTTTCCCTTCGGTTCCCCGCGACCGCGGCGGGAAAACCCCTTAACCTCCCAAGGGTCTGCACTGAGCGAGCGATCCGATGAGTCATTGCATAATCGTGCACGGTGGTGCCTGGACCATGCCCAAACCGGTCCAGCAGGATCATGTCGAGGGCTGCAGGCAGGCGGCGGACATCGGTGACGACGTTCTCTCGTCAAACGGCAGCGCCCTCGACGCGGTGGAAGCGGCCGTCAGGTACATGGAAGAGAACCCGGTCTTCAACGCGGGGCGGGGCGGCCATATGAACGCGAAGGGGGACGTCGAGCTGGACGCGATGATCATGGAGGGTTCGGATCTTAATTTGGGTTCGGTGGCGTCCGTGCGTCACATCCTTCATCCGATCAGCCTCGCGAGGGAAGTGATGGAGCGCACCCAGCACTGCATGCTGGTGGCTGAAGGGGCGGAAGAGTTCGCCCGTACCATCGGCTTCCCCCTGGTAAGCAATGAGGAGCTGTTGGTCGGCCCGGAGGTCGACCGATGGAAGGAGATCCATGCGGAGGAGGGGTTCCGGTCCAAGGAGGTCTTCGAGCCAGGCGAGGATCGATCCAGGCTCGGTACGGTTGGAGCGGTAGCCCTTGACGACGAGGGGCACATCGCCGCAGCCACCTCGACCGGCGGAACCCCCAGCAAGATGCTCGGACGGGTCGGCGACAGCCCTCTCGTGGGATCGGGGTGTTATGCAGACGACCGTTCGGGAGGGGTATCGGCGACTGGTTGGGGAGAATCGATAATGAAGGTCTGCCTGGCCAGAAGGGTCTGCGAGGGCATCGAGAGAGGAAAGGATGCAGGGACCGCCTCGGATGAGGCGATACATTACCTGGGGGAGCGCGTCGCGGGTCTGGGCGGTGTGATCGCGATCGACAGAGAGGGACGGTCGGCCTTCTCGTTCAATACGCCTCGCATGGCAGTCGCCCTGGTCGACATATTTGGGAAGAGATCGGCGTTCATCTGAGGGGAGCGTGACCGACTCGACGTGGTGGCCTAATTCCCGCAGACGCTGGCTCGCGTGGAAAGTATTAAAGGTACCGCATCGCAATCAGTCAGGGCGCCTAGCAAAAGCTATGCGAGAGAGCCAGCATGATTGCCGATCATGAAATGAACGCTGGAAGGTACGGAACGGTTACCATTGGCGCCGGTGCCAGAGCGATCGCGTTGGACTTCGGTCGCACCTATCTCGTGGTCGAACAGAGAGTGGACAAGGCGTTCAGGATAGCCGACGACTTCGCGAGGAGCGGCGTCCCGGTTCTCTGCGTTTCGCGGCTCCACCCTGACATGGTCAGGGAACGGCTGCAGATGGCGGATATCTCGAACATCTGGCTAAGCGAGCGCCCGGGTCAGTCCAACCTTGCTCCGGGAGAGCTTTCCCGTCTGGTGCAGAGGGTCCTGGAGTTCGCCGGAACGAATGAGCGATCCGTCGTCCTTATCGATGGAATCGAATACCTCTCGCTCTACAGCGATTTCCACAAACTCCAGATGTTCTTCGAACAGCTGAACGACATCATGATGGAGAACGGATCGATCCTTCTCGTGGCGATGGACCCCAGATTGTTTGACCCGCGCTCAATGGCTCGCTTGAGACGGTTTGCTGAGGTTGTGGGCTGAAGACGGCCGAGATCTCCTCCGCAGTCACCCTCTGGAACTCGGCATAGATTCGGTCGAGCTCACGCGGTTCGAACGTCAAGGGATCAATGGACACAAGCATCTCGGCGTTGCACTTCGCCAATGCGACCTCGACCTCCTTGAGGAACGCCAGCACCTTATTCATATCGTTGTATAGCAGGACGTATTCCAACCCATCCAGGAACACGAGTGAATTCTCTGAGAGGGAGTTGACGATCGCCTTCGAGACGGAGCCGAGCATCTTCGGCGAAAGAACGTCCTTCCCCTTGCAGCTGGAAAGCCAGAAAGACCTCGCCCTGGGCAGGTCGTACTTCTGCTCAACGTATTCCGGGTGCAGGCGGCTGATGCAGACCCCCTGCCTTCCTGACTTGAGAATGCTGGAGTACACCTGGAAGCCCTTCCTCGGGTACCCTTCCATCAACAGCGAGATCCTTCGACCGTTCTTCGACATTGTGATTGTGCCTCCTCGCGCTTGCGTCGAATCGAGCGTCCTCGTCCGTATTTAAAGCCGACTTGAGCTTGCTACTTTTCAGGGCAGAATCTATTTTTCTTGGGACGCAGAATCAGGCGGTGTGAAGAGGACCTCGCGGAAGAACCTGCTGAGCCAACAGGAGAAGGTCCTCCTTCACCTGATGAATTATCAACGGTACAGCCTCGATGCCGACGTCCCCAAGGAGGTCACCCAGGACGGGATAGCGGCCGGCGTCGGTATCGGGCGCAACAACGTCAACAAGCTCGTCCTGGCTCTCGTCGACCTCGGATACGCCGAGGCGCTGGAGAGCCGGCACGTCAAAGGGCTGCCGAACGTTCGCAAAGTCTACTTCCTGACGCAGGCGGGGTTCGACGAGGCGCTCGCATTGAAGAAGAGCGTCGAACCCCTGATCATACGCGCCACCAACATGGAAGGTAAGGAGGTCAAGATCGAGTTCGGGCGTCTCGGGTCCCTTCTGCCGACCAAGTACACAATGGTCGAACTGGCGAATGCCATAGAACGCGGAAAGTTCGATGCGAGCTCGTTCCACGAGGCGAGGGTCAAGGAGGAACGCAGGTTCGTCGACTACACAGATCGGAAGCCGACCGTTCGGGCCTTCTTCGGGCGTAAGGATGAACTCCGGAGGCTGAACGAGCTCGCCGACTCGCCGTCCTGCCGTCTCATCGTAGTAAGGGGCATCGCTGGCATCGGAAAGACCACACTCCTCGCCAAGTTCGCCCAGGACCGGAGGGACAGGAGCAACATCTTCTGGTTCCGCATCCACGAATGGGTAAACCTCAAGGGACTCCTCAGGCCTGTCGCAGAGTTCCTATCCGAGATGAGGAAGAAAGGCCTGGAGGGTTACCTGGCGCAGACTGAGATCCCATCCATAGGTGAGGTCGCCCACCTGTTGGAGACCGAGCTCAAGGACACCTCCGCCGTCCTCATTCTCGACGACCTGCAGAAAGCAGATAAGACCCTCACTGAGTTCATCGCGGCCCTCGTCGCCACCTTTGAGAACATCCCCTCTCTCAAGATCGTCTGCACGACCAGGGAGGCGCTCTCATTCTACAAGCGCAGCTCCGTCGTCGGAGGAGTGGTGGCGGAGATCGTGTTGGAGGGCCTTGACCGCGAGAGCAGCCTGCAGCTGATGAGGAGCCGCGCCCTACCCGAGGACTCGCTCGACAGGATATTCAAAGTGACGAACGGGCACCCGTTCTTCATGGAGCTCGTCGAGGACCCAGGCCAGGCGCTCGGGAAGAACATGAGGATGTTCATCGAGCAAGAGGTCTACTCGAACCTAGAGATCGCCGAGAAGCGCATCCTCGAGATCGCCTCGGTATTCCGCTATCCGGTGCCAACCGATTCATTCTTCACCATGGAAGAGGAGATCTCGAAGCTGGAGGGCGGAGCGCGCAAGGACCGGTCGTATAGCGACTATATGGTAGACTACGACACGATCGAGGCGCTCATCCGCAAGTCTCTCTTGAGCGAGACCCTCGGACGCATGGTCGGGATGCACGATGTCATGCGAGAGTTCTTCTATACCAGGCTGTCCCCGAGGCAGCGGGCGACCTGCCACCGCGCCGCTTCCAAGTACTACCTGAGCGACGAGAGCGCGCCGGCCAGGGTAGAGGCGCTATATCACAGCATGATGGCAGGGGAGTTTGAGGCAGCGATGGGCATCGCGGCCGCGAACGGAAGGGAGATAATATCCCGCGGCTATGCGAACCTGCTCTCGCCCTTGCTCGCCGGACTGCTGGAGAAGAACGTCGGTGGGCGAGGCGATAGACTTGAGGTGCTGCTCCTCCAGGCCGAAATACTCGACCTAGAGGGCGAGTGGCTCGAATCTCTCAAGATGTACTCCGAGCTGCTGGATAAGGCCTCGCCCGAGAAGGACAGGAGGTTGATGGCGGAGGTCTGCCGGAGGCTCGGCGTCCTCCACCTCAGACGCTTCGAGTACAAGGAGGCGGACGAGTTCCTCAACCAGAGCCTTGAGACGGCGGAGCTGATGGGAGACTCACACACCCTGACTCTGGTCCATTACGACAAGGGAGGCCTGGCCGAGCGCGAGGGTTACTACCAGGAAGCGATCATGCACTTCTCCAAGGCAGAGGAACTGTCCCGCTCGATCGGCGACGACGTCGGAAGGGGAAAAGCGCTATACGGAATCGGAAGGACGTATAGCCAGCTCAGAGACTTGGAAAGGGCGACGAAGAGCAAGAAGGAGGCGCTGGACGTCCTAGAGCGCACCGGCGACACGGCCGAGATAGCCAAGGTATGCTCCTCGATAGGGAACGACCTAAGGGACCTTGGGGATGGCCACGGCGCCGTGGACTATCTTGAGAAAGCGGTCGAACTGGCCAACTCTGTCGGCGATCTCTCGACGCTCAGCTACGCTCTATCGAACCTGTCCGCCTCGTACATCGACGTAGGGGAGCTCGACAAGGCCGATTCCGCTCTGAGCGAGGCGAACCTGATCGGGACGAGACTGAACGATCACTTCATCATCGCCGCGTCGCACCTGAACCGGGGCTACCTCTACGCCAAACAGAAGAACTGGGACTGGGCGAAGATGGAGTTCACGGCGAGCCTCGAGGCGCTCAAGGAAGCGAACTCGCCCCTGAGGCTTTGCCACTGGATGTGCGAGATAGGCAAGGTCTACTGCGAGAACTCGGATCCGATGGGCGCCCGAGAGCTATTCGATGAGGCGATGGCGATCGCGGATGCGACGGGGCACGAGGGCCTAATCCGCGACGTAATCGAGATGAGGAAGGCGGCAAGGGTCTAGTCAAAAGGCGGGAAGGGGTTTGAGAAAGGGTTTGGCAGGGAAGACCAGAAGGTCTTGGTAAGGGCCCGGTCCAGGAACTCATACTTGGGGGTCAAGCCCTGGACTAGAATCGGGCCGGTACCTTGTACTTAGTGAGGATCTACCCCTGGGATGTTGTGAGGATCGACACCAGGAATGTTGTGTGGGTCGACTCCCGGTATGTTGTGAGGATCGACACCAGGAATGTTGTGTGGGTCGACTCCCGGTATGTTGTGAGGATCGACACCAGGAATGTTGTGTGGGTCGACTCCCGGTATGTTCAGATTCCCTGCTTCAGCGCCTGTGCAGACGACCGCGAGCCCAAGTGCAGCGGACATGAAGCATACTGCCGCCACAATTGTCAGCAACTTGTGGTTCATTTTAAGTCACCTTAGTTTCTAGGTGACCCCGGTTCCGCATTGTGGATATAAAATACATATTTGAGATTGCTACACATAGTATTTAATATAAGTTGCTGTGCGCCGAACATCTGGCTCACGGCGTAATCGAACGAATCTCGCTGAGCTCGCCCCCAAACGAAAGTCTCATTTCCGGTGTCGCGATACCTGGCAAGAGACATGTCCGGCAGCGGCTCGATCGAGGCGGTGATCTTCGATCTCGACAATACGCTCGTCGAGAGCGCCATAGACTTCCGGGAGATGCGGCTGCGCATAGTGAGAGAACTCGAACAATCGGGAGCGCCGAGGCAGGTGGTCGACGAGGAGAAGACCGTTCTCTCCAACATCAAGGCTGGGAGGGACTACATCTCGCGTCTCAGGGACGAGAGGTACGTGCGAGATCTGGACATCAGACTTGGAGGGATACTGACCGATTGCGAACTCTCGACCGTTCCCACCGTCAAGGCGATAGAAGGAGCGAGAGAGGCACTGGCAAGGTTGATGGACGACGGGTTCGTCGTCGGCCTCCTCACCAGAGGTTCGAGGGTGTACGCCGAAGCGGCGCTGGCCAAGGCTGAGCTGTTGGAATTCATCAGGCATTCCGTTTGCCGCGATGACTATCCGCTCGAAGAGGCCAAGCCGAACCCGGTGGCGATGCTCAGGATCACGTCGATGCTCGGCACCAGTCCTGGCTCGGTATTATACGTGGGCGACCATCCGATCGACCTGGTGTGCGCTCGCGCCTCGGGAACCAGGTTCATAGGTCTGCTCAGCGGCGCCACCTCTGCCGAGAAATGGAGAGAGCTCGGTTCGGACTTCGTGAAGAGCGCCGCCGATGTCCCGGAAGCGGTGGACGATATGGGCGCTGGGGGCCGGTAGGTCTTATCTCCACCTTTGTCGCTCAGCATCATCATGGCTAGATTGATCGTTTCCGAGAATGCTCCCAGGCCTGTCGGACCCTACTCCCAGGCCCTGGAGGCCGGAGGGTTTGTCTTCTGTTCGGGTCAGATAGGCATCGATCCCAAGACCAGCAAACTTGTCCTCGGGGGGCCGGCCGAAGAGGCAAGGCAATGCCTGCGCAACCTGTCGAGCGTGCTCGCTTCGTCTGGCAGCGGCCTCAAGGACGTGGTCAGGACCACGGTCTTCGTGACCGACCTTGGAGGGTTCAAAGAGATCAATGAGGCCTACGGCTCGTTCTTCTCCGAGCCATTCCCATCTAGGACTACGTTGCAGGTAGCCGCTCTCCCTCTCGGGGCGAGTGTCGAGATAGATGCGATCGCTGAGTTGAGGAAACGGTAAGATCCGCAAACCGAGGCAGAAGGGAGCAGGCCCGTGTCTATAGGATTTCTTGAGCACTAAGCCAGATTCTCGGTGGCTGAGGAGAGAACGTACTTCTAGATTGCCTTGCAATAGAGAGCCGATGCCCGAAGTAGATGACACGGATCGAAAGACGAAAGCGCATTCGGACAAGCGTACGACGTCGTTCGGTCTGACGGGGATGACGTGCGCGACCTGCGCCGAGACGATACAACGCAGCCTCTCAGACGTGACGGGAGTCGACCAGGCGGCCGTCAATTTTGCCACCGAGCGGGCGACGGTCACCTACGACCCCGGCAAGGTTGGCATCGAGAAGCTCACAAACGCGGTCAAGGAGGCGGGCTACGGGGTCATCGTCAACGATGCGACGATCTCCGTGGGCGGCATGACCTGCGCCACCTGCGTCGAAACGATAGAGACGGCGCTGATGGAGCTGGACGGCGTACAGTCGGCCGTGGCGAACCTGGCGACGGAGAAGGTACGGGTGGTCTACGATCCGTCGAGGGCCAGGATAGCCGACATCAAGCGGAAGATCCGCGAGGTCGGCTACGACGTCATCGAGGCGGAGACGCGGGACGCAGATAAGGAAGCGAGGCAGAAGGAGATGCTGCGCCAGAAGCGCCTCCTTGTCTTCGCTGCGACTCTCTCGGTGCCTACGCTCATCCTCTCATTGCTGATGGCTTTCACCTCTCTGGGGCATAACGAGTTCTTCTCCCAATATGGCAACTTCGTACTATTCCTTCTCGCCACGCCAGTGCAGTTCATCGCCGGGTACCGCTTCTACGTCAGCGCCTGGATCGCCCTGAAGAATCGTTCGGCGACGATGGACACGTTGATAGCCGTTGGCACTTCGGCTGCGTACATCTACAGCCTGGCGGTCGTCTTCGCGCCCGGTGCAGTAGCGTTTCACGAGACGTATTTTGACACAGCCTCGATGATCATAACCCTGATCCTCTTCGGCAAGTACCTCGAGGCAAAAGCGAAGGGCTCAACCTCAGAGGCCATCAGGAAGCTGGTGGACCTCCAGGCGAAGACGGCGCGCGTTGTGCGAGAGGGCAACGAGGTCGAAGTCCCGGTCGACGAGGTCGACGTTGGCGAGGTCTTCGTCGTCCGTCCAGGCGAGAAGATCCCAACCGACGGGGTCGTGACAGAAGGCTCATCCGCTGTCGATGAGTCGATGCTCACCGGGGAGAGCGTCCCGGTCGAGAAGACTGCCGATTCCGAGGTCATCGGTGGCTCGCTCAACAAGAACGGGGTTCTCAAGGCCAGGGCGACCCGGGTGGGCGCCGATACGGCCTTGGCCCAGATCGTCCGCCTGGTCGAGGAGGCGCAGGGCTCGAAGGCGCCGGTGCAACGGCTCGCGGACCGCGTCGCCGGCGTGTTCGTCCCGACGGTGATCGGCATCGCTATCATCACTCTCATCGTCTGGTACTTCTTCGCTTACGACCAGTTCACGATCGCCACACCGAAGTTCATCTTCTCGCTGACCGCCTTCATCTCGGTGCTCGTGATTGCGTGTCCTTGCGCCCTCGGGCTCGCGACCCCGACCGCCATTATGGTTGGAACGGGAAGGGGGGCGGAGAACGGCATCCTCGTCAAGTCAGGCGAGGCGCTGGAAATCGCGGGCAACGTCAATACGGTCGTCTTCGACAAGACCGGTACCCTGACGAAGGGGATGCCTGAAGTCACCGACGTCTTCGCCTTCGACCTGGCTGAGGACGAAGTGATCAGGCTCGCAAGCATCGCCGAGAAGGGTTCCGAGCACCCGCTAGGGCAGGCGATAATGAGGAAGGCCGGTTCGAAGGGAATGGTGGTCCCTGACGCCGCCTCGTTCGAGGGGCTTCCAGGTATGGGGGTCGGGGCGGAACATGAGGGGGAGATGATCCTTGTCGGAAACCGGCGGCTCTATGGCGATTTGGAGATCAAGCTCGACGACGAGGTTGAGGCGACGGTGCAGAAGGCCGAGGGCGAGGGCAAGACCGCGATGATACTCTGCGTCGATGGGCGCATTGCAGGCGTGCTAGCCGTGGCGGATGTGATCAAGCCGGAGGCGGTCGAGGCCGTCCAGGCGCTCAAGGACATGGGAATCGAGGTGGCGATGCTGACGGGGGACAACCGGCGCACCGCCGACGTGATCGCGAAGCAGCTCGGAATAGCGCAGGTGCTGGCGGAGGTCCTGCCCGAAGACAAGGCGAAAGAGGTCGACAAGCTCCAGAAGAAGGGCAGGATCGTGGCCATGGTCGGGGACGGGGTGAACGACGCCCCCGCGCTGGCGAAGGCGGACGTCGGAATAGCCATCGGTTCCGGCACGGACGTTGCGATAGAGACAGGCAGCATGGTGCTGGTGAGGAACGACGTGAGGGACGTCGTCGCCGCGATACAGTTGTCGAAGAGGACGATGCAGAAGATCAGGCAGAACCTCTTCTGGGCGTTTGGCTACAACACGGCGGGGATACCGATAGCGGCGGGCATACTCTTCCCGTTCTTCAACGTGCTGCTTCCCCCGATTATCGCGGCCGGGGCGATGGCCTTCAGCTCGGTGACGGTCGTCTCGAACGCGGCACTGCTCAAGCGTTACACTCCTGAAATCAAGAGGAGACAAGAGGCGAAGAAATGACGGCGATAGACCCGATATGCAAGATGGAAGTGGACGAGAAGACGGCGAAGTGGAAGAGTGTGTACAAGGGCAAGACCTATTACTTCTGCGCACCTGGCTGCAAGAAGAAGTTCGACTCCGACCCGGAGAAGTACTCAAAGTGAGGGTCTGAACCCATTCTTCCTTTCTGAAGGGAAGGGAGCGAGTGATGGCGGTCAGTGCCGGTGCTCTTCCTTCTCCTTCTTCGCCCTTTCCGCCTCGTAGACCTCGGCCTTATCATCGAACTGCTGCTGGCGCGGGATCATCTTCTTCGCCACGCCGATGCCGTCCATCGCCAGTTCGAACAAACCAGAGGAGATGCTGATGCCGAAGCGCGTGTCCATCTCGAGGAGATGGCCCGGGTTCATGATCTCGTTCTTGTCCAGGGCCTCCTTGATCCTTTTCATCTCCTCGGTAGCGTCCTTCCCTCTGACGATCTTCAGGTTCGCCGCAAAGAAAGACCCGAAGCCGAGCGGCCTTCCGCCGTGCTGGAACGCCAGGTCGGACGTCTTCTTGTTGTAGGAGAACGACATCAGGCTCAGGAGGTCGTCTGTGTCGAGGAAGTAGTACGGCATGAACATGACCGTGTTGCGGTCGCACATGATGCCGATGATCGCGCCCTCCAGCTTGAGATCCCAGAGCAGCTTGTAACATCCGTCGGCCATCGCGTCGAAGTCCTTCAGCCGAGAGACGACCTCGCCGGGGATGTTGCCCAGGCCGACCTCGCGCGAGCGGAACTCGTAGCATCGCTCGTCCCACTCGTGCTGGCCCGTCTCATCGGGCATCTTCTTGCCGTTGTGCTTCGCCACGATCGCGTCGACGGCGGCGATCTCCCTCTCCACGTCCTCCT
>JBEKAR010000021.1:0-17063 GCA_050015815.1 Methanomassiliicoccales archaeon | reverse complement strand
GAGACCTCTCGAATCTGATGTGGATTCGGCCCGCGAAGGCAGTGAAGTCCTCTGAAAGCATCTATCCCACCATCCCTTCGACGACCTTATCCAAGTTCATTCCAGTGGTAGCGGAGGCTGCGGTGATGGGCGCTTTGATGCCCATCCCTCTGATCACTTTCTCGACCTCTTCGACCGCACCCTTTTCCACCAGATCCGACTTGTTAATCACGATCAAGTTTGCGGCCCTAAGCTGGTTCTCCAGAGGACGCGACAGCGCTTTGAAGATCGTGGTGAAGCGCGCGGCGTCGACGATGATGACTATCTTGGTCGAACCGATCGGCCCGGTGTAGAGCTTCAGAGTGCCATGTATCGCCTCCGGGTCTGCGATCCCGGTCGGTTCAATCACGACCAGGTCCGGGCTGAACGCCTGCGCCACCTCACGGAGGGTGGCGAGCAGATCTGAGCCGAGCGTGCAACAGATGCAGCCGCTCGGCATCTCCCTCACCCGCAATCCGTATTTCTCCATCACCTTGCCATCAATGCCGATCTGCCCAAAGTCGTTGACAATCACGACGACCTTCTTGTGCTTGCGTTTGATGATCTCCTCGATCGTCGAGAGGATCATTGTCGTCTTACCAGAACCTAGGAAGCCGGATATCAGGAGGATGTCCATTGATGCACCTTTCTGAAGTTATTCTTGATGAGGGACAGGGCATATTTAAATCTAGGTCAGGGAATGAACAACAAACCAAATCCTTGTGTTCCATTACACATCTGGATTCGGGTCAGATGCCGCGCTATATCTCGTCCTCTTGCGAGCCATCATCGCTATACAGGGTATCGAGCGCTTCCTTCTCCTGCGCTATTCTGCGGTTCCGGCATGCCCGGCACTCGACCGCCTTTCCTAGACCCTTCTTCGTTGAGGCCATCGCCGAGTCGAAATCCGCAATCGCCCCGCAAATGCAGAGCACCTTCCTCCTAGGCGTATCGCCGAACATGACTCCCACCCCTGCAAGTCTCGTATGCCCCGACTGGCCAGAGGATGAAATGAGAACGCTCTGAGAGGCTCGCCTGAGCTCATTCGGGTCCGTTTTCGGTCCCGCCCCGGTCGCGAGAGCACCAGCTGTTTGATTGAGATCTTCCATACCTCTCCCCTAGACGGAAAATGTGCGAGCGTCAGTTCGAGCCGATGGGCACTTTGCCCCGTGCTCCAATCGGCTGCTTCCTTAGCGCAATTTCCGAGCGAAAAACAATAACAGGTGGCGCGCTCTTAAACGTTTCGAATGAACATCTGGCCTTCGAAAAGAATGTCTGACAAACGCGTCCGACGACGGTCCGACCCGCGCAGCAGAATGATACAATGAGCTGATCGGAGAGGTTCAATCGCCTGCGATGGGGTAGGGTTTTTGTGCCCATCGCCCAATCACGCATCATGGAATCCTTCACCAAGGACCAGCTGGCCAAGTTCAACGGGCAGAACGGATCGCCCATTTACATTGCATACAAGGGAAAGGTCTATGATGTCACTGGCAGCGGCCTTTGGGAAATGGGCGAACACCAGGGCATGCACATCGCCGGCTTGGACCTCACCAAGGAGCTGGCCGACGCGCCCCACGAGGAAGAGGTATTCAGCCGATACCCTGTGGTCGGCGACCTCGTCTGAACATTCGATCCTCTAGAACACGAACGCAAGGTCTATTTAATCAGTCGAGCTAGATTATTATCGATGTCCTCATCGGTCATCCTGGCCTTCCAAGCGCCTAGGAAGGCATGGCTCTATGAAAAACTGGAGAGGGTGATGGACCGACTGGAGGGGGGAGGACTCCCGATGGTCATCACTGAGGTCTACCTGTTCGGGAGCTTCCTTCGTGACAAGCCGGACCCTAACGATCTCGATCTTCTGCTGATCTACGATTCTGACGCGACCCTCCGAATGTATGAGGTAAAGGATGGGAAGGAAGCGCACTGGAGCATGTGGCAGATGAGGCGTTCGCCCTCGAGGCTCAGGGGTCGCCTCAAGAAGAATGCCGAGAAGACGGTCGACATCAACATCTGTCCTTCGCTCGAAGAGTACACCAGGGACCTTCTCTATCCGATGGACCTGTGTCTCAAGATTTGGACCGCTGACGACCACGATTGGCGGGGCAAGCTCAGAGAGTACTTCTCGATGGTATGACGAGCTCCATCTCCACGGGGATGCCCTGCTTGACGCTCTGACTCACGATGCAGAAGTCCTCGAAAATGTCCTTGCAACGGTCGAGCTTCGACGGATCGTCCAGGTCAGGATGGAGAACCACCTTCACCGAAGCGACGCGGAGCCTGCCCTTCGCGTTCCGCTCCAACTTCGTGAAGACCTCCGCCTTCATCCCGTTGACGTTCGCCCTGGCGCGTCTCAGGCAGAAAACGAGCGAGGCGGCCATGCAGTTGCCTATGGCCGCCGCAAGGATAAGGCCAGCGTTCGGATACTCTCCCTTGCCGACCGGAGACGGCTCGTCCATCATCAGGTCAGGCAAGTTCTCATCGGCGAAACTGACCTTAAACTGGTAACCATCGATCAGTTCTACGCTGGTCTTGAATTCCTGCTCCGGAATGCCCATGCCCATGCCCCTTCGCGCCTGCTCATGCTCCGCGGAGCACGTCTTGCGCTGCCTGGCATATCTCACGCACGGGTATAATTCCTTTCGCGGGATCAGTCGGAGGAACGCTTGTAGAGGGACAGGTCGGGGAACTTCGCCTTGTCGCCGAGCAACTCTTCGATGCGAAGCAGGCGGTTATACTTCGCCGTCCTCTCGGCTCGGGCCGGAGCTCCGGTTTTGATCTGTCCGCATCCAAGTCCCACCGCGATGTCCGCGATCGATATGTCCTCAGTTTCGCCGGACCGATGACTGACGACGGCCCCGAGGCCCGAGGTGAGCGCAAGCCTCGCGGCATCCATCGCCTCGGTGACTGTGCCAATCTGATTCACCTTGATGAGCACTGCGTTCCCGGCCTTCATCTCGATCGCCTTCCTGATCCTTTCGACGTTGGTCACGAGCATGTCGTCCCCAACGAGTTGTAGCTTCTTCCCCATCCTTAGGGTCATCAGGGCCATTAGGTCGAACGCGTCCTCTTGAACCGGGTCCTCTATGCTCACGAGTGGGTAGTCCCGCTTCAGGACCGAGTAGAAGTCTATCAGCTCCTGCGGCCCCATCCTCCTGTTGTCAATCTTGTAGACGCCCTGCTCGCAGAACTCGGACGCGGCGCAGTCGAGGGCGATGAAGACCTCCTTTCCAGGATCGTACCCGGCCTTGGCAATCGCCTTGACGATCGCATCGAGCGCCTGCCTCGTGTCGTTGAAGGGCGGCGCGAAGCCACCCTCGTCGCCGACGTTGATCGCCGAAGGGCCGTAGGTGTCCTTGAGCAGCGCGCGGAGGTTCTGGTAGACCTCCACACCCATGCGAAGCGATTCAGAGAACCGCTTCGCCCCGGCGGGCACGACCATGAACTCCTGCACTTTGAGGCCGGTCCCTGCGTGCTTTCCCCCGTTGATAATGTTCATCATCGGAACGGGGAGCGTCATTCCAGTGCCGAGATGCTCATGGAGCTCGACACCCTTCGCGAGCGCCCCGGCCCGGGCTACCGCGAGTGATACCGCCACGGTCGCGTTCCCACCCAAACGTGACTTGTCGTGCGTTCCGTCGAGCTTGACCAGAGCTCCGTCGACCCCCTTCAGGTCGGTGCAGTCCATTCCCTTGATCTTCCTGGCAATGACGGAATTGACATTGTCGACGGCCTTGAGCACCCCCTTGCCGCCATATCTCTTGCTGTCCTGGTCCCTCAGCTCAAGCACCTCATAAGAACCGGTCGACGCCCCTGAAGGAGCGATGCCGATGGCGATGCAAGAGGCGGTCCTGACCTCCGCCTCGACCGTCGGGTTGCCGCGGCTATCCAGGACCTCCCACGCTCTCACGCTGATAATCTTCGAGTCTGACATCCCCTGCCCTCACCTGAATAAGCAGGGATTCCGTTCCTCACCTATTAGCTTTCGTGGCCTGACCAGGGGGCATGGAGTCGATGACCTCCATGTTCCGCTCCAAAAGCGCCATCTCCCTCAGATCAAGGGTCCGCGGGTCCACCGACACGATGAGGCGGGACTTGTACTCCATCGTCGCCTCCGAGACGTGATGGATCATCCGCAGCACCTTCTCGAAGTCGTTGTTCACGATGAGGAACTCCACCCCGTCGATCATGACGACGCTGTCGCCGCTCTTTTCGATGAAGCGTATGATCGTGTCGGAGAGGATGCCGATGTTCGTCGGATTGACGTAGACCTTTCCCAGCTGGTTGCTCAGCCAGATGATAGGGGTCTTCTCCAGCCCCCACTTCTTCCGTATGACCTGCGGGTGCTCTCGGGTAATGCAGAGCCCCTGTATGTTGTGCGTGACCTGGTCGGTGAACATCTCGAACGACTTGTCGGGCTTCAGCTCCTTGACCACATACCCAAAGCCCTTGCGCAGCTCGTACTTGATCGCTGTCTTCCTCGCCTTCTCCATACCCGCCGGCGCGGGTTTGTTGCCTAGGATGCGAGAGAAGATGCTCTCCTTCTTCGTGCCGGTGATGGCGGGGAGCGTCACCTCATTGGTCTCGATTATCTCTCTGATCTTCTGGCCCAGCTCGTTATTCTGGAAAGGTTTGCGGATGTAGCCCGAGACGACGTCCTGCAGCCCGAAGATGTCGGTTCCGATGTCGGTGTAGGCGGTGAGCATCATCACCTTGATCGAGCTCGTGAGGCCCTCCTGCTTCAGGGTCCTGAGGACGCTCCACCCATCAATGTCTGGCATGTTGATGTCGAGAAGTATCAGGTCGGGCTTCTCTGACTTCGCCTTCTCAATCGCCTCCTTCCCTCCTGAGGCGGTGATGGCCCGGTACCCCTGGGCGGATACGAGCTCCGAGACTATCGCGAGAACATCTGGATTGTCGTCAACGACGAGAACTGTTTTCGTTTGCCAGCCTCCCTTTCTCTTCGGGGTGCGGCAACTGCATCTTCCAGCACGACTAAATAGATATCCTCTGGAGTAGCGATTCCAGAATGTCAGAGGTAATTCTTGGAACGAGGCTCAAGAACATAGATCAGGTCTTACGGCTCTCCTTCGCCTTTGCCCGAAGGTTTGTATAGCCACACTTGCGGCAGCGCGTGGCCTTCGGAGCGTTCCTCGCGTAGCAGTTCATGCAGATCATCTTGTCGAGGAGCCTCGCGTCGGCCTCTTTGAACCTAGCCATGAAATCCCTCTTCCCGTGGAAATATGGAGGCAATATAAAAACGTTGGCGAGGGCCGGGACCTTCCGGACCTCGACTCATCTCTTTGCCATGGTCGAGCCGACGAGCACGAGGTAGGCGAGTAACGCCTCCAGCTGGATGCGTTCATTGCTCCCCTCGACGAGCCTGAACTCGGTCTCGCCCGCCCGGTCGACAAGCTTCACCTTCTCCATATCGGGAAGGTTTAGCTCGAATATGGATCGGTGAATCTGGCGGATGATGTCCTCGCCCGACAGCCCATACGTGAGCATCAGCTCGTCCAGCTGCGCCCTCGCCTCCATGAAGTCCCCCGCAAGGGCGGTCTGGAGAAGTTTCTTGACCTCCTCTGGCTTCGCCGTGCCGGTGGTCTGGAAGATGGTTTCGACGGTGATCTCCTCGCCTGTGGCGGCCGCCACCTGGAGCGAGTTGAGCGCCTTGCGCAGGTCTCCGTTCGCCACGTGCACCAGGGCGTCGGCGGCGTCATCGTCGAGCTCGAGCTTCTCGTTCTTGGCGACGAGCTGAAGGTGCTTCTTGACCTCGTCGGCCTTGAGCGGGCGGAAGCGGAAGACCGCGCATCTGGATTGGATCGGCTCGATGATGCGGGAGGAGTAGTTGCAGGAGAGGACGAAGCGGCAGGTCTTGCTATAGCGCTCCATTGTCCGCCTCAACGCTGCCTGCGCATCGCTGGTTAGGGCGTCCGCCTCATCAAGGAAGATTATCTTGAACTCGGTGCCTCCGATCGGAGCCGTTCTGGCGAACTCCTTGATTTTGCCCCTGACCACATCGATGCCTCGCTCGTCCGACGCGTTGAGCTCGACGAAGTTGGACTTCCAATTCTCGCCGAACAGCTCCCTCGCGAGGGCCAGGGCGCAGCTCGTCTTCCCCGTCCCCGCCGGACCGGCGAAGAGCAGGTGCGGGATGTTCTTCACCCGGGCGTAGGCCTGCAGGCGCTCGACCGTTTCCTTCTGGCCGACCACCTCCTTGAGCGTCCTCGGGCGGTATTTCTCGATCCAAATCTCCCGCATCTCCTTCATCGGCGCTTAAGCTCCGTTGGCGTAGTAAATACTTTCGCGATGGTGGCCGAAGCTGTCCCAGTGAAACGTTTAACTTCACCGAGACGGTGTTGAATCACGTGCCGAGTTGCATCAAGTGCGGAAGAGAGCCCATCACCTACATCCGCTACAACGGATCGCACCTCTGCGAAGAGCACTTCGTCGAGTTCGTCGAGAAGCGCGTCCGTAGGGAGGTAAGGAGACAGGCCGACCTCGACGGCAAGAAGAGGCTCGCCGTCGCTCTATCCGGTGGCAAGGACAGTTCGGTCACGCTGAGCATCCTCTTTGATACTCTCGAGAGCCGGCGCGATCTCGAACTGATCGCCGTCACGGTGGACGAGGGCATCGTCTGCTACCGGCCTGGTACGATGGAGAAGGCGGCGGAGCTTTGCCACGAATTGGGCGTCGAGCACCATGTGATCCGCCTTGTCGATGAGGCGTCGAGGACGATGGACGAGATCACCTCGAAGGTCGGAGTCAAGTCGGCGTGCACATGCTGCGGGGTACTTCGTCGGAGGTGCATGAACAAGCTCGCGAGGGACCTTGGAGCGGACGTTCTTGCGACAGGGCTCAATCTCGATGACACGGCGCAGTCCATCCTGATGAACTTCACCCGAGGGGACGTTGAGAAGCTGGCACGACTCGGGCCGCATGAGCGTGTGCAGTCTGGTCTGATACCTAGGATACAGCCGCTGAGGCTCATCCCCGAGAAGGAGTCGCTGCTGTATGCGATGTTGAAGGAGCTGCCGTTCTCCTCGGCCGAGTGCCCGTATGCTGAGTCGGCGCTGCGGAACGAGTACCGGGAGATCCTCGACGGCCTGGAGGAGAGACATCCTGGAACGAGACACGCAATCGTGAACAGCTATGACGCGATGCGCCCCCTGCTCGTCGAATCCTATCCACCGGCGAAGCTCAATGTTTGCGAGTGCGGGGAGCCGACGTCCAGGGGACTCTGCAAGAGCTGTGAGCTGCTGGAAGAAGTGAAGAAGATCTGAGGAAGAGGTTTCCGGCCTAGACCAGCTCGCGGAACTTGTATGCTGGCTCTCCCGCGTGATAGCAGAATTGGACCGTGTCGAACTTCTTCTTGAGCGATCTGACGTCGGTCTTGACCTTCGATGGCGCCTCCTTCTTCACCGCGACGCGGTGGATGAGCGCGGCGACCTCCCTCATCTCGCTCTCCCTCATCCCAAGGCGGGTCATCTCCTGCGTACCGATCCGGATGCCCGACGGGCGGACCGAGCTCTCATCGCCAGGCAGCATGTTTTTGTTCGTGATGATGTTCGCTGCCTCCAGATCCTTCGCTACCTGGTCGCCGCCGCCTTGCTTGGAGACGTTGACGGCTATCGTGTGGGACCGAGTGAAGCCCAGGTCTGGACAGAGCACCTCCATTCCCAACTCATGAAGCGCCTGGCCGAGGGCCTGGGAGTTGTTGACTGTCTGCTTCGCGTACTCCCTGCCGAACTCCTCCTCTTCCGCCATCGTGACGGCCAGGGCCGCCATCGAGTGCAGATGGTGCGACGATGTGACGCCAGGGAAGACGGCGCGACGGAGCCTCTTCTCGAGGTCCTCGGTGAGATTGTTGCCGAGGAGTATTCCGTGGTTGGGTCCGGGGAACGTCTTATGGGTCGAGGACGAGAGCACGTTCGCGCCTTCATGCAACGGGTCCTGGAATTGTCCGCCGGCAATCAGGCCGAGGACGTGCGCCGCATCATACCAGACCGTGCATTCTATCTCCTGGAAGGTGTCCTGCAGCTCTTTGAGGGGGACCGGGAAGAGGAATAGTGATAGACCGAACTGAGCCACCTTCGGCTTATTCTCAAGCAGAAGCTTGTGAGCCCCGTCGACGTCGATCGTCATCCTGTCCATGTCCCAGGGATAGTTGATCGTCTTGACGCCCCTGAGCCCGACCGCACCGAACTGCGCCGTCGAGATATGCGCCCCGTTCGCTAGGGCCGAGGTTGCGATTGTGTCGCCGGGCTCGCAAAGTGCGAAGAGCACCGCCATGTTCGCCACCGTGCCGGACGTGGGGCGGACGTCCACGAAGGGGACGCGGAACAGTCGCTGTGCCATTTCCATGCACCTGAGCTCGACCTTGTCCACGTAGACGTTGCCCTGGTAGTATCTCTTTCCTGGCATCCCCTCCGCGTATCGGTCGTGGAAGTCGGATATCATCATTTCTTTCGCCAGGGGCGACATCAGGTTCTCCGAGGCGATCGTGGGGATCGACTCTTCGAACCAGACGGTGTGGGCCCTTACCTGCTCTCGGATCCAGTCGGCGTCGTCCTTCATGGATTCACTGTGAGCTGATTATGGAAGGGTCTAAAATAGTTTCCAGTGGCGAATCCGAAGGCCTAAACTGCGTCCAGCAGGAATGTTACTCCTAGAGCTCACCTGCCCCCCAAGCCCCTTCACTTACCTTTTTCTAGTCAGAGTGATTAGACTTGACATGATGGCTAAGTCCTGCTACTTGGGGCTAGACATTAGTTAGACATTCAGACTTCTGCCTGGTTTGTTTTCTAGAGCCCCTTGTCGAGATTGACCGTGACCTTTCATGGAGAGCAAGTTCGCCAGACTCCGGGAGGCACTGTCATCTCGAAGCGTACGCCCTTCCCGGCTTGACCGTTCTCGACGATGGCGATTCCAGTGCTGTTCAGTATCTCCTTCACGAAGAAAAGACCCAGACCGGTGTTCTTGCCGAACCCCTTCTGGAATAGTCTTTGCTTATCTTCGACGGTTATGCCACAACCATTGTCTTCATAGATGATGACCAGCTGATCGAACTTCTCGTGCGCGGTGAATCTGATCTCCGAGATTGTGCCTCCGTGACGCATGGAATCTTCGATGAGGTTGTAGAATACCTTGGTGACCATAGGGTCCGCCTTGATCTGATAACTACCTCCGTCGTTCACGATCTTCACGCCGTCGGGTCGGAGGACCTTGAACGCATCATTGAAAAGCTCGCTGACATGGAACCACTCTTGTCCCGCGTGTCCTAGTGTTTGGAGACCCTTTGTGAAGTCGATCTGTTCCTCGATGTTGCTGATCGCGAGCTTGACTTTCTCGACATTCCTCACAATATCTTCTTCGTCATGTCTGAGCTCAATGAGTCTAAGATAGCCGGAAGCCGCGACCAACTGGTTCATCATGTCATGACTACTAACGCTTGAAAGAAGATTCAGCTTCCGATTGGCCTCCTGCAATGCCTGTTCGGAACTCACTCTGTCCGTGATATCTCGAGTTACCCCCAGTATCTCAGTGAACTCGCCCTTGCTGTCCAGCATTAGGGCAGCTACCACCTCGACGTCCATCCAGGTGCCGTCCTTCCGACGTTGCTTCGCAGTAAGCCTTCGACCCTTGCCCGCCTCGCTGCCATGAAGGAATTGCTAGATCCAGGTGGGAAGATGGCGGGTAATCTCAACATAGGACTCAGGGTGGAGGATTTCCTTCAGGGTCATTTGCATGTTCTCCTCCGCTGTGAACCCGCTCAACTTCTCCACACTCGGGCTGATGTATGTGAACTTCATTGTTGCGATATCCAGTGTCCAAATCACATCGTGAACGTTCTCCGCCAGAAGCCGATACTTGCGTTCGCTCTCGCGCAGCGCATCCTCATTTAGTTTGCGATTGGTGATATCTCGAATTGATCCTTGAAAACTGACGATGTTCCCAGATGAGTCTTTGCGGGCAACCGTCGTGATGAGGGTGTTGATTATCGTCCCATCTTTCCTTCTCAGATCAACTGGGTATTCAAACGAGTATCCGTTCTCACGAATAAATCTGGCATGATTGTCCCTATCGTGAGGATTCGCATACAGGTGAGGAATGTCGGTCTTCTTCAGGTCCTCCCTGCTATCATAGCCGAAGAGTCTGACCGCTACATCATTGAAATCAATCCAGCTGCCATCCAATGTGGTGATGAAAACGCAGTCTTGCGAGGTGGCAAAGAAAGCGCGGTATCTCTCTTCGCTCTCGAGTAATGCCGTCTCAAATCGCTTGCATTCGGTGACATCATGACCTTGGGCGATCGCCGCAATCGCTTCACCATTAGGATTGGAAAGAGTGGCCGAATTCCACAATATAATCCGAACGTCGCCATCCCCACCTCGGACCGGAATCTCTACGTTCTCCCAACGCTGACCGGCGATGGTCTTCTTGACCAAAGTCATGAAGTCGGACTTCATCTCCTCGGGGAAGAGTATCTCCACGGGCTTTCCCACCACTTGGTCCCATCTCATTCCCGTAAGCCGTTCGAAGGCATGGTTGAAGACCGAGATGGTGAAATCGGGACCCCAGACAATGATAGGGGCATTGGCATAGTTCAGCAGGTTCTCCAGATACTCTTTAGTGTCTCGGAGAGAGCCTTCAGCTCGCTTGCGCTCGGTGATATCGCGAACGATGGCCAAGACCACCTCTTGTCCTTTCAAGTCAATCAGACTGGCACTGGCCTCGACTGGGATTCGTCTTCCACCGTTGGCAAGCAATTCCGTCGTGAAGAACGCAGATCTGGCAGAACTCAGCTCATTCATTATGGCGGGAACATTTCCCTTCTGCTCGGGGACATCGATATCCGAGATGGCCATACGAAGCAATTCGTCCTTCCTATAGCCAAGCAGTTGGCAGGATTTTTCGTTGACCTCGATCAATCGACCCGGCCCCTCTTGCGATATCTCATGGATAAGAATCGCATCATTCGCCATTTCCATCAGTTGGCGATATCGTTGCTCGCTCTCTGCGACCTTCTTCTCCGCTCGCTCGCGCTCAGTGATGTCAGTGCAGAATGCAATGTATCTCTTGTTCGGCAGTTCGGCCGCGTTCAAGAATACCGGTACACCAATACCGTCCTTCCTTACAAGGATGGTCTCCTGGGTCATCGCACCGGTTTCTAACAGCTGCTGGAACTTCTCCTCCGACTGCTGACGCTTGCTTTTATCCGCAATGTCCGCGATGTTCAAACTAAGCAGTTCCTCGCGGGAGTATCTCAACATGGAGCAGGCGGTCCTGTTGACATCCTGGTAATCGCCATTCGAATCGATGATGAATATCCCTTCAGGGGCGTTGTCCATGTAGGTCTGAAGCCGCGCCGCGCTCTCGCCTATGATCTCATCCGACAACTCTCGTTCAGTGACGTCCCTGACAATCATGCTGATTCTCGCGATGCCATAATGGCCAGTCAGGACCCCATGGGTGGTCTCGCCGGTGAAGGTCGTCCCATCCTTTCGCTTGTAGGTGAATTCGCCCTTGATAATTCCAGTCTGGTTCAATCTACGAAGTACGAACTCCCAAGCCTTACCGTCGACTATCAATCCCTTAATGCCGGTCCTTCTGATCTCCTTCTCGGTCATTCCGAACATCTTGCATGCCGAAGGATTGGCAGAGATGACACTTTCAAAATCAATCGTTGTGAGCATAACTGCATCGACGCTGTTCTCGAACAGCGAGCGATAGCGTTCCTCGCTTATCCTCAAGGCCAGCTCTTTCTGTTCTCTGGCATACGCTTGCTTGACCATGTTTGCAAGTTCGGCGAACTGAGCCTTGGGGTCCCCGCCCTTCTGAAGGTAGAAATCGGCACCAGAGTTCAGAGCCTCTATTGCGACTTCCTCTCTTCCTTTCCCTGTGAAAAGGATGAAGGGGATCGTGTTCCCCATCGCCCTGAGTGCTTTCAAGAGTTGGATGCCGTCCTTTCTGGGCATCTGGTAGTCCGAGATGACGACGTCATATTCTCGAGTTTCGATTAGCTTCAGGGCATGGGCGGCTGAGGCTGCGGTATCCACAGAAATGCTTCCGTCCATCTCAAGGAACTGCTTGGATACGTCTAGGAGGTCCAGCTCATCGTCGATCAACACTGTCTTTATCGCAGACGCGTCCATCTTTGAATCCAATATGCAATTACGCTATCACGAATGTTGAATAGTTTTCGGTCTGGGTGGCGAGTTTGACTACCTAGGGAAAAGACGCACCTGGTGGCATTTGGCACAATGCAAAAAGGGCACCGACCTAAAGTGGTAAGCCATTTCATGAGAGACGACGGCATCGACGAGATTCGGAGAAGCGTCAGGATCCCTAGGCTCGAAAGGACATCAGTCGAGAAACCCATACGTGAGGCTCTCGGGGGCATCGTGGCTGGCGCGAAGGAGAGATGCGAGGATTCGGAGTTCAAGGGCAAGCTGACCTGGACTTCGGCATCGTCGGGGGCAGGCTCACCTTGATAGTTTGGCGACTACGATGGCCCAATATGGCGAGATAGGACGTTCAGTGGAACCTTTTCTTGAGTTCCGCGATCGAGGCCACCGGGCTCGGGTCCACGCCCCTAAGCACGGCGAGATAGAACGAAATCATGTCGCCAAGCGCTATGCCCATCAGCGCAGTCTCGAGGATGCTGCGACCGCTGAGCTCAACAAGGACCGGCTCTAACTTCGACTCCCTAATCAACTGTATCGTGACGTCCTCCTTCTCATTGACCTTTCGGCTCGGAACGTTGGCACGGAGGAACACGGGCTGGAGCTCGCGGCACTTCTCTCCCTCGATCCAGCCCACGATTTGGTTGTGGTTCATCTCAGGGTATTCGCCGCTGAACGCAAGCATCTTCGAGTTCTCGTTGATCTGGGTCATCCACCTTCTGGCGACGGACCTGATCGGTGAGGGCGCGTATATCACCGGCACCTTGCTCCTAAGCCTGATCGCCGTCTTCTTCGCCACGTTGACATCAGTGGGAACGCCTGGAGACAGGTTCTGCATCAGGTCGGCAACCGCAGGAACGCTCTTGCCGAGGTCCCTCCTTACGGGCGCGACGTCGGCCTCATCGAGCACGACCGCCGCGGCCCCCATGAGGTATCCGATCGCCGCCCTCGGTTGAAGGCCCGATGGCACCTTCAGGTTCGGGACGCCTTGCATCTCGCAACGGTCGAGAAGCATTCCGCCCGAGGTGACGCCGAAGACCGAGCATTCCCGGCGCATCGCCTCGTCGAACAGCTCGAGCACCTCCCAGGTATTGCCCGAGTAGCTGACCATGAGGACGAGAGTGTCCTTGTCGACCCATCGTGGGAGCGAGAGGCCTCTCACAACCGCGACCGGGATCTCAGACACCTCGGCGCAGTAGTCCAGGAGCACGTCCGCTCCAATTGCCGAACCACCCATCCCGACGACGCAGACCTCCTCAGCGCGCCCCTCGACGCCGGCTTGGCGCTGGAGCATCTCTTCGAGATTCGTCGGCATGCTCAGCATCTGCTTCAGCATCCCGGACTTGTCCAGCGACGTGATCCCCGCCACATCGTCCATGGGTCCCGACATTGGCGAGTGGATAGGCTTGAGGATATATGAATAGGGTTTCCTGGAGGCGCCAGCAGGACGACCGATAACCACAGGGTTGGTAGTTACGCAAGGGCTAATATCGTCCGCCTGGATTCCGCGGGGGACGATGAAAGACGCGATCAACAAAGCATTGACCTGTCTCAAGGAGGGCAGGTTCGTTCTTGTCTACGATTTCGACAATCGCGAACGGGAGACCGACATGGTCATCGCATCGCAGCATGTCACCGCTTCGTCCATCCAGTCCATGAGAAAAGACGCGGGCGGCCTTATCTGTACCACCGCAAGCCACGAGGTCGCAGAGAAGCTCGAGCTGCCATTCATGGTGGACGTGCTGGGAGAGGCGCACAAGAGGTTCCCCGTCCTAGAGGGCCTGGCACCGAACGACATCCCGTACGACACAAAGTCCGCCTTCTCGATAACGATCAACCATCGCTGGACGTTCACCGGCATCACCGACAACGATCGGGCATTGACGACGAGCGAGTTCGCCAGGCTCGCGGGCCGCTCCCTTAACGAATCCTCTAGCCAAGCGAGGTCGGAGTTCGGACGGGATTTCCGCTCCCCCGGTCATGTCCACCTGCTTCGTGCGAGCCGACAGCTGCTAGTCAAGCGGAGGGGGCACACAGAGCTGACAACCGCCCTATTGGTCATGTCTGGTCTGATTCCCAGCGCTACCATCTGCGAGATGATGGGCGACGACGGGAACGCGCTAGGCAAAGACAAGGCTAAAGCCTACGCCGAAAGATACGACCTCTGCTACCTCGAAGGTCAGGAGATCGTCGACGCCTGGACCGGCGAGGGGAGGAACGGATGACCAGGGTCATGGCGACGGGTGTCTTCGACATTCTGCACACCGGTCACCTTCACTATCTGAACGAAGCGAGGAAGCTCGGGGACGAGCTCGTTGTCGTCGTGGCGACGGACGCGACGGTCCGCAGAAGGAAGCACGAGCCGATCACGCCAGAAGCGATGCGGGTCGAACTCGTCGGCGCGCTCAAGTCAGTGGACAAAGCGGTCCTGGGAGGAGAGGGCGACATGTACGACGTCGTATCCAAGCTGGAGCCTGACATCATCGCCCTGGGATATGACCAGCGATTCGACGAAAAGAAGCTGGAACAAGAACTGAAGTCCCGAGGGATGAAGACCAGGGTCGTCAGACTAGGTAAGTTCGAGGACGATCTGAACGGCACTCGCAAGATCATCCAAAAGGTCATTGATTGGCACACCGCAAGCACGAAGGAAGGGAGGGAAGAGAAGTGAAGCGCATCGGCATCGCCGACACGACGTTCGCGCGATACGACATGGGCGGGGCGGCGATTGACGAGCTGGAGTCTCTCGGCACAGGGTTCGTGATCGAGCGCTACACCGTGCCCGGCGTCAAGGACCTTCCCGTGGCGTGCAAGATCCTGCTCGAGGATCGGGAATGCGACATCGCCATGGCTCTGGGCATGCCTGGCCCGAAGGCGGTGGACAAGCAGTGCGCTCACGAGGCCTCGACCGGCCTAATAAGGTGCCAACTGATGACGAACAAGCACATCATCGAGGTCTTCGTCCACGCGGATGAGGGCAAGGACGAGAAGGAGCTCGCGTGGCTCGCCAAGCAGAGGGCGAGGGAGCACGCGCGGAACGTCTATTATCTGCTTTTCAAACCAGAGTACCTGGTGAAGAACGCCGGTAAGGGCAAGAGGCAAGGGTTCGAGGACGTCGGACCGCTGAGGGAGTGAGAAGATGACGAAATACAACATCGGGATCGTTGTGTCTGAGTACAACTACGACATAACATACGCAATGCTGGAGAGGGCGAAGGCGCATGCGCAGTTCTTGGACGTGAACGTGGCGAAGGTCGTCACCGTGCCGGGGGTCTTCGACATGCCCCTGGCGGTCAAGAGACTGGTCCAGGACAAAGGCATCGATGGCGTCGTGACTCTCGGAGCGGTCATCGAAGGCGAGACCGACCACGACCAGATCGTGATGCAGAACGCGGCGCGCAAGATCACGGACCTGGCCGTCGAATACGACAAGCCGGTGTCCCTTGGGATCAGCGGACCGGGCGAGACTAGGCTCCAGGCGCTGGACCGCGTCGAGAAGGGCAGGGACGCGGTGGAGAGCTGCGTCAAGCTGCTGAAGCGATTGAGCTAGACGTCGGCTCGATAGCCGGACCCTCATTCCTCGACCGGTCTACGCCTTCCTCATGAAGTCGTCGAGCCGGTCGAAAGCATCCTCGAGTATCTCCACCGGCGGCAGGAACACCGAGCGGAAGTGCCCCGCCCCGTAGGTCTTGTCGAAACCCGATCCGTTGACGACGAGGACGTGCTTCTCCTTCAGGAAGTCCAGGACGAACTCCTTGTCGGACTTCCATCTAGTGAGCTCGACCTTCGGGAAGATGTAGAACGCACCCTTCGGCTTCGTGGTGCTGATCCCCTCGATCTCGTTGAGCCGCTTGTACGCGAAGGACCCGCGCTCCCTGAGCTTCTCCCTCGTCTCCTTCATGTATTCCTGGGGTCCCCTCAGTGCCTGGATGACCGCCAGCTGACAGGGATAGTTCGCGCACAGCCGCAGACGGAGTTGCTTGACGAAGCCCTCCCTTATCTCCGTTAGCTGCCCGTTCGGATCGCGGAAGGCGCTGTAACCAAGCCTCCAACCAGGGAGGAGGTCGACCTTGGAGAAGCCGTTCAGCAGAACGACGGGTATGTCCGGGGCAACGGTCGCGGGAGAGTAGTGCTCTCCCTCAAAGGTCATCAGGTCATAGATCTCGTCGGAGATGAGGAACATGTCATTCTCCCCGACAAGGTCGGTTATCTGCTTCAGCGTCTTCCTTGAGTACGTGGCCCCGGTCGGATTGTTCGGGTTGATGATGACCATGGCCTTGGTCCGGTCCGTGATCTTCTTCCTGATGTCGTCGACGTCGGGCTGCCAGCCATTGGATTCGTCGGTGCGGTATGGGATCGGGACTCCGCCGAAGTACCGGATGTATTCGATATAGGATGGATAGCATGGTCCGGGAACGAGGACCTCCTCGCCTTTCTCGACCGAGGAAGCGACGAGGTCCAGAATGCTCTCGCTGACCCCGTTCGTGATGTAGACGTCCTGTTCCGTGATCTTGATGCCGTTCTGCTTGCGCTCCTTCTCTGCCAGAGCCTCGCGTAGCTCTGTTATTCCCTCTTCCTGGGTATAGCCGTTGTCGCACTCTTCGACGGCTCTGCAGAGTGCTGCCCTGATGTGCTCCGGGGTTCGGAAGTCCCACTTGTTGGGGTCTCCGATGTTCAGCTTGATCACCTTGATTCCCTTGCTCTCAAGCTCCCTCGCCGGCACGGTGACCTCGCGGATCGCGTAGTCGATGTCCAGCGCACGCTGAGCGGCACGCATGTCAATCAGTGGCAGGGGTTTATGGTGTCCAACTATTTCTAGGGTTCGGGCCAGGCCCAGCGAGACAGTTCCCTGCAGGT
>JBEKAR010000020.1:0-17477 GCA_050015815.1 Methanomassiliicoccales archaeon | reverse complement strand
GGCCTCGTCGGCTTGCATCAGCGCCCTCGCGAGCATCACACGCGTCCTCTCCCCGCCGCTCATCTCCTCGACCTTGCGGTCGATGGCGCGGTCAGTCAGGCCGAGGCGGAGCAGCGCTTTCTCCTTGCGCTCCTCGAGCTCGTGCGGCTTCCTCGCGACGACCTCCTCCTGGAGCCGCGCGTACTCCGCCGCCACGGCGTTGAGGTCGATCGACGGGTCCTCGGACGCCCTCCCCATCAGCCTCTCGAGCTCCACAAGCCTCGTTTCCTCCGCCAATTCGAACGGGTTCGAGACGATGTCCTCGATCGTCTTCTCCGAGAGGTCGGTGAACTGCGGAAGATACGCGATCTTTGAAGTGGCCAGGTCCAGGTCGCCCGTGTCGGGCCGGATCTCCCCGACTAGTATCCTGAGGAGGGTGGACTTGCCCGAGCCGTTAGGTCCGACCAGCCCGATTCTGTCTCCCTCATCGACGATCACATCGACCGTCTTGAGGACGTCCTTGGACGCGAACGACTTGGATATGCCCCTGGCGGATAGAAGCACGGACGGCCATCGACCCTCGGTAATTAATGCCTTCTGGGGATGGCCAACAGGACGGCCATTGATTGATCGTCAATTCGTCGGGGTCGTTTCCGCGCGCCCGGCCTTCCTTCCATACTTCAACTTCAGGAGGACGATGCCGATGTTCAGAGCGAAGGCGATCGCGTTCCAGAGGACGATCGGGATGTTGTCGAGCGTCAGGCCGTAGAGCAGCCAGAGCAACATGCCCGCGGCAAGGATGAGTGGCATCAGGAGCGAGATGTCCTCCATGTGCTTCGTGCGCAGACCCTTCACCATCTGGGGCAGGAACCCGACCGTGGTCAGGAAGCCCGCGACCAGCCCCAGGAGCATCCAGTCATCCATGGACCGGCAACCGCTATGGCGCTGATGAGGGTTTCGCTCTAAGGCCTGGTCGATGAGACGACCGCGGTTCGGGAGTGGACAAAGCATAAAGCTTGTTTAGGCTCTAGTCGTCCGAAGGTATTCAAAATGGTCAAGCTTCCGCCAGAGGTCAAGGAGACGCTCTCCAAGCAGAAACCGATCCCATTGGCGACCGCGAGCAAGAACGGGGTCCCGAACGTCATCTTCGTCGGGCTCGTGAAGATCGTCGACGACGAGACGCTGATGGTCGTGGACAACTTCTTCAACAAGACGGCGAAGAACCTCAGGGAGAACCCGAAGGTCGCCATCGTCTGCTATACGCCGGACCCGAAGAGGTCGTACCAGATCAAAGGGTCGGTGGAGATAATCGGCTCGGGCAAGACCCACGAGGAGATGCAGGCCTGGGTGCATGGGATCAACCCGAAGCTGCCGGCCAAGTCGGCGGTCCTGATCAAGGTCGAGGAGATATACGACTCGGTCTCCGGTCCCAACGCCGGCGCTAGGATCGCCTGAGCCGGACCGCCAAATTCCAATACTAGCGGCTGCGAGAACCGCCCGGTGATCGGAGTGGCGGACGGGAAGGTCGCGATTATCAGTGGAGCGGACGGCTCGCTCGGGCGAGCGG
Organism: Methanomassiliicoccales archaeon; assembly: GCA_050015815.1. GTDB lineage: Archaea > Thermoplasmatota > Thermoplasmata > Methanomassiliicoccales > UBA472 > JAJRAL01. Next base: position 15,931 of record JBEKAR010000020.1, on the reverse strand, counting down.
TGACGAAGCAGGCGCTGGCGGCAGGCATGAGGGTCGCGATCCCGTACCGTAGCGAGGACAGGTTGAAGGAGCTCATCTCGTTCGTCGGCGGCGGAAGCGAGAATATCCTGGTCTTCCCTGCAAAGGTCACGTCGGAGCAGGAGATGAGAGTGCTCGCCGAGACGGTGGTCGACAAGTGGGGCAGGATCGACGTTCTCCTGAACCTCGCCGGCACATATAGCGGGGGCAAGGAGGTCTGGGAAACGCCCCTCGAGGATTTCGAGGCGATGCTCGACTCGAACTTCCTTTCCGCTCTGGTCTGCTGCAAGGCCGTCCTCCCGACGATGCTGAAGCAGAACTATGGCAGGATCGTGAGCGTATCGGCCAGGCCGGGGGTCGAGAACAGGAACCGGACGAAGTCTGGCGCGTACGCCATCTCCAAAGCGGCCGTGGCAGTGCTTACCGAGACGATCGCTGAGGAGTGCAAGAAGACCGATATCACGGCGAACGCGGTCTTGCCGAGCACGATGGACACCCCCAAGAACCGGACGGCCATGCCGCAAGGGGACTTCTCGAAGTGGGTGAGCACGGAGGATGTAGCGAAGGTGATCCTATTCCTGGCCTCGGACGATTCGAAGGTCACGAGCGGGGCGCTCGTCCCGGTTTATGGCAAAGCATGAGCGAGAATGTCAGAGGGCCTTTACCCTCTCGATGTACGACTTGATGTCGTAGTCCAGGCGCTCCTCGGTGTAGGTCAGCCTCTGCACTTTGCCGATCACATCCTTCGCGCGCCATGGCCTGCCGTACAATCCGCCGATCACCATCGCGATGCCGGTGTAGCCGTTCGGGTCGTTGGCGTCGAGCCCGTACTTATTGTTCAGGTAGAGGGAGACGTAGAGCGCCTCCTCCGGGCTCCTCGTCCACTCCAGTATCTTCTCCGCCCAGTAGGAGCGGAGGGCGCCGTGTATCTTGCCGATCTTGATCGACTCCGTCTGCGCCGCGTTCCAGAGGGGGTCGTGCGTCTCGCCGCGTTCCAGCTGCTGCAGGTCGTAGAGGTGCTCCCTCTCGTCAGAGCGGTGGTCGTCGAGCGACCTCCTCGCCCAATAGGGGAACGCGCCGGTCGTGTCGTAGTCAGACGTGTGCAGGCAGAAGTTGTCCGCAAGCTCCTTTCTTACCACGATTTGATTGTAGAAGGCGGTCTTGTCCTCCGGCGATACGTTCGTCCTGCTGACCTCCAAAACGACCCGCTGGGCCGAGATGTGGCCGAAGTGCAGGTACGGGGATAGGTCCGACTGCATCTCCGCTACAGGGTCGTTCCCCTTCGTGCTGTATTGCGGCAGCCTCTCCCGCAGGAAGACCTCCAGCCGCTTCCTCGCTTCGTCCTCGCCCGGTCTGATCCACGTCACCTCGCCGACGGAGCGGTCTATCTTCAGACCCTCCTCGGCCTTCTGCCAGTCGGTCTGAGCCTGCTCCTGCGTCCAGGCAACGTCGGGCTTCTTGACCGGAGGTATGTCGGTCAGGTATATGCCGAGCATCGGCGAGATTCTTGACGTGAATGTGGCGTACGTCGAGATCCGTCGCGATGCCAGCTTCCAACAGGGTACGATGTTGTGCGAATCGACTTCGAGGATCGGGACGTCGATCTCCGAAGCGACCCTCCTCTTCCACCATCGGTCGGGCGAGAGGGCGCAGAAGTCGGTGATGAGTATGCCCGCCCGGATCTTGTGGAGGAAGTTGGGCAGTTCGACCTCCGGCATCCCTTGGAGGAGGTAGAAGCCGATGCCGAGCGCTCTTGCCTTCTGCTCGAGCTCCGCCAGTCCACTCAGCATGAATCGGTATTGGCGGAGGGTCGAGTCGAGGTAGCTCGGCGGGAGGCAGCAGACGATGCAGAGCGGAACGTGGTAGTGGTCTGCCTTGGCGATCGCCTGGAGGAGCGCGTGGTTATCGTTGAGACGTTGCTCGCGGGTGAGCCAGTAGACGACCTGCCCTCCCTGGTAATCACGCTGCTTGATCGTCCTCGTCCTGTCGTCGAGCCCGGCGATCGGAATGTCCACATCGCCGCCCCTGATGAGCTCCGGCAGGGGTCTGTTCGGGTCTTTCTCTGGCACTGTCATTTCGGTTTCGGTCTCAGATACTCGGCCTTGAACTCCTGCAGGCCCATTTCGTTGTACTTCGCCACGACCGTGTCGAACTTCGCCCCGAGGTCTTCAATCTGTTCCTGTGTGAAGTGCTCTGGGGAGAACGGGATGAGGAACTTCTCCTCCTTGTCCCAGTGGATGCTGTGTATCGCGTAGAGCGGGGCGAGACGGTAGACCCAGGTCTTGTGGTCGTAGCCGAGTTCAGTCAGTTCGAGGGCGAGCATCTTCATCGCCCGGTGCTCCATCTCGAGTTCGTAGCAGGTCTCCCGGAACTCAGGCACCTTGATCATCGCTGGGAAGACCTCACGCTCCTCGCCGTCATGGTGTCCGTAGAGATCCCTGACATAGGTGAGGAACATCTCCTCCCGTTTCGCCGCATCCTTTTCCTTCGAGCGGAACAGCTTGGCGAAGATGACCCTGTACTTGTCGTGCCCGACCTTGATCCTCCAGCCTACATCGCTCATGTTCGACCGCCTGCCTTTGCAATATCGCTCTTGTCGAACCTTTCTCGAGCGCGGCTTATAATAAGGTTGTTCCACGTGACCGGAAGCATAAACTCGGGGATGCTTCCAATCGACGGTAGAACGGCGATGCGGTTCGAGAGTCCAGATACTTGCCAGGAGGCGCTCGGGATTGGCCTCTGATGGTTCAACGACGGTGCTGCAAACCGTCGCGGTTCGGAAGACCTACACTATGGGCGAGGTCAGGGTCGAGGCGCTGGGAGGGGTCGACCTCCAGGTGAGGGAGGGAGACTTCGTTGCCATCCTCGGGCCGTCGGGTTGCGGCAAGTCGACGCTGCTGAACCTGATCGGCGCGCTCGACGTTCCGACTTCTGGCCAGATACTTATCGACGGCGTCGACGTCGCGACCCTGAGCGAGAACAAGAGGGCCGACGTGAGGAGCAGGATCGGCTTCGTCTTCCAGTTCTTCAATCTCATCCACCGCTTCGACGCGATCGGCAACGTCGAGCTGGGTATGAGCATCGCCGGCGTGCCGAAGCGAGATCGGAAGCAGAGGGCGGAGGAGATGCTCAGGCTCGTCGGCCTAGGGGACCGGATGCACCACCGGCCGGCGGAGCTTAGCGGAGGGCAGCAGCAGAGGGTCGCGATCGCGAGAGCGTTGGCGAACCGCCCGCACTACCTCCTGATGGACGAGCCCACGGGGAACATGGACTCAAAGAATGCCGCTGACATCATCGACCTGATCAAGCGGATCAACGAGGAGGCGAAGATGACGGTCATCATGGTCACCCACGATCAGAAGATGACGTCTCAGGTCAGCCGGACGGTCAGGATGCTCGACGGCCTGATCGTGGGCGAGGAGGCGAACGCATGAGGTCAGGCGACATATTCTCCTACGCGTTCGGCTCGATCAAGCTGCGCAAGTTCCGCGCCGCCCTCACCATCCTCGGCGTCGTCATCGGCATCGCAGCGGTCGTTTCGTTGCTCTCGATCACCGCGGGGCTCCAGCAATCCATCACGAACCAGCTCGAAAGGGGGCTCGCCACCGACACGCTGATCGTGACCCCGAAGAGCGGGACGAGCTTCACCCTGAGCGTGGTCGACGTGCAAACGATCGAGAACATGTCGAAGGTGTCCCTCGCCATGCCGGTGATCCAGAGGCAGGGGTTCGTGGGCAACAGCACGTTCTCGATTGCCACGGGCATCGTCGGCGTGGACTTCGCCAAGTACTTGCAGGTCTATAGCACCGCATTCGTTGCCCAGTTCGGAACGATCCCGACGAACCCGACGAATGACACGCTCGTCGTCGGGTCGAAGGTGTACAAGCCGTTCGCGAACGGAACGGTCTATCTCCAGGTCGGCGCGACCACCACGGTCTACTCGGTCGACTACTCGGTCCGTCCGCCGGTCAACGATTCCTATGCTGGGCACGTGTCGGCGGCCCTGGCGCAGATCGGCGTCTTCCCGTTCGGCGGGCTCTCGGACAAGGCCATCTACATTCCCGTCGCCCAGGCGGAGCACTTCTTCAACACGACCCTATGCAACACGATTGTGGTCAAGCTCTCGGACGATAGCCAGGCGACGATCCAGAACGTGACCGATCAGATCCAGATGACGTTCAACAATCAGGTCGAGGTCGTCTCCGCCCAGGTGATCAATCAGGTCGTCGGCGGCGTCTTCACCACGATCGACCTGTTCCTGACCGGCATCGGCGGCATCGCCCTGCTGGTCGCAGGCATCGGCATCATGAACATAATGATCGTCTCGCTGGTCGAAAGGACGCGCGAGATCGGCACGCTGAAGGCGCTCGGGATGAAGAACCGCACCGTGTTCTCGATCTTCCTTACCGAGGCGGGCATCATCGGGATCATCGGAGGCATCATCGGCGCGATCAGCGGGTACTTCCTCGCGGACCTCATCGCCAGGCTGCTCGGCGGGGGCAATATCGGCGGGGCGATCGGCAGCGGCGGGGCGATATCGATCCATCCGGTGCTGGGATTGACGGTCTTCCTCGGCGCGATACTCTTCGGCGTGGTCGTGAGCGTGGCGTTCGCCCTGTACCCCGCATGGAGAGCCTCGCGGCTGAACCCCGTAGAGGCGCTGCGCTACGAGTGATCGGCGCGACGGGTTCCTGCGACCGTCGCTGGATAGGTATAAATCGGAAAGCTACTGTCCCCCCTTGCATGGAGGCCGACCCGGCACCGGACCGAGCTGAGCGACGCTATCGCAACGTCACGATGCTCATCATCATGCTCGGGGTGATTATGGCCTCCGTCGATACGACCGCGGTCGTGCTCGCGCTGCCGACGATGATGACCGATCTCAATTCGGACATCCTCAGCATGATCTGGGTTCTCCTCGGATACCTTCTTGTCATCACCATACTAGGGACTCAGGTGGGCCGGCTTGGCGACATGTTCGGACGGGTCAAGACCTACAACCTCGGCTTCGCCGTCTTCACCGTCGGCTCGTTCCTCTGCGGCTTCTCCTCTAGCGGAACCGAATTGATCGCGTTCCGCCTCGTTCAGGGAGTGGGCGGGGCGCTCATCTCGTCGAACAGCGGGGCGATTATCGCCGACACGTTCTCGCTCAAAGAGAGGGGGCGGGCGTTCGGCATCACCGGCCTGGGATGGTCCATCGGCGCCATCACCGGCATCCTCGTCGGCGGGTTCCTCGTCACATTCCTCAACTGGCGCTACATCTTCTTCATCAACATCCCGGTCGGGATTCTCGCCACGTACGGCGGATTCAGGCTGCTCAAGGAGCGCTCACCTAGGATCAAGGCGAAGCTCGACCTTGCTGGGATAACATTCCTCGGCGCCAGCATCCTGCTCGTGCTGGTGGCCTTGACGAACATTACCGGCCAGGGGTGGACGACGCTCTCGGGGATCATGCTAGCGGCCGGAGCTGTGTTCCTTGTCGCCTTCTTCTTCTGGGAGAAGCACACCAAGAGCCCGTTCCTCGACTTCAGCCTGCTCAAGGACAGGGTGCTCAAGGCCTCGATGTTCGCGGCGTTCTTCCAATCCCTCGCCGGGTACTCGGTGATATTCCTCGTGGTCATGTACCTGCAGGGGCCGAGGGGCATGACGCCCTGGGACGCCTCCGTGCTGCTGATCCCTGGATACATCTTGGGTGGGCTGATCGCGCCGTTCTCCGGCAGATTGTCGGATCGAAAAGGGGCGAGGGTGATCGCATCGGTCGGCCTGCTGATGCAGATACTTGGGATCTTCGTCTACTCGACATTGGGGATCGATACACCGCTGGTGCTCGTCATCCTGGGGTCGGTGCTGACCGGAGCGGGCACGAGCACGTTCTTCCCCGCGAACACGAGCGCCGTCATGGCCGCCGCCCCGCCGAAGGCGTACGGGGTCACGGCCGGGTTGCTGCGTACGCTCTCCAATTTAGGAATGGTGTGCAGTTTCGCGGTGGCGCTATTCTTCGCATCGCTGGCGATACCGAGGGACCTGGCGTTCCAGATCTTCCTCGGGCTGCCCGGCGGGCTGACCGGATCTAAGGCGTTGGCGTTCATCAACGGAATGCAGACCGCCTTCTACGCCTCGATCGTGCTCCTCGTCATCGCTTTCTTCCTCTCCGTCCTGAGGGGCAGAGAGGTAAGGGCGCAGAAGTGAAGGATCAGTGCCCGCCGTTGGAGTCCGAGAGGCTTGCGAGGTGCATGGGCTCGACCTTGCGATAGACCTCGGACGGCTGCCTGCGCGTTCCTTCGACGGTCAGCAGGTCGTCCACGCCGATGCCGAAGAGCCGCTCGTTCTCCTTCAGATATGGAAGGATAAGCTGCCAGTCCCTATCAGAAAGCTCAGCGATGTGCCCGCCATTGAGCTGGTCCTCGCCGACCTTGCACTTCGGATCGCGGATGAAGATCGCGCCACCTGACGCGAGCGAGAACAGATTGCCGCCTGGATAAGGCTCCCTGAGTTCGATGATCCTGCCGGTCGAATCGAGCGAGATTCCGTTCAGGACGACGAACCCTCCGCCGTTGTGCGGGTCCCCGGCCATGAACGATTCGGCGAGATAGTCGAGGCAGGTGCCGTTGATCACGACCCTGGGCTTGCCGACCGCGTTGATGAGCGGCCTGCCTGCGGCATTGCCTAACACGTAGACCTCGCCGCCCTTCGCACCGTACATAAATGTCTGACCGACATCGCCATGGACCACGAGCTTTCCCGAGCCGAGTATCTGTCCGAGCTGGTCCTGGGCGTTGCCGTGCACGATGACCTCGGCGCCGGCGAGACCGGACGCGAGATAGTCGCCCGGCGTGCCGTAGATGTCAATCCTTGTGCCGGTGGAACCGGGTCCCAGGCCGCAGCCGAAGAACCTCTGCCCGTGAGCGTCGATGACCGTGAACTCGCGCCATCCTAGGCCGTGCGCCTTGCGGATGACCGACGAGACGCTGTCGTCGCCCTCCATCGGGAAGCCCCTGGCATCGACGATTAATTCGCATCCGCTGCCAGGCGGCGCAGAGAGCTCCTTCGTCGTATGGTCCACGAGTGCCCTGTCGGTGACGGCGCCGCTCCCGATCTTCGGGGTGGAGCGCAGGATCAGGTTCACGCACTCCATCGACTTCTCGAGGAGACGGCTGCGCCTGAAGCTTACAGTGTCGTAGCGCCGGTCAATTGCCAGAGTGAGGAATCTCAGCATCTCCTTCTGGCTGTCCGGTTCATTGATCCCCTTGGACGCGATCGACGAGAGGAACGATCTGACATCGCTCGCTCGGTCGGATTGCAGAAGTCCTAGGTAACGCCGGTAGACGTCATCGGCCGAGCCATCCACGGTGACAGTGGCGCCCGCTTCGATCGCCGGCGCGAGGAATAGGTCCTCTGTCTCATCGAACGATGTCGTGAAGGTGACCGGAGTGCCGAACTTGTTCGTGCATCCGAGCTTCTTTCCACCGTTCTCTTCAGAGACGGTAAAGACGAACGCCCCTCCGTCGGTGTAGCTTCCCCCCCTCGCATTCCAGTAGACGTCCGCCTGCTTCGGGACGCTAGGGTTCTCCGACGAGATGCTGCGCAGCGCCGAGTCGATCGCCTGCTTCTCCGAGGCGACGAGCCCGATCTGGACCTTTCCTTCCACCAGAGCGAAGACCTGCGGCCGGAGCATCGAGGTGTCGGTGATCCCGATCAGCTCATGTCTTCCTTCCGAGCGGTGATTCCTCGCGATGATGAAGAACCACGGGCCGTCGGGCGAGCCGTGGACGTGCGTCCTTTGGATCGCGCGATAGATCGGCTTCTTCTCCTCGGGCAGTTGCTCGAAGTCCCTTTCCGTCGTCGGAGCAAGCGCCTCGATGATGTACTCGAGCGGGTAGCCGTAGGCGCGGTTCAGCACGTCGAACAGCAGCACCGAGACCTCGGTGTCGGTGAGGAACAGCGGCCTGACGTTGCGCTGTGCCAGGTACTCGCAGACCGAGGAGTAGTTGGCGAAGTCCCCGTTGTGCACGAGCGCCTCGTCAAGACCCATGAACGGGTGCGCTCCTCCCGGATGCCAGACGCGGCCCTTTGTCGGGTACCGCTGGTGGCCGATCCAGACGTGAGCGGTGAAATCCTCCATCTCGTAGTAGCGGATGACGTCCTCCGCGTAGCCGACGATCTTCATCACGATCATGTCGCGGCCGTGGGACATCACGAAGGCGGTCATCTTCGTGCTCGCGTAGTACTTCAGGTTGATAGCGAAGCTGGTCTGGTAGACGAACTCGTCCTCCGCCTGGTCCGAGGTGAGCGATGACAGGTTCCTCGCCGAGACGAACTCGGCGAGCTTCTCCGGCTTCGCGCGGCAGAAGTAGCGGACCACATCTGGCGGCTTCACCGGCAGGCAGGCGAGCACCTCCGGGTCGTCGGTGTTGTCGACCTTGTACGAAGCGTGGACATCGTAACGGTCGCGGATGAACTCCGACTCGAGGGTCTCGCGAACCGACGGATCGAGGTAGGCGACCTGGACCAGGTAATCGTTCTTCAGGATCTCAGGCGAGACCTTCATTTGCTCCGGCGAGAGCCCCACGGCGGCGATGCCGCCGCCCTTGCCGTTGCCGCGGTTGTGCATCTGGCGCAGAGGCTCGAGGATGTGCCTTCCAGGGAGCGGCTTGTTGCTCGCTAGGCCCACTACGCCGCATCCGCCCTCCGCCTCCATCTGGTTGCGCTCGGCGGGTGGGGCGACATCCGACATCCAGGACCTGGCGCTTCTCAGTCTATCCGCGTCGCTCATTGGTCCGCCTCCTTCATCCCGTCGAAGCGCAGGAGGTCGGTCCTGCCCCTCAGCTCCGATATCTGGGTCATGCCGAAGCGGGCGAGGAGCTCGCACCACTGCTTCCTCCAGGCGGAGTACAGGTTGACGATGCGCTGCGCGCCCCAGTCGGTGTCCGTCTGCTTCTCGAGCTCTGGGTCAGTCGTAGCGACGCCCCTGGGGCATCCCCGACCTGATTCGCAGTTGCCGCAGCGGACGCAGCCCAGGGCGACCAGTTCTGCCGTGCCGATGACGACTCCGTCAGCGCCGAGTGCGATCGCCTTCGCCACGTCCATCGCGGTCCTCATCCCGCCGCTGGTCATAAGTGTGACCTCGTCCCTGATGCCCTCGTTGACGAGGAAGCGGTGCACCTTCGGTATCGCGTACTCGATCGGCATGGCGATGTTCTTCTTGGCGATCTCCGGCGCCGCGCCGGTGCCGCCGTACCCGCCGTCGAGATGCACGATGTTCGCTCCGGCGTAGTACGAGCCGACCGCGACCATCTCGACGTCGTTCGGGGTGGACACTTTTACCGAGAGCAACGCGGTCGGGTTGACCGACCAAACCCAGTCGAGGTGCTTCTTGTGGTCCTCGACCGAGTACACGCTATGGAACGGGAACGGCGAGAAGAGCGAGGTGTGCGGGACCGCCTCCCTCATCTTCGCCACGTCGATTGTGTTCTTCTCGTAGAGTAGGTGACCACCGAGCCCCGGCTTCGCGCCCTGGGCATACTTGAACTCGACGATTGGGGCGCGCTGAATTGTCTCCTCCTTGACGCCGAAGAGCCCCGTCGCGATTTGGGTTATGACGTGGTCCTTGTACGGGATGAGGATGTCCGGGTAACCGCCCTCGCCTGTGTTCGTGAATGTCCCCCACCTTGTCGCCGCCTTGGCGCGGGCGAGCATGGTATACTTGCTGACCGAGCCGAACGACATGCCGCCGCCGTAGATAGGGATTGGTATCGAGATCTTCGGCCCTACCTTCCTGCGGTTGAGCTCGATCTGCGTGCTGATCTTGCTCGTATCGGCCTTTCCGTTCGCCGCGGGCATGCGGAAGTTCAGCTTGTCGAAACCCCCACCCGAGATTCCTGAGTTGGCCGGGTGGTCCAGGGGGATCGGCTCTCCGGTCTCGGCCATGCGCCACGTTGCGAGGATCATCTCGGAGGTCCAGCGGACGTCGCCGAGCGCCGGGAAGATCTCACTCTCTTGGACGCTGAGCGAGCCGGTCGGGCAGTGCGAGACGCAGTAGAAGGAGTTCTTCGCGCACTCCGGGCCGATGCAGCGGTAACTGTATGGCGGGAGTATTCTGGCATGTCCCTCGATCCTCGAGTGGACGCCGTACGGGCAGAGCGATGCGCAGAGACCGCACGAGATGCAGTCCGGCCCCCTGAGGACCTCGAACTTGCCGATGAACTTGAGGCGCTGTGATGGGATCCAGGTGGATTCCGGGACGCAGGGGACGGTCTGCGCTTCGTTGCTCTTCGTTCCGGCATCAGCCATTGGAATCGCCTCCGGTCATCTCGGCGAAGACCTCGCGTTCGACCTCTTCCTGGAAGATCGCGCGCCCAGTCTCACCGCGCAGCCTCCTTACCTCCCTGATGCCCATCGCGCCGAGCATCTCGAGCATCTGGTCGCGCCAGGCGCTGACCATGTTAGTAACCCTCGCATTGACGTAGGCGGGCGAGCGCTCGCGGAGATGAATGCCGCATCCCGCTCCCTGGCAGGTCGGGCAGTAGCGGCACTCGAGCGCGACGAGGAGCGCGGATTCAAGGCAGACCGCGTCGGCGCCGCAGATGATGCTCTTCGGCACATGCTCCGCAGCGGAGATGCCACCGGAAGCGATGATTGTGATCTCGTCCCTGACGCCTTTCTTGACGAGGGAGCGGTGAAGGTCGCGCAGCGAGTCCATGGCGTGCTTTCCCGTCTGGTCGAGGCCCTCCTCGTCGAAGATGACGTGGAGCGCGTCGGCCTCGCGGACGACCGAATCGAGCTCGTTGGAGAGTGATGGCCCGAGTGTGGTGCGGAGCGACACCAGGACGCCAGGATGCGCCGTACGGATGGTCGCGACGCGGTTCTGCCAGCCCGGGGCGAGTTCCAGCTCGATGAGGCGGGCGACATTCCAGTCGATCGACTCGAGCGCATCCCCGTTCGAGATCACCGGAACGATCTGAGGTCCTGTCGCCGTGGGCAGGTCCTTCGGTCTGATGAAGAGCAACGTGTTCAGTCCCTTCGTCGCTTCCACGATGCCTTCAATGATCTGGGGGCTCGTCTGGTACAATCTGGTCGCGTCCAGCATGATGGGAATCGGTAGCGTGATCATTTCCGGGGCCTCGGTCTTGAGGCCGCCGTCGGCGGAGAACTCCAGCGCGGCAACCTTCTTTCCGAGGTCGATGCTCGTCGAGATGAACTCGCGGCCGTGGATGCCGTCCCTGGTGGGCCGGACAATCTCGGACATGTCGGTCCACATCGAGTCGAAGCCAGGGCCGGCGAACATGCCGCGGTATCCCGCGCCGAACACCGGTATCCTGCCGGTCTCCGCCTCGTTCCACATGGTCGTTATGCGGCTCGGGGTCCAGACACCGCGCCCGAGCTTCTTCCACCTCGGGTTGACGCTCATCTTGAGCGCGCGCTGCTGGCACTCCTGGATGCAGCGGAAGCAGTTCTTGCACGACTGGCTGATCGGGTCGGCCATCTTCCTCGGGTCGTCCTCGCGGCGCTTGTGCACGCCGTAGACGCAGGCCTTCTCGCACTTTCCGCAGTTCATGCAGTTGTCGCCGCGTTCGATGATGTACTTCGGGACCGGAGGGGAGATGGGGCTCATTGCCTCGACGTGGATGTGGTAGCACTCAAACACGGGCGTCACCTCCCATGCCGTTCTTCGGCGCGCCGAGGACCAGTCCCCTCTCGAGCAGCGCGTCGTACTCCGGCGACGCCTCGGCGAAACGCACGAACTCCTCGATCTCCTTCGCGTCCTTGCCATACTTCTTCTCGAGCGTCGCCTCGAGCTTCTCGTAGATGGGGATCAGATCGAGCTTCGACTGGCAGACCTGCTCGCAAGCCTTGCAGCGCATGCAGAGGAAGGTGCGGTGCGCGTGCTCGCTCGAGATCTCATCGCCTGCCATCAGCGCCCTTGCGGTTAGGAGCTTGCCTCTTGCGGTAACTCGCTCATCGCAAAGGACCAGGTACGCGGGGCAGACGCCCACGCATGCCCCGCACTCCGCGCACTGGTCGGCCGCCAGGAGCACCTCATCGTCGCTCTTGCCCTTCAGCCCACGCGCATAGGCGGAGGCGATGTTCAGGACCGGGGAGAGAGGACGTTGCAGAGTGGACATCGCTTTCAGGCCGGTTCCCGCGAACTGCGGGCTGAACAGCCTCCCCGGGACCCCGAAGTACTTTCCCTCGATCCGGAAGTACTTCCCGCGGTTCATCAGGCCGTCGGGGTCGCACTCGTCCTTCGCTGCCCGGAGCGCGTTCCACTGCTTCTCCGGGATCTTGTCGGCGAATGAGTTGTTCCAGATGCCGAGCGAGTATGGCCTTGCGCCTAGTTCTACCAGCGCCGAGGTGACGATCATCGACTTGACCGCGTCGAGGGCGTAGAGGAGCTCGTTGCTCTGGTCGGTAAGATAGTAACACAACACGAGGGCGTCGGGTCCTGCGAGGAAATGCACCTCGAGCAGCGGGTCGAGCTTGAGGTCCGAGCACATGCCCTGCGCTTTCCCGAGGATCGCCTTCAGCTTGGAGAACGGTGCCAGGACCTCCGAGCCTAGCATCCCTGGTCCGAGCCGCCTCAGCTTCATCGGGAAGAAGCGGTCGTGGCAGAGGAGTCGGGCGAGGTACTCAGGCTCCTCGCGGATCCCCTTCACCTTGAAGAGGTTCGTCAATGTCTGTTCCGACGCGGCATCGCCGGAGGTCACGAGGAGCGCGTGGCCGGCGCGGAAGTGCTCCTTGTGGAGGAGCTTGTTGGAGTAGGATAGCTTGCCCGGGCTGAAGTAGATCAGGTCGTCTGGCCTGGGGTTCAGCGAGCGGATCGAGTCTGCGGTCGAGACTGCGTTCAGCAGGTCGTCGAGGATTAGCAGGTGAGGCCTGCCAGCGGGGTCCTTCGGCCTCACAGAAAGCGTCACTTCGGTAATCACGCCGAGCTGCCCCTCGCTGTCGAACATCTCGTGGAAGAGGTGGTTCGCGGGGACGAGGGTGCGCCTCGAACCGTTCGTTGGGACCATTACCATCGAGCGCACGTTGTCGCTCAGCCGGTTGCCACCCAGCGAGCCGACGCCGATGCCGCCGCCGGCGACCCATCCGCCGACAGTGGAGAACTTGGACGAGGGGGAGCTGACGAGCCTGAGACCTTTCTTCCCGAGCTCGTGGTCGATGTCCGCCCACCTGCTCCCCGCCTGGACCGTGACGGTCTTCGCCTTCTCATCTATCGAAATTATCGCATCCATGCGGCAGATGTCTATGACGATGCCGCGGTTCACCGGCACCGCTCCGCCGAAGGGGGACGATGCGGAGCCGCGAGCTATTATCGGAAGTCCCTTCCATCTTGCGAATGTGACGATTCGTTCGACCGCCTCGGTGGTTTTAGGCTGCACGACCGCGTCCGGCATCGAGTCTATGAGCGAGTTCCTGATGACGCTTGGAACGTCCGACTGATCCCGGCTGTAGAGGGCGAGCTCGCCCCTTCCGCCGATGATCCTGAGATCAGGTATCCCGAGCGATGCTATCTCCGCCGCCAGGCCTTGGAGCTTCTCCTCCTTCGCGGTGAACGGTCCGACGCTCGGTGGCGTGCACTCGGCCTTCCCTTCCATGCTCACTTCTCTCCCTGATCTCTAACGGTCGATCGTCCACCGCCCGGTCCGATGCTGACATCCCGGCACCTCTGGGTGACTAGGCGTGACAATGTGTCGCAAGGATAGGTCGGTAAACGCGTCGGCCTAGATAATTGTTTGTCCACGAGGGGGTTTGCTCGACGAATGCGCTGTTCCGAGACCTCCCGAGCCAGTTTTTTTAGACATTTGTCCAATGAAACTGCCGGAAAAAGCGGCTGGTGTCTTTCGAACCGCCCCTCACTGCTCATATGACCGACCCAACGAACCGAAAGCAATAATCGTTGCGGCTTCACAATACGAACGAGACTAAGGAATGTCGATCTGCGACCTGCGAATCGAGGAGTATACGAGGCGACGGACCACCGCTCCCGATCCGTTGTTCGAGGAATTGAGGAAGGAGACTTTCGCTAAGACGTCGAATCGAAGATGCAGGTCGGGAGCGTCGAGGGCCGATTCCTGAAGCTGCTGGTCGAGCTCTCCGGCGCCAAGAGGATTCTGGAGTTCGGCACTTTCACCGGATACTCAACTCTGATGATGGCATCGGGGTTGCCAGAAGGCGGGGTACTCTACACACTTGACCGCGACGAGGTGACGAACGCGATCGCGCGGAAGTACTTCGCCCGGGCGCCGTACGGCAGCAAGATCCGCCCCGTCCTAAGCGAAGCTAAGGAGACGATGAAGAGCATCGAGGGACCGATTGATCTCGCCTTCATCGATGCCGACAAGACCGGCTACGAGGTGTATTACGAGGAGGTCGTCGGAAGACTGCTGAGATCGGGAGGCCTGGTCGTCCTAGACAATACGCTCTGGGGCGGGACGGTCACGGACCCCGTCGACGAGGACAGCAAGGCGATTGACGCGATCAACCGCAAGATCGCCAAGAACCCTAGGGTTCGAGGCGGCGCTCCTCACCTGTGTTATCGCGTCAAATTAGCGAGGAAGAGGTAGCGGAAGGGAGGTTTCCGGGCGACCTGTTCATATAGAAAGAGATGCGAGTAACGCCTAGGTAAGAATATGGTGGACGTTGTCGGCGTGATTATCGCGGTGGTCATTCTGATCATCGCGTGGGTGATAGTGTCAATACCTCTCTGGCTCGCGGCGAAGATCGTCGCCGGAGAAAACGCGACGATGGGAGGGGCAATGATAGGTATGCTCGTCGGGGGCATCGTGTTCGCGCTAGTCTACATCCTCACGTACGTCGCGACGAGCATCTTCGTCCAGTCGAGCGTGGCGGTCATCGTTTCAGCAGTGCTCGCGTTCATCGCGTTCCTCGGGCTCTTCAAGTGGCTCTTCAGGACAAGCTGGCTCGGGGCGTTCGCGATCGCGATTCTTGCGGTCGTATTGGCCGTGGTGATACTCTTCGTCATCGGCGCGATCCTCGCCGCGGTCGGGGTCACGGTGCTGGCGCTGTAAGACTAGCTTAGCCTCAACTGGACGTCGAGCTCGCGCGACAGGTTCCCCAGGTCCTGCACCACATAGTAGAAGGCCATCCAGGACCACCTGCCCCAGCGGCGCAAACCCTCCGCTTTTACCTCATCGATCGCCTCGCGGCCGCTCTCCGGTTCTTTGTCGAAAAATAGCAGTCCGAAGACGTCGGCCGACCAGACGTCGATAGGGAAGCCACCGTGCGGGTTGACGATGTCCGCCGAATAGTCGCCGATCCCGGGCAGCTCGAGGAGCTTCGCCTTCGCCTCCTCGGGGCTCATGTTCTCCAGCTCCTCCGTGGTCGGGAATCCGTTCTCGGCGATCGATCTCGCCATCTGGACGATGCGCTTGGCACGATAACCGAGCTTGCAGGCCTTCGCCATATCCTCCGGCCTCGCCTTGGCAATCTTCTGCGGTAAGGGCCAGGCCCAGACCTTTTTGCCATCGAACTCTGCAACCTCCCCGTACCTCTTGATGTAGCAGTCCATCATCTCACCGCTGCGCTTCATCGGCGCCATCTGGAGGAGCACGGCGAGAGACGCGTCCGGGAAGACCGTGCTCTGCATCGTGGTGTGCATGCCGTATAGGTCGTCGACCGCCAGTCGGAGGATGCCGTCCTTCTTTGCGATGGCATAGAAGTCGTTCAGATCATCGTCCGCGCCGATGTCGTGGACGAGCGTCCGACGCAGCTCGTCCGTCTTGTCTTTCGGCGGCTTCTCCTTCAGGTGAAGCTCCGCCGCGATCCTCGGCTTCTCGACCGTCCCCTTCGAGGCGAGCTTCACCCCGGCCAAGGTATCAAGCAGGTGCGTCGCCGTCCACATCGTTCCCTTCTCGAACGTTTCGTAGTTTGAGAAGAGCGACCATCCTGCGGG
>JBEKAR010000019.1:0-18121 GCA_050015815.1 Methanomassiliicoccales archaeon | reverse complement strand
ACAAATACGGCTTCGCGGAGACGAACACCTACACCCCGCTGGAGACGACGCGCAAGGGCATCTACGTGACCGGCGCGTTCTCGGCACCGAAGGACATACCACAGTCCGTGGCAGAGGCCTCGGGTGCGGCGTCCAAGGCCGGAGCGAACGTTTTCCAGAACCGCGTGATGTACGAGGCGAAGTACGTGCCCGAGATCCCGGTCGCCGGACAGGAGCCGAGGATCGGCGTCTTCGTCTGCGACTGCGGCATCAACATCCGCGGCACGGTGGACGTGCCGTCGGTGGTCGAGTACGCCAAGACGCTACCGAACGTGGTGCACGCTGAGGAGGGCAAGTACACCTGCTCCGCCGACTTCCAAGAAAAGATCAAGGCGAGGATCGGCGAGCTGAAGCTGAACCGCGTCGTCGTCGCCTCCTGCACACCGAGAACGCACGAGCCACTCTTCCAGAGCACCATCCGCGAGGCGGGACTGAACTCGTACCTGTTCGAGATGGCCAACATCCGTGACCAGTGCTCCTGGATACACATGCACGAGCCGGAGAAGGCCACACAGAAGTCCAAGGACCTGGTGCGCATGGCAGTCGCCAAGGCGAGGCTGCTCGAGCCGCTCACGAAGTCGAAGCTGAGCGTGCTGCACAGTGGACTGGTCATCGGTGGCGGGCTGGCCGGAATGACGGCCGCCCTCGACATGGCCGACCAGGGATTCCCGGTGCATATAATCGAGCGCACCGGCGAGCTCGGCGGGAACCTGAAGAACATCAAGCACGACGAGGGTGGGAAGAAGCCGTCGGTGTTCCTCTCTGAGCTGACCACAAAGGTGCGCGAGAACGACAAGATCACGGTGCACCTGGACACAGACGTGACCGATGTCACCGGGTTCGTCGGCAACTTCAAGGTGAAAACGAGCAAGGGCGAGGAACTCGAGACCGGCGCGATCGTCGTCGCCGTCGGAGGCAACCAGTACAAGCCGAAGGACGGGGAGTACGGTTGGGGGGACCACAAGGTTGTCACCCAGTGGGACCTGGAGCAGAAGCTGGAGAAGGGACCGCTGCACGAGAAGAACGTGGTCATGATCCAGTGCGTTGGCTCCCGCAACAAGGAGGCGCCGTTCTGCAGCAGGGTATGCTGCACCGAGGCGGTCAAGAACGCCATCAACATCAAGAAGAACTCGCCTGGCACGACGGTCTACGTCCTGCACAAGGACATACGCACCTATGGATTCCGCGAGGACTACTACAAGGAGGCGGGCGACCTCGGAGTGAGGTTCATCCGCTTCCCCGAGACGGTCGAGCCGAAGGTCGAGAAGGGAGCGCACGGCCTCCACGTCTTGGTGGAGGACGCGATGCTGAACGAGACGATCAAGATTCCCGCCGACATGGTCGTCCTCTCTGTCGGCATCAGACCGAACCACGACAACGAGGAGCTCGGCAAGTTCCTGAAGGTGCCGCTCAGCAAGGACGGCTACTTCCTCGAGGCGCACATGAAGTTGCGCCCGGTCGACTTCGCCACCAACGGAATCTACTTGGCAGGCCTTGCTCACTGGCCGAAATTCATCGACGAATCGATCGCTCAGGCATCGGGCGCCGCGGCGAGGGCGATGACCATCATCTCCAAGGACTACCTTGAGACCGAGGGCATCATCGCGGCAGTGAACGACATGGTCTGCAACGGCTGCGGCATATGCGAGCCGGTCTGCGAGTACAAGGCCATCACCCTGGTGAAGGACGAGAAGAACCCCGAGAAGACAAGGGCGATCGTCAACGAGGGACTGTGCAAGGGCTGCGGCGCATGCGTCGCGGCCTGCCCATCCGGTGCCATGGAGCAGAAGGGCTTCAAGAACGAGCAGATGTTCGCCATGATCGACGCTGCTCTCTGCGGCTCCGAGGAAGAGAAGGAGGAGTCGAAATGAGCGCGACCCAGGCGACCGTCCATACCGAGGCGAAGGTCGAGGGACAGTGGGAGCCGAAGATCGTCACCTTCTGCTGCAACTGGTGCTCCTACGCCGGGGCGGACCTGGCGGGAGTGAGCCGGCTGCAGATGCCGTCGAACTTCCTGGTCATCAGGACGATGTGCTCGGCGCGAGTCGACCCGGAGTTCGTTCTTCGGGCGTTCGCCAAGGGCGCCGACGGCGTCCTCGTTCTAGGCTGCCACCCGGCCGACTGCCACTATATCGGAGGTAACTACCGCACCAGGCGCAGGATCGCGCTGCTGCGCATGCTCCTCGAACAATACGGCTTTGACCCGGACCGCTTGAGGCTGGAATGGGTATCCGCCTCGGAGGGAGCGAAGTTCCAGAAGACCATCAAGGAGTTCACGGAGAAGATCCGCGAGATCGGACCCAACCCCATGACCGAGGAGGAATGATCACATGGCAAAGATCAGGATAGCCCAGTATTGGGGCGCGGGCTGCGGCGGCTGCGACGTCGCCTTGCTCGACATCGACGAGAAGATTCTAGGGGTGGCGGAGATCGCGGACATCGCCTTCTGGCCGATCGCGGTCGACACCAAGCTCAAGGACGTCGAGGCGATGCCCGACGGATACATCACCGCCACTCTGTACAACGGTGCGATAAGGAACAGCGAGAACGAGTCCGTGGCGAAGCTCCTACGCAAGAAGTCGATCCTGCTCGTCAGCTTCGGGTCGTGCGCCTGCTTCGGCGGGATCCCGGGCCTGGCGAACACGACCAACGCCAAGGAGGTGCTCGAGTACGTGTACGGCAAGACCCCCTCTTCGGACCAGATCGGCAAGGAGAACAAGGTCTACCCGCAGCACGAGACGCACACCAAGGACGGCGATCTCGAGCTACCGATCCTGTACGATACCGTTATGACCCTCGACCAGGTCGTGGATGTCGACTATTACATGCCTGGCTGCCCGCCGACGACCAACCTAATCAACGAATTCCTCGGCGTGGTGGAGAAGTATGTGAAGGAGGGCGTGCCGCTGCCGCCGAAGGGAACGGTCATCGCTTCACAGAAGACGCTCTGCGACGAGTGCAAGCGCAAGAAGACATCGAAGATCGTCGGTGAGCTGCACCAGGCCATGGACATCAACATCGACCCGGACAAGTGCATGATCGAGCAAGGAGTCATCTGCCTCGGTCCGGCGACCAGGGCGGGATGCGGGGCGAAGTGCCTCAATGCCAACCAGCCGTGCCGGGGATGCATGGGCCCGACCGCGGAGGTCATGGACCAGGGCGGTTCGATGCTCAGCGCTCTTGCCTCGGTCCTAAAGGTGGACCAGGGCGAGGCGAGGCTGAGTGAGGACGACATCCTCAAGCTGATGCAGCAGGTGAAGGACCCGCTGGGCACCTTCTACGCCTACAGCCTCCCCAAGTCCATCATCAAGAGGACGGTCAAGGAAAAGAAGGCTAAGAAGAAAGAGGAGGCGAAGGTATGAGCGGCCCGATCATTTTCGACCAGACAACCAAGTCCGAGACGAAGCGCATCAGCATCGACCCAATCACGCGCCTGGAGGGCCACGGCAAGATCGAGATCTTCCTGGACGACAACGGCAACGTTTCCAACGCTTACTGGCAGGTGCCGGAGCTGCGCGGGTTCGAGAGGTTCTGCATCGGACGCTTGGCGGAGGACATGAACAAGATCACCTCCCGATTGTGCGGAGTGTGCCCGGGGGCTCACCACCTGTGCTCGACCAAGGCGCTCGACCAGGTCTACGGCGCCGACCCGCCCGAGACGGCGAAGAAGCTCAGGGAGCTCTTCTACTCGGCGCATTACGTGCACAGCCACATAGCGCATTTCTATGCCTTGGCGGCCCCCGACTTCGTCCTCGGGCCGTCGTCCCCAGCGGCCAACAGGAACATTCTCGGAGTCGTCGGGGCGGTCGGCGTGGAGGTCGGCGGCGAGGTCATCAAGCACCGCTCCTACGCGCAGAAGATCCAAGAGATGCTCGGCGGGAAGGCGACGCATCCGGTGTGCGGCCTGCCCGGCGGGATGTCCAAGCCCCTGGGCGAGGACGAGCGAAAGAAGGTCGAGGAGTGGGCGAAGTCATGCGTTGAGTTCTCGAAGTTCACCATGAAGATACTCGAGGACGTGGTGCTGAAGAACAAGGACTACATGAACATCATCACCAGCAAGGACATCTTCTACAACGAGACCTACCACCTCGGAACGGTCGACAAGAACGGCCTCGTAAACTTCTACGACGGAACGCAGGTCATGATTGACCTGAACGGCAAGGAGGTCGCGAGGTACACCGGCAAGGAATATCTGAAGTGGATCGCCGAGCACACCGAGCCGTGGAGCTACGAGAAGTTCTGCTACTTCAAGCCGGTCGGATGGAAGGGCTTCAGGACCGGGATGGATTCCGGGATCTACCGTGCCACCCCGATGTCTAGGCTCAACGTGGCCAAAGGATTCACCACGCCGCTGGCGCAGAAGTACTATGAGCAGTACAAGGGCGCTTTCCGCGACCTCGGCGTCAAGGGCCCGATCCAGCATACCCAGGCGATGCACTGGGCCCGAGTGATCGAGCTAATGTATGCGTCCGAGAAGCTGCTCGAGCTCGCGCAGGATCCGGAGATCACGGACACGCACATCCGCGCCGAGAAGCTGCAGACGCCCGGCGAGGGCGTCGGCATACTGGAGGCGCCGCGTGGCACCCTGGTGCACCACTACGTCTCGGACGAGAACGGCATAATCAAGGATGTCAACCTTGTCGTCGGCACGACGAACAACAATGCGCCGATAAACGTGTCCGTGCAGACTGCGGCCAAGGCCTTGATCAAGAACTGGCAGGTGTCGCCTGGGCTGCTGAACATCATCGAGATGGCCTACCGCGCGTACGACCCATGCAACTCCTGCGCCACTCACACGTTGCCTGGGCAGTCCCCGCTCGTGGTCAACATCCGCAAGGCCGACGGGACCGTGTTCCAGACGCTGCGCAACTACTAAACCACTTCATCCAATCTTCTTTTCTCTTTTCTCAGAGGAGCGAGAGCGCTACATCTCATCGGTCGTACTTTCGCGGCCGGTCCACGGTCAGGTCCTTCACTTTGCCTAGGAATATCCCGTCGAGCAGGTAGAGCCTCGCCTCGCCGACATCGATCATCCTCTCCGAGAGCAGCGGGCCGAGGAGCCTGCCGCCCTTCAGGTTGACTGGAGAGCCTTGGAGGGTCGGATTGAGCGAGGGGATGATGATGACCTCCTCTGGCAGCTCGGTGTAGCGAGAGTGTGCCTTCTCGCTGAAGTTGCATCTCATCCAACATCGTTCGGTCATGACGTTACCGACACCATCGCGGAACAGCACTGCTGGGTGGTTGTGCGCCATGATGAGCGTCTTTGTTGCCATGACACGATTCGACGGCCAGACATGGCCATGAACGAATCCGATGTCGCCTATCACGAAGCCGCCGGGGTCATGGATGTGGACGCCGCTGAACGCTATGTCCTCGATACCGACGTCGTGGTTGCCCTTGACGATATCGATGCTCTCGAATGATGACCGCAACGAATCGAAGAAGAAGGGCAGTTCCGTGTGCTCCTGTTCACTGGTGCCAGGCACTTGGTGCTTCACGTCGCCTAGCAGCACCAGTCTCGTGCTTCCATTCGCGAGGAACAGCAGTTCGTCCCTCATCCGGTTCGTTTGGCTGGGGATGTGCACTCCCTTCTCCGAGAGCTCGTCCTCGAGACCGATGTGGAGATCGGCGGCGCAGAGGATGCTCTCGCCGTCCACCTCGATCCTTAGGGCCGGATGGTCGAGGACTGGTGAGATGGTCATGTTCCTTCTCGAACAGCGTGAAACGGTTCAAAAACCTTGCGCGGCGCTAGATCCCGTTCAGCAACCTGCTCCCGAGGAACGGTGGAAGACCTGCGTCGATGATCGCCTGGGATGCGGCCTTGACGTCGTATGCGACCCTGACGATCGTAGCGTTCGGCTCCGAGGTGTCCAGAATGAGATAGCTCGCCCTAGGGTCATTGTCCCTCGGCTGGCCTACGGAACCAGCGTTCGCGATCAGCCCTTTCGGAAGGCGCTTCACATAAGGCACGTGCGTATGCCCCATGATGAGGATGTTCGCCCCGGACATCTCGAGCAGGTCGGATGAGGCGTCGGTCTCGTAGACGTATTCGTCATCGTATCGCGGCGATCCGTGATAGATGGCTACCTTGCTCCCGTCAACGATCGCGACCTCATGCGCCTTGAGGCTCCTGAGGTAATCGACCGCCTCTGCCGAGATGTTCTTCGCCGTCCAGAGCACGGCCGCGGCTGCCATCGGGTTCATTCCAGCGGTGTTGATCCTGATCACGGCCTGGTCATGGTTGCCGCAAATGGCCGTCCTGCATCTTTTCCTGAGGATGCCAACGGTTTCGTTGGGATATGCTCCATATCCGACGATGTCTCCTGGGCACTGGATTTCGGTGAGGCCTCTGATATCGACGTCTGCTAGAACCGCCTGCAGCGCGTGCAGGTTCGAATGGACGTCGGAAAGGATTGCGACCTTCACGAATGAATTAATTAAAGCATTGTCCTATAAAAACCTATCAACGAGGGGCTTGATCGCCTTTGGTACCTTCTCGGCCACGTCGGTAGCCAGCAGGCTGAATCCCTTCTCTTCGTACGCGAGGTTCCCCGCCCTCTTGTTCGCATAGGCCGCCATTCGAGCGGCGTTGAACGGTTCTACGCCACGAGCGAGGAGCCCGACCACTTCTCCGGCGAGCACGTCCCCCGTCCCACCGACGCTCATCCCCGCGTTGCCACCTCGGTTGAGCTTGAACCTCTTGCCGTCGGCGATGACATCGATTCTGCCCTTGGTCAGCACCGTCAGCCCGATCTGCTTCGCTAGCTTCATCGCGGGTTTCACCCTTGCCTCGTAATCGTCCGCTAGCTTGACCCCGGACAGCTCCTCGAACTCGCGGGCATGGGGCGTCACCACTCCCGTCTTGCCCTTGAGGACGCGCAGGTCCTGCGAGACCGCTCCGATCCCGTCGGCGTCTATCACGAGGGGCAGGTCGCAAGCCTTGACGAAATCCCGGACGGCCCGGCAGGTCTCCCCATCGTCGCCGAGCCCCGGCCCTATGAGCACCGCCTCCACCCCCTTGCAGAGCTGTCTCAGCAGCGGGACATGCTCTCTATTCAACCTGTTTCCTGGCAGCGAGTGGACGATGAAGTTCGGAGAGTATGAAGCGATCGGGACGTACGACCTCTCCGGCGTCGCGATGTGGACCAGGTCGACCTTGATGCCGTAGGCGCCGAAGCCTGCAAGAGCGGGAGCTCCAGTGAACGGCCCTCCGCCGATTATCAGCACCCTTCCGTTCATGCCCTTGTGAGAGTCGGGAGAAGGTATCGGATAGTAGACGAACTCGCCCGGTCCGACGTACCTCTCCGCCTCCTCTGGGATCCCGATGTCCCTTACGATGATCTCGCCGGAGTTGTCCTTGTTCATTCCCTCCTTCGTGTCATGGAAGGTGACCGTGATCTCCGGCTCGACCATCACGTCGCCCCCGAATCCCGAGGGCACGTCGATCGAGACGACGGGCCTGATGCATTCGTTCATCCTAGCGATAAGGCTGCGGTACGGCTCGCCGATCCTCCCCTCGACGCCCGTTCCCAGGAGCGCGTCGACGATCAGGTCGTAGTCGAAGAAATGCACCCTCGAACCGTCAACGACCATGTCCTTGACGATCTCGAAGGCGTCCCGGGCGATGTTGGTGTGGATATCCCTCGGCTGCTTGGCGAGGATTATCTGGACCTCGTTGCCGTCCCGAAGGTGCCGCGCCGCGACGAAGCCGTCTCCCCCGTTGTTCCCGGTCCCGCAGAGGACGATGATCCGCTTGCCCTTCCCGTACTTCTTCCGGATGACCTCCGCCACGGCCGCCCCGGCGTTCTCCATCAGGACGCTTGTCGGGACTCCCAGCTGCTCGGCGTTGATGTCCAGGACGGTGAACTCCTTCGAGGGGAGCATGCCAATGGATTCGACATTGAGGCGTTAATGCTTTTCCCATCCCGATAGGTTGATTATCTGAGCGATGATTTGTTCGGAAGACAAGGTAAATGAGCGACATCCGCCGAATCGTGTTGGACGTTCTGAAGCCGCATCACCCGAACATCGTGGAGCTAGCCAGGCGACTCAGCGTGCTCGAGGGCGTTTCGGGAGTGAACTGCACCATTGAAGAGGTCGACCAGGAGACCGAGAGCCTGAAGATTACGATCGAGGGCCCGGCGATCGACTTCGACGCGGTCGAGCAGATGATCTCCGAGACGGGCGCTGTAGTACACTCGATTGACAGCGTTTCAGCCGGCAAGAAGCTGGTTGAGGAAGTGGAGACGCCTCAGGACCGCTGAGAGCGGACGAGCGACTCGCCGACCTTGACCAGAAGCTGAGACTTCGTCAGCGTCTTCTCGACCAGGATTCGGCCTTTCTTATCGTACCAGGCTCCGGGATACGATTTCTCCGCTTGGACGGCGTATTCCGCCCCGAGCCTTTTGACCGCTTTCTCGAGCATCTCGAGCGTTGGGTTCGGGACCGCCAGTTCCTTCTTGACCTTGCGTCCCGAGGCCCTGGTCCTGCCGGCATCGAAGTATTCGGGCCAGAGGACCCAGGCCTTCTTCTCGTCCATGCGATCCCTTCAGAAAACGATCACTTCACGAGGACCGCGTTGATCGCCCCGTCCTGCCCCGGGCGGGACGTGACCTTCGCCAGGCCGAGTTCGGTCTGGATGATAGAGCCGCGGTTGATGATGTTGCGCTGCACGTAGTTCGGGTTGGCGGCGTTCTCCTTCACGGTCAGGATCTTGCTCTTCTGGATCTTCTTGGTGGCCGGGTCGACGACGTTGGCGTAGTTGGCCTTGAGCAGCTTCGCCTTCTGGTTGCCGCCGGTGACGCGGAAGGTGTTGGAGCGGGTCTCGCCTAGGTACGTATACTCGGCGTCCCTGCCGACCTCAAAGCGCCGCTTCTTCTTTGCGGGGCGCAGCCTCCCTCCGGAGGGTTTGCGCTGTGACTTGCCCTGCCATAGTGCCATCGGTATCCCAGGAAGTTAAACGGAGAGCTCTATAAATACCTTTCATCCATCGGACTGGCGTTCCAACAGCCTGAGGCTGACCCTTTCCCCTATCTCCAGCACCCCTGCGTAGGAGTCCTTCGCCGGCCCGGGGTTCATGAAGGTCGTCCCCCTCATCTCTGTAAGTCCCCGAGCCTCGTGGATATGCCCAGCGATAGCGACGGTCGGCTGGAACTCGTCCACGATCTTCCTGATGGCGGTCGACCCGGCGTGCTTGCCTGTAGGAAGGAGGTCCAGGTAGCCAAAGGCTGGACAGTGAGTTACGAGTATCATGTCGTGCTCGGCAAGAGGTCGAAGGTAGCCTTCAATCTCGTCCTCCCTCATCTCGAACGGCGTCTCAAACACCGTGGGATTGGAACCTCCCATGCCGACAAGGGTCTTCCCCTCGATCGTGATCTTCCTCTTGTGCAGCGAGATCGCGTTGCGCTTGATCTCGTCGTTCACCCCTGGTGGGTCGCAGTTGCCCGGGACGGCGTAGACGGTCCCGTTGAGCTTCGAGAGGAACTCCCCCGCCCATTCCGCCGGGCCGAAGTGCGTGATGTCGCCGAGGACCATGACCCCGTCAGCTTCCTCCTTGGCGATTAGCCGGTTCACCATTCCGATGACCCTGTCGCGACCGTGGACGTCTGAGACGATGATGAACCTCATATTTCCCTGCTCGTGGAAGGTATGGCATGCGGCCATATCACGTTTGTTCCGTTCACATCAGTCCGAAGCTGAAGTTCTGGTAGATCAGCAGGTACGTGATGAGGAAGCCGATTATCGCTCCGCCGTTCAGTAGCGGAAGCCCGGCCTGAGGGTTGCCCTTCAGGACGTAGCGCATCAGCACCAGGAACCCTATCGCCGAGCCGGCGACGACGCCCAAGGCGACGGTGAGGCTGGCATACTGGAACGAGCCTGATGCGGTGGGCAGGAACACGTAGGAGCTGACGGTCAGGATGGCCGGGATGACCGCGTCCCCCACCCCCATGAACATGGCCTCTCGCTCTTCTGGCTCCGCAGTCAGGGGCTTGTCGTTCAGGTCGGCCATCTTGAAACCCTTGGCCTTCGGCACGACGAACATGACCGGGAGGCGAAGAGGCACGACCCCCTCGGCCAGAGTGATCATGTGCTTCGTCTTGTAGACCGAGATCGCGTCGTAGACGGCGAGGATGATCAGCAGGATGAGGACGGGTAGGATGCCGAACGAGATGCCGAGGATTATCGCCGCTCCGGTGCCGACCACGAAACCCGCGGTGTTCACGACATACCATTCCGGCTTGAAGATAAGCGCAACCACCAGGAGCACGCCGAGCGCGATCGAGATCAGGAACGAGATGTTCGGGTCCGGCACGACCAGATAGACGAGAGGTAGCGCCACGACCGCGGTGGAGACGCCTATCGCGAATAGGAAGAACCCCCTGATGACCACGCCCAATCCGGCGCGCAGCAGCAGAAGGATGACCGCCGTCATGGCGAGCAGGAGGGCGACATAGAGCACCGGGTAGATGGGGTTGTTCACGTCGGGGAACGCCTGATACTGCGACGGGTACAGCGGCACGAGCAGGATGGCGAGAAGCTGGACCGAGATGAAGATGAGGAACATCGCCACCAGCGGCGTCCTGACTCGCATGGACGCTTGGATGGAGCCTGCCCTAGATAACGCTATCCCGCTACACTCACGCTCTGCCAGCAATTGGGGCGGGGCTTTTATCATCGGCGCTGCGATTCAGGGCCGATGAGACGCCGTGGCATCGACGAGTTCTTCCCGGAGAGGTTCGCGCTCAAGCTCGACAGGGCGGAGACGATCCCTGACATCTTCGAGGTCGTCAAGGAGGCGGTGGAGGCGGCAGAAAGGGTCTCCCGCTCCGGCCTGATGCTAGGCCTCGCGGAGCTCGGGGGGAGCCGTGATAGCACAATCGGCGGGCTGCACCCGGTGGGAACGAACATAATCCTCCTGAACAAAGTGCCGCTGAGGCGGGTAAAAGAGTCGTATCCTGAGCTCTATAAGCCCTACGTATTCCACGTCCTGCTGCACGAGTACCTGCACACGATTGGATTGGTCGACGAGGCGAGCGCCAAGAAGAAGGCCTACGAGATCACGCGCTTCCTCTTCGGCGAGGAGCATCTCGCGACGAAGCTCGCCAAGGACCTGTCCGCCTTCCTGCCCTTCGTGACCTATCCGGGGAGGATCCCGCTGCCTGAGGGGACACAGATCGAGCTCGTGGAGGGCTTCGACCGCTCGTCGACCGACGACTACATCGCCTGACCGGCTGGAGGCATGTCCTGCAGCTCGTCCCTGACCCGGAGGGACCATTTGTGCGCAACGAAGTAGAAGGGTATGGCCGCCGCTGCGAGAATCGCGCCTACATACATCGCCGCCTCCATCGAGGTCGCGTCGATCAGGGGTCCGAGCCCTAGACTCATGACCGCGGCTGAGAGGTTGAGCATCACGGTCAAGACGGCGAGCGTCGACGCCCTGACCCTCGAGGGGATGAGCGTGTTCCTCCAGATCATGATGGAAGGCAGCCCCAGTCCTTGAGAGAAGCCTGTGATCAGGAACAGGATCCCGGCGAGGACGTAGTCATGGACGAGCGGTTGCGCCAGATAGGCGAAAACGAGCAGGACGCTGCTCAGCACCAGGAGGCGGTGCCTCCCGAACCTGGCCGCCGCTTTGACCGAGAGCAGGCTGCCCGCGGCCATCGCGATCATGAGCAGCGAGAAGTATATTCCCAGGTAGTCCGTCCCGAGCCCCACGGCGACAAGGTACGGCTGGTAGATGATCACGTAGACGATGATCGCCGACCCGCGCAGCATCTCGCCAGCGGTCAGCGCCTTCAGGGCCATGCTCTTCCTGAAGTGCGACATGCTCGACCTGATCAAGGAGGAGAAACCGCCGGTCCGGTCCCCGTAGTTCTCCTTGAACATGCCGATCGCGACTATCAATGGGATGATCAGGATCGCTGCGCCCGCGAGCATCGGAATGTTCAGGGTGTATGCGGCAAGGAATGATCCGACGACACCCCCGGCGATCCCAAGCACGTTGCTCAGGCCGCTCGTCAGGGGGAGAGCGACCCTCACGTCGCTGATGCACCCCTCGCACTTCAGCTCGTCCATGTACCACGCCTCGAGGCCGGCATTGACGAGGGCGGTCGCCCCGGCCAATATCACCTCGGCCGCAAGGAACGGCCAGAATGATGACGAGAGTCCGTAGATGGCGAAGCCGGCGATGTTGACCACGGCGCCGAGCACGATAGCCTTCTTGCGTCCGTGGCGGTCGGCGAAGTTGCCTGCGACGAGGCAGAAGAGCGCGAGGGCGACGAAGTTCGCCGCGAATATGACGCTGATGTCGGTGAAGGTGAGGCCGCTCTGCCTCAGGTAGATGATGTAATAGCTCTGGAAGACGTAGAATCCAAGGTTGGTGAGGGTGAGGAAGGCGATGTACTGCCTTGACGTGCTAGATAGCGCCACCTGAGATCCTCCTCCTTGAGAACGCCGCCGCAATCACTTGCGGACGGAAGAACCTGAGCCTGGCGCTAGCGCGTCGCTGGCTCCTGGGTGACCACTCCGAACGCGACCGTGCCGGTCTTCTTCGTGACCTTCACCCTGACCCTGGAGCCCTTGACGGTGCCGGGGACGTAGATGATGATGTTGTCCTTGCGAGCGATGCCGTCGCCCTTCTTGCCGACGTCCTCGATCATCATCTCGTATATGTTGCCCTCGGCGATCGCCTCCTGCTCCGCCGCCTTGGCCTGCTTCCTCACATTGACTGGTCGGTGGGCCCCACAGGCCTCGCACTCGAGGATCAGGACCCTTCCTTCCTTGTTGATGTGCGTGTCAGGGCGCCCGCATTCGGAGCAGAGCACGAACGTCTCGGTGTACGACATTATCCGGTCGGTGATCTGCTGCGGCGCGAGCTTCGCCTTGAGGATGAGCCTCCTTCCCTCGACGTGGCCGGGCGTACCGAGCTCTCGCAGGAGGTACTGGACGAGGTGCTCCGGCTCCCTCCTCAGGGCGTCGACGATGTCGCCGAAGTTGCGGATGACCGTCGTCTTGCCTTCCTGGAAGACGTCCGGCTCGGGGACGGTGAAGCGCTCATGCTTCTCGATCGTCTCCGGGAGCTTTTCCTTGGCCCTTTCGAGCAGTGAGAGGTAATCGTCAGGCATGCTATCTTCCCCCTCTAGAGTCGCCGCGTTTATAAATGTATCGCGATTCCCCGCGACGCTGGCTCAGGTGCCGTACTTCTTCTTCACCGCCGCCCGCACCAGTCCGTAGTGCAGCGGGGAGACCTTCCCCGGCCGGGACTTGAACTCCGGGTGGAACTGCGAGGCGACGAAGAACGGATGTCCCGCGAACTCCCCGATCTCCATCTTGATGCCGTCAGGGGACCGGCCGGTGAACTTCCAGCCGACCGATTCGAACTTCTCGATGTACTTGGGGTTCACTTCGTAGCGGTGACGGTGGCGCTCCATGACCAGGGTCTTGCCGTACAGGTCGAACGCGCCGCTGTTCTCGCTCACGACTACTGGCTGCGCCCCCAGTCTCATCGTCGCTCCCTTCCTCTTCACGTCCCTCTGCTCCGGCAGCAGATCGATCACGGGGTACGGGGTCTCGGCGTCGATCTCGGTCGTGTTCGCCCGCTCCATGCCGAGCAGCGTCCTCGCCACCTCGATCGTCGCCATCTGGAACCCGAGGCAGACGCCGAGGAACGGCACCATGTTCTCCCTGGCGAACCTCGCGGTAAGGATCTTGCCCTCGATCCCACGGCTGCCGAAGCCCCCGGGGATCAGGATGCCGTCGGCCTTCGCGAGCTCAGGCACGATGCCCTTCTCCTGAATGACCTCGGAATCGACGAAGACCATCTCGACCTTAGTGTCGAGCTCTGCCCCGCAGTGATAGAACGCCTCGTGGTGCGAGATGTACGAGTCGCCGAGATGCGTGTACTTGCCGACGCAGGCGATGGTGACCTTCCTCGACGGATTGACGATCCGGCCGACGAAGTCCCTCCACCATACCATGTCCTGGTCCACCCCCGCCAGGTTCAGGCGCTTCAGGACATAGTCGGTCAGCCCCTGCTCCTCGAGGGTCAATGGAACCTCGTATATCGTCCTTGCGTCCGGCGCGGAGATCACCGCCTCCAGCGGAACGTCGCAGAAGAGCGATATCTTGCGCTTGATGCCGTACTCGAGCGCCTCGGTCGCCCTCGCCACTATCATGTCGGGCTGGATGCCGATTGACCTCAGCTCCTTTACCGAGTGCTGCGTCGGCTTCGTCTTCTGCTCGCCGACGGTGCCTAGGATCGGGACTAGGGTTGTGTGGACGAACATGCAGTTCTCGCCCCGCCCCAGCTCGGTGTTCATCTGCCTCACTGCCTCTAGGAACGGCATCGACTCGATGTCACCGACCGTTCCGCCGAGCTCGACGATGCAGACATCGGCGCCGGTCGCTTCCGCCACCC
Organism: Methanomassiliicoccales archaeon; assembly: GCA_050015815.1. Taxonomy (GTDB): domain Archaea; phylum Thermoplasmatota; class Thermoplasmata; order Methanomassiliicoccales; family UBA472; genus JAJRAL01. The sequence continues at coordinate 3,666 of JBEKAR010000019.1, read as the reverse complement.
CGCGGATCATGCACTTGATCTCGTTGGTGATGTGCGGGACGATCTGAACCGTCTTGCCGAGGTACTCGCCCGTCCGCTCCTTCTCGATGACCGAACGGTACACCTTGCCGGTCGTGATGTTGTGATCGCTGGTGAGGTTGATGTCGAGGAACCTCTCATAGTTGCCGAGGTCCAGGTCGACCTCCCCTCCATCGTCCAGGACGAAGACCTCGCCGTGCTCGAAGGGATTCATCGTGCCCGCATCGATGTTCAGGTACGGGTCGATTTTGATCGCCGTGACCTTCAGGCCCCTCGATTTCAGGAGCCGTCCGATCGAGGAAGAGGTTATGCCTTTGCCTAGGCCAGAAATAACTCCGCCCGTGACAAAAATATACTTCATCCAATCACGGGAATGGGAGATTCCTTTGAGCGTATTTATGGCTTGGCACGGACGCAGATCGCAGTAGTGAGTCGGAAGCTGCGCTGCTCATTGAACCAAGAAAAACGCGAATGACGCTCGATGACCAGTTTGGTGCTTGATATCCTGCCAAAAGGAAATTGGGGGGAGGCACGAATGCCTCCCCTTGCGCACGTAGGAGGTGATCCATCTGCAGGTTCCCCTACAGATACCTTGTTACGACTTAGCCCTCCTTGCAGAATCTCAGTTCGAAAACCCCAAGATGAGATATCCTTACTGAAACCCTACTCGGGTGGCTTGACGGGCGGTGTGTGCAAGGAGCAGGGGCATATTCACCGCTTGATGTTGACAAGCGATTACTACGGAATCCAGCTTCATGAGGGTGAGTTACAACCCTCAATCCGAACTACGATTGGGTTTCGAGATTGCCTTCACCTTTCGATGTCGGAGCCCATTGTCCCAACCTTTGTAGCGCGCGTGTAGCCCAGGAGATTCGGGGCATACGGACCTACCGTTGACCTCTCCTTCCTCTGTCTTAGCGGCAGCGGTCCCATTAATGTGCACTCCCTCCGGAGAGAAAGCTGGCAATTAATGGTGAGGGTCTCGTTCGTTATCTCACTTAAGAGAACGCCTTACGGTACGAACTGACGACGGCCATGCACCACCTCTCGAAGAATCAAGCAAGGTCATCAGCCTGGCCTTCATGTGATCGTCGCTCCTGGTGAGTTGTCCGGCGTTGAATCCAATTGAACCGCACGCTCCTCCCGTTGCGGTGCTCCCCCGCCAATTCCTTTAAGTTTCATCCTTGCGGACGTACTCCCCAAGCAGCAGGCTTAACAACTTCTCTCCGGCACTGGGCGCCCACAAAGGACCCCCAACACCAAGCCCGCAGCGTTTACACCCTGGACTACCGGGGTATCTAATCCCGTTTGCGCCCCAGGGCTTCGTCCCTCACCGTCGAATTCGTTCTAGTCAGACGCCTTCGCCACCGGTGGTCCTTCCAGGATTACAGGATTTTACCCCTACCCCAGAAGTACCTCTGACCTCTCCCGATCCCAAGTCTTGCAGTCTCCCCGGACTTCGGACAGTTAAGCTGGCCGATTTACCCAAGGATTTACAAGACCGGCTACGGACGTTTTAGGCTCAATAATATCGACCACCACTCGGGCCGCGGGTATTACCGCGGCGGCTGGCACCCGTCTTACCCGGCCCTTACTTCTCCAGTTTTTTAGACAGAAGAACAGCTAACACATAGTGCTAGCACTTGGAATCCCCTCATCGGGGTTGCCCCCATTGTGAAGTTTTCGCGACTGCTGCGCCCCGTAGGGCCTGGACTCATGTCTCAGAGTCCATCTGTGGGCTTCCTCTCTCAAGGCCCATACGCGTCGTAGGCTAGTGGGTCCGTTACACCCACTACGACCTGATACGCCGCAGACCGATCCTAAGGCGTCGGAGCTTTGAACCTAGAAGCGTTCCAGCATCCTAGATCTATGGAGTATTATTCTCAGTTTCCCGAGGTTATCCTCCACCTTAGGGCACGTTATCCGCGTGTTACTCAGCGGTTCGCCGAGACCTTACGTCTCTCGACTCGCATGTCTTAATCGAATTCCAATAGCGGTGGCCGCCGGCAGGATCAACCGGAATCGATCCTGAGACATGACTTGAATGCCTCAAGGATGTCATTTCAGAAATTGGCAGTATACCAAGTTTCACCGACGTACCACGATATCGTGATACTCTAGTCATCGAGCGTCAGAAACGAGAGAACACGTTCTTCGAACGGAGATCTCGCTTCCCCATCGTTGTACACAGGTTTGGAATATGGGTCAATCATTGAAGGCCAGACGGCCTGATCTCAGGACCCAAACGCGACCTGTGTTCGAGGTATTCTCCCTTAACCTCGGTCTAGTATTTAACCGTTCCGAGATGCTAGGGATGCGCCATGCGCTCACGCATGCCGCACATACTCTCTCTACTCCCTCTGCCTATAAGGAGGTTTCTGCCCAGCCTCCAGAACATCGGTCTCGATAGGCCTAATGTGGCGGGCCGAGAGCACAAGAGAGCATTGCTATCGACGTCATCGTGGTCGATTGCGAAAGAAGGAATGCCTCTTCCGTTGTGGACGCTTCAGCTCACTAAGCGGTCAAGTCGGAATGTGGCCCACGAGAAAAGATTTAAGGCATGTTCGCCTTGTCAGAGCCCTTAAGCGGAGGTGGCCCAGCCAGGCAAGGCGTTGGATTGCTATCTCGCACTCGCGGGGCAAAGATCCAATGCTCGAAAGAGCTCGGGGGTTCAAATCCCCCCCTTCGCGCTCCTAAGCATAGCCAATCGTCCACTCGCCACTTTCAATTTTGAGGTTTTTTGCATCTGGGTGGCTCATTTCGCCCTTACAGAGCGCTTGAGCCTCCCTAATAGCCACTTCTGGCCTTTTGCGACAATAGAACGTCTCTGTGGTCTTCGTATTCGCATGACCCATCATGACCGAAACGGAATCCAAGTTCAAACCCCGGTCTATCAGCATCTGTCCGAACGTTCTCCTGCACATCCTCAGGTCGAACTTGATGCCCGTTTCGCTCTCGACAAGCCGCTTCAATCTCTCGATACCGTTCGTCGAGTAGTATCCGTCCACCTCGTCTCTCATAGCTGGAAAGAGAGCCAAATTGGATGGACACTTCTTGCTGACCAACTCGTTCCTGACCCGGAGATACCTCGCCACGACGTCTAGACCCTCGAGCATGATCACGGTCGGCCTGGGCTCTCCGTAGGTGCCTTCTCCCTTGACGTGCTCCGCGTGCATTATTCCATCATCGAGGTCAACGTCAGAGACGCGGCTCATTCGGATCTCCTTTAGCCTGAGCCCGGTGCAAATGGCTAGGACCACAATGGTGTACGCCTTCATCCTGATCCAATCTGAATCAGCCACAGCTCTCGCCTCCGCTAGGACTCGATGGAAGTCTTCCACTTTCATCGAAGGCATCCTCGCTTTCCTCTTCTTGGGCATCGCAGTCGGGTTTCTGGCCTTGCACTGGTCGACAGCCGGATTCCCTACTAGGCTTAGCAAGCTCTTCAAGACCGTCACGTTGTGGCTAATCGCTGTCTCCTTCAGTCCTTTCTTTCTCTGAAAGCCGACATAGGCCAGCACGTCCTCAGCACTCATCTTCTCTGGATTCGTTGTGCGCACCTCTCCAGATCCGACGAGAATCTTCAGGTCTTTCTCCATTCTGCGAAACCTTCTCTCAAGCTCAACCGACGTGCTCTCCGCGTACGTT
>JBEKAR010000018.1:0-18415 GCA_050015815.1 Methanomassiliicoccales archaeon | reverse complement strand
GACGGAGCACTTGTTCCGCAACTTCAAGAGAATGCCCGAGCTGGTGGATGTCTGCGCTGACATCGCCCGCGGTGAGGAAGATTGGCTCGAGCTCGCCAGGCTCGCTGCCCCCCGATTCCTGCCCCTATTCTTCTCCTCGATTGGTCCGATCAGAGAATCATGAGGTATCGGAAAGCGGCGTAGACCAGTCCGATCAAGGCGATGATCAGCACAGGGCGCGAATCCATCCTGAAATAGAATAGGGTCCCGGCCGCCGCCCCGAGGACCGGGAACACGATCAAGTCCTGAGGGGATTGGAACAGGACGAGCGGGGTGAGTGCGACCAGGGAGATCAGGATCGAGACGATCCTCGCTCCCTTCTCTCTGCCCATGATCGTGTAGACCGTGCGCACGCCGGCGCGCTTGTCCTCGCCAAAGCCTTTGATGTCCGTCACCATCGAGCCGACGACCAGACCAAGGAACATCAGGCCGGCGAGCTCGACACCGAGCAATGTCAGGGTGGGGATCGATACCACGCCGGTGAGGAAGGGGTAGTAGATGTGGCCCTCCGTGTAGGGCTCGACCACGCTGTAGGGCGTGATGTAGCCGTAGATGAAAGCCATCGATGTCCCCACCCCGATTATGAGCGGTGAGAGCAGTTTCGACTTGAACCGGACCGGCTCGAACGAATAGAGGTAAGCGAGTCCGAGGATGGCCGCCATGATCATTGCATGGAATACCGACAAGAGGAAGGAGAGGAGCACCGCCACAATTGCCAGCACGATCGACAACTGGGCGATGTACCGCGACGGCATCGCGCCAGTCACGATCAACCTGTCGGGTCTCCTCTCGTCATAGCGCGCGTCGCTCAGGTCGTTCCACATGGTCGAGACCTGCCAGGCGACCAATGCGGCGATGATGGCGACGCCCGCAAAGGCCAAGTTGACCCAATACGGCGTCTGGAAGATGTGCGTGACTAGGTCGAGGCTGAAATCAATCCTCCAGCCGGTGACGATGCCCGCGGCGACGACCGCGCCGAAGAAGAGGGTCTGGGCGGGACGCATGCTCCTGAGCACGTTGCCGAACGTGCTCTTCATCGCGAAGTAGTAGATCGCCAGCGAGACTATGATGCCAGCGACGAGATAGTAGAGGAGAAGGAATAGGGGGTACTGATAGTACCTCGTCAGGTCGAAAGCCGGGAACACCGGGATGTTGTTGACGAAGCCGACCGGCAGGAATGTCGCCGGCGTCGCGATGATGAACATCGAGATGAAGGTGAAGAACACCAAGAAGCCGACGCGGAGCGCGAGCAGTCCCCGATCGCGGATCGAGTGCCACAGCTCTTTCTGCGTCCAGATCGTGTAGGCGAAGAGCGCGAAGAGGATGACGATGACCTCCGTCGCCTGTCCGATGTGGAACGTCTCGCCGCTGAAGTGGAAGAAGGCATTGACGAAGTCGGTGATGGAAAAGTAAGCGTAGTTGGTGTTTAGACCGCCGATGTAGTGGTCGATGACCGGCGGCAGGATGATGATCCACCAGAACATGACCACGAAGTTCGTGACACGCCTCACTCCTCTGCCAGAGAACGCGGAAAGGAGGAAGATCAGACCGAGGAAGACGACGACGTAGAAAGAGACGTGGTGAGCGATGCTGAAGATCCAGGGATGAGGGGTCGTGACGAACGGCTGGTCGAGGAGGAAGTACTCGAGCAGGTCGCGGATGGCGGCGACGATGACGACGTAGGCGAAGATCGCGATGATGGAGAGGCGGTCCTTCTCGAGCCACGCCACAAAGCGGTCCACCTTCTCGGTGAACCTGGTCGCCAGGTCAGCCTTCTCTACCATCAGACAGGCAGGCCCTGATGGCTATAAAAACACTGCATGGTAAAGTGCGTCGGACTATCAGGAGCCAGACGTCCTGGCCGGTTCCTTCTTCTCCAGGAGGTCCGCCACCGCCTCGTAACGCTCGTACTCAATCACGGCGAGGATGATCGAATACCTCACGGAGAGGTCGAACAGCCTCTGCGCCATATGCTCCTCGCGCTCCATCTCGAGCAGCCTGAAGCCGCTGGCCTTGTTCAGGCGGCGGTCCCAATCCAAGGCGAACGCCTCAGGGGATGAGATGTCGAACTTCTTCCGGCCGATGCTTCGTGTGAAGAACGCCTCCCTCACCATCTCCGTCGCGCCGATGTGCTGACAGTACGCCTCGGTGAAGTCCGCGTCGTTCAGGTCGACCGCTTCGATCGGTATCTTCTTCTCCGCGCAGACGTCGAGCGCCTTGACGTACGCCGGGGTGGGCAGCGAGATCGGGCCGAAGCTCTCCATGTAGACGGAGTAGACCTCCTCCAGGACGGACATCTCGTAGAGCGAGTAGTCCGCCTTGACCTTGAGCGCCTCCAGCTCTTCATGGGAGACGCCGACCCCGACCAGGTCCGGGCTCAATGCCGAGACCGCCTTCTCGACCTTCATCGACTCGGAGACCAGTCCCTTCAGGACCCCGAACACGTGCACCGTGGAGGTGCCGATCCTAACGCTTCGCATCGGTGTCACTGCTTCTCTGCTCGACCAGGTGGAAGAGCTTGTCCGTTTCGTCCATTGCCCCAAGCTCGTCCCTCCCGATGAGAGCAGTGCCCTCGATGCTTGACCTTGACTTCACCCTTTCGATGAAGATGACAGACCTGGTCTCCGTTATCTTCCCCAGGTCCGAGACGACCTTCGCCTTCTCGAACAGCTTCGTCTCCTTGTGCCCCACGCCGGTCAGGATCAGCAGGTCGCGGTCCTTCGTGAGCGCCTCGAACGGGCACTTCGCCGTCGGAACGACAGAGAAACCCATCTGTTCCAAGCGGACGAAGATCTGCCTGGTGAAATCGTCCATGGAAGCGGTGTCCTGCGCCAATGGGCTCGCCTCGGAGTGACGATAGTCGAGGATGTCCACCGGGATCACCATCGGCTGCTTCAGATAGTCCTCGAGCCGGACCGCGACTTCGATCATCGCCCCCATGCCGGACTCGTACATCTGGATGGTGCGGCGTGATACGCCCGCGACCCCGGCCAGGTTGCCCAGGCTGATGCCTCTCTCGTCCCTCGCCTTCCTCAGCGCCAGGCTGTCAAGCTTGACATACAGCCCTCCAGGGGCGGCGAAGATGAACGGCGGGACCCCCTCGAGCAGATAGTCGGAGAGGGTCTGGACGCAGATTATCGGAACGGAGAACCGGCTGTATACAATGCCGTCCTCCACCGGACCCGAACCGGAGCGCTCCCCGATCATGAGCGGGGAGGCCTGGAGCGCTTCCGCCAGCGCCTTCATCTCGTCGGCGTTCTCCTTGGAGAACGCGTCGACGTTCGAAAGGATCTTGACAATGAGAAGGGCCTTGTCCCTTCTCGCGACGATGTCAAAGCTGATGCTGCGCATGTTCAGAGGCTTCGAGACGTAGAAGCCAGCGCGGGCGAGGGTCTCCCTCACCTGAGCTATCAGCTCTTCTCGGTGCACGCTACTTAGCAGGCAGTACTTCTATATAACCGTTCGCCGGACCGTTTCTGCCTGGGTGAGCTTCGCTTGAACGTCTAGTCGACCTTGATGGCCTTCCCCTTCCGCTTCGGCGCCTTCCGGGTGAGGAGCACCTCGAGCACCCCATTCTTGTAATTCGCCTTCGCGCTCCCGGGGTCCACGTCGCACGGCAGGTCGAGATGCTTGCTGAATCTCTTGTCCGGGATGTCGACCTCGATGTCCAATTCCTTTCCGTCCGCGTTGAGTTTGATATCCTTCTTCTCGACGCCAGGGAGCTCGACGATCACTCTCACCTTGTCATCCGACTCGATGATGTCGGTCAGCGGCTCGCGCAACAGCTCCTTGCTCTCCCCTGGCTGGGATGCGCCCATGGCGTTCCCGAACTCCTGGATCATCGGCGCTCCGTCGCCCCCTACCCTCATCGAGAAGCCATAGATCAGCGGCTTGCTCTCGGGGTCCAGCTCACCCCTCATGAAGCTCTCCATGATCTGGTCGAACCGGTTCCTCATCTCGCTGAACTCCTGGCCGAACTCGTCGAAGAAGTCGTCCCAGTCGCTCCGCTTCTTCCCCTCTTCCCTTGCCATCTCCTCACCTCACGTATTCGAAGTCCTTGACGATCTTCTCGTATTTGCCCAGCTCCGTGCGCGCCACCGGTTTGGCACGCTTGAGCGCCTCCTCGAAGCTCTCCATCCCAATCTGCTCCTTCTTCAGGAGCTCGGGCTTGATCTCCGCGTGCTTGGCCACGAGCTTGCGGATCGCGAGCATGGTCGCCTCGTTCACGACCGCGGTTATGTCCGCGCCGGTGAATCCGTCGGTGCGCCTAGCCAGCTCGTCTATGTCCACATCCGCCGCGAGGGGGCGGTCCTTGGTGTGCACCAAGAGTATCTGCTTCCTCGCCTCGAGATCCGGGGGACCGATCCTTACCAATCGGTCGAACCTTCCCGGGCGCAGCAGCGCCGGGTCGATCATATCAGGCCGGTTCGTCGCGGCGATGACGACGACGTTGTTGAGCGCTTCGAGGCCGTCCATCTCGGTCAACAGCTGAGAGATGACCCTCTCGGAAACGTGGCTGTCCGAATCCCCCCCCCTTGTGGGTGCGATTGAGTCGATCTCGTCCATGAAGACGATGCAGGGTGATGCCTGTCTCGCTTTGCGGAACGTCTCGCGGACCGCCTTCTCGCTTTCGCCGACCCACTTCGACAGGAATTCCGGGCCCTTCACGTTGATGAAGTTCGCCTCGCTCTCCGTCGCCACCGCCTTCGCCAGCATCGTCTTCCCTGTTCCCGGCGGGCCGTAGAGAAGGATGCCCTTCGGAGGCACGGCGTGCATGTGATCGAAGACCGAGCCGTACTTGAGCGGCCACTCAACGGCCTCCCTCAGCTCACGCTTCGCGTCCTCCAGTCCGCCGATATCGTCCCAATGCACGTTGGGCCTCTCGATTAGCACCTCTCTCAGCGCCGAAGGCTGCATCTCGCGCAAGGCGTCGAAGAAGTCCGCCTTCTTCACGATGATCTTGTTGAGCACTTCGACCGGGATCTGCTCCGCCTCCAGGTCGAGCTCCGGCAGGATGCGGCGCAGCGAATGCATCGCCGATTCCTTGCACAGGGCGGACAGGTCCGCTCCGGCGTAGCCGTGCGTCAGGTCCGCCAGCTTCTCCAGGTCGACATCCTTCGCCAGCGGCATGCCGCGGGTGTGTATCTGCAGTATCTCAAGGCGACCGTCCCGGTTCGGGATGTTGATCTCGATCTCTCGGTCGAACCTGCCCGGTCTCCGTATCGCCGGATCGAGGGCGTTCGGCCGGTTCGTGGCCCCTATCACCACGACCTTCCCCCTCGATTCCAGTCCGTCCATCAGGGCAAGGAGCTGAGCGACGACCCTTCTCTCGGTTTCGCCGCTCACCTCGTCCCTCTTCGGGGCGATCGAATCGATTTCGTCGATGAAAATGATCGTCGGAGCGTTCTCCTCGGCCTGTTTGAAGATCTCCCTCAGGCGTTCCTCCGACTCGCCGTAGAACTTGCTCATGATCTCCGGCCCTCCGATTGAGACGAAGTTGGCGTTCGTCTCGCCCGCGACGGCCTTGGCCAGCAAGGTCTTGCCCGTGCCTGGGGGGCCGTGCAGCAGCACGCCCTTCGGAGCTTCGACCCCGAGGCGCTCGAACAGCTCGGGATGCCTGAGCGGCAGCTCGATCATCTCGCGGACCTTCTTCACCTCGTCGCTCAGTCCGCCGATGTCCTCGTAGGTGACCTTGGGTATGTGCGCGGCGCCTTCCCCGACTGGCTTGTCGCTGATCTTCACCTCGGTCGCGCGGTTCACCAGGACCGCGTCGGCTCCGGGTGCGTACGACGAGACAATCAGGTCGATGCGGCGGCCCATGACATTGATCTCGATCACGTCGCCCCTGGTCACCGCCCTTCCTTCGAGCGACTGGTTGAGGTATTCCTCACCGCCCATGATACGCAGCTGCTCGGTCGGCGCGAAGGTGATCTTCTGCGCCTCCTTGACCGCGATCTTCCGGATCGCGACCTTCTCGTCGATGCTCGTCTCGGCGTTCCGACGGATCATGCCGTCGATGCGTATCAAGCCGCGGTTGGCGTCCTCCGGGTACCCCGGCCAGACTATCGCTACAGTTCGCTTCTTCCCCTCGATCTGGATGATGTCCCCAGGCGTCAGGCCCAGTATGTCCATCACCGCCGGGTCCACTCTAGCGATGCCTCTGCTTGCATCCTTTGACTTCGCTTCCGCGACCTTGAGCACTTTCTCTGACGAGTCCATGTTATTCATCCTGTTCTGTGATTCCTAGCTTCATAGGTCGAGCTCTCACTTCACCTCGACCCTTTTCTTCTTTTCCTGTTCGGGCAGCTTCTTCTTGTTGATCGTGAGCTTCAGAACGCCCTCGTCCATCGTCGCCTCGACGTCCTCGCTTGCGTCCTCTGGGAGCACCAGGCGCCGGTTGTAGTTGATGTAGCCACGCTCCCTGCGGATGTAGCCCTCCTTCTCCGTCTCCTCGGAGCTCTCGTTCTTCGCCGAGATCTCGAGGATCCCTTCGCCCACGCTCACATTCACGTCGGCCTTGCCTATCCCCGGCAGGTCCGCCTTCACCACGTACTTGTCGCCCTCGTCCTTGACATCGATGGCCGGGTAGCGCGTCAGCGCCGCCAGGGCTGGCCTCCAGCCGGGCACCTCCATCTCGTCCATGATCCTCTCCATCTCGCGCATCATGCCTGAGGGGCCCCAGGGTCTCAGCAGCCACGGGCCGTAGACCCTGTAGGGGGCGACTTCCTGCTTCTTCTTGTCATTCTTATCTTCTGCCATTCATCCACCGTCCAGGTGTTGATTGTCGTAGTTATGAACCATTAGTTGATAACTTGCGACTAGCATCCGAGAATGTAAGAACTTCTATTTATTACTTTTCAGTTCGGACCTCATGGCGTCCCTGACGTCCCGAGCGTACTTCTCCATCCGCCTGCCGAAGTTGTCTATCTCCTTCTCGATCTTAGGCACGTCCTCCCTGACGTCGGCGGCCACGGCGTCAGCTATGTTGTTGACTCTCTTGCCAGCGTCTTTGAGCTCCTTAGGCATCGCATCGTAGGCTTGCTTGCCGGCGCGGTTGACTATCTTCGCCGCTTTGTCCATCTCCTTGTCCATGGTCTCAAGCAGTTTCTCGAGCTGCTTCGCACAGTCCTCGTCGCATCCCTTGTCCTTGGCCATTCATTTCACGCTCCTCAGTTTGCCGATCGTCTGGCGGACCAAATCGTCGCGGAGGTCCAGGTTCACGGCGATCTGCTCAGGTGTCAGTTCCGGTCTCTTAATGAATTCGAAGACGATCCGCCTGACCTGGTAGTCCCCGATCTGGTTCTCTGCCAGATGAGCGGCCTCCTCCAATGCGCTCTCCTTCATCTCGATCAGCAGGTCCCGCCTCGACTGGATCTCTTCGAGCTCTCCGTCGATCCCAGCCACCATCCCCCTGAGCTGGTTGGCCTTGTCCCCAGCCTCCATCAGATCGTTCGCGCCCTCGTCGGCGATCTCTTCCTCGCGTTCGACGTCTCTGATGGCGACCTTGACAAGCGCGACGTCGAAGAGGCCAGGGCCGAAATCCACGATAATCGTGAACTTCGTCGTCGGCACGTAACGCTTCCTCGTCGGCCCCCCTTGGTCGCTCTGCTCTGGGTACGAGCGTACGAGGTTCATCTCTTCCAGCAGCTTCAGGTGCTTCATCACGGCCTGCTGGCTCATGCCGAGCTCCTTTGACAGTTGGAGGGGATAGTGCGGCTCCCTGACCAGGGCCATCAGGATCCTCCTCCTGGTCGGATTCTCGATTACCGAGAGCAGCATGTCCAGATCTGGGAGTTCGTTCATTTCATCACTTGTTAACAACCTGAGGTTGTGTAGAGTGCCGCCCTGATATATCGAGGTTTCGCACGGTCGGTCGTAGGAGGCATCATTCGAAGCGGGCCGGAAGGGATAGTATTACCACGAGGCATTCGCTTACGAGCCGCATGCCCGGCGAGCTAGTCGACGAGTCGGTCATCATCAGCGACCAGGCGGAGGGGAGTCAGATATACAACAAGGGCTTCTATGGCTATCCCCTACCCGGCGGAGGCCTGGAGCTGGACCTGCTCGAGGCGCTCTATCTCCTGGAGAGCGACCGTCTGAAGGTGCTCGATAAGGGACGGGAGGTCGACAACACAGAGCTCATCCAGAAGGCGGCAAGGGCGCTCCAGGACTTCGAGATCCACTACATCGTCTACCGCGACCTGAGGCAGAGAGGCTACATCGTCAAGGCGGACGCGGGCGACTTCGATTTCCGCGTCTACCCCCGCGGCGGGACGCCCTCCACTTCCCAAACGAAGCACTGGGTCAATGCCATCTCCGAGAGGGCGACCTTCCGCATCAGGGACATGATCCGGTTAAGCGATACCTCGCAAAGGACGAGGAAGGAGCTGATGCTCGGGGTCGTCGACGAGGAAGGAGACATAACCTTCTACCAGGCGGCCAAGGCTGACCCGAAGGGTTTGTCCAAGGACGCCGCCGGGGAGGGACAGGTCGAGGCGCTGCTCTTGAAGGACAGGGTCCTCGTGGCAGGCGAGGCCGGCAAGGCTCTCCACATGAACGGATTCTACGGCAAGCAGATCGGCCGCGTCCTGCAGCTCTCGTTGATCGAGACGGCGCACCTGATGAAGGCGGGAAGGGTCGCCCCGATTGTCCGGGGCACTGGCAAGAAGATGGCGCTGGCCGCTTTCAAGAAGAAGTCCGAGGAGATCCAGCCTGATTTCGACCTGAGGCTGAGGGCCTACGACGACATGCGCGCACGGGGCCTGGTGGTCAAAACAGGATTCAAGTACGGCACTCACTTCCGCGTCTACGATGGTGACCCAGATAACCACCATTCAAGATACCTCGTGCATGCGGTGCCGGTTGGTTACGAGGCGACCTGGCCGGAGATATCGCGGGCGGTCAGATTGGCCCACGGGGTGAAGAAAGACATACTGCTCGCCACCGTCAGCTCGAAAGAAGTGGAGTACGTCAGGCTAAGGCGGGTCCGCCCCTAATCACTTCTTCTTTCTTCCCTTGGGAGCGAGCTTCTCCAGCTCCGCTACGGCTGTCGTCTTCTTCTTCACGTCGGCCTTGACCGCCTGTTCCAGCAGAGTGACGGCCTCGTCGTTCTTGCCGTTCTGCACCGCCACCTTCGCCTTCTCGATTAACTCGAGCGCTTCGATCTCTCCCTTCAGTGCCTTCTCGCCGTGAACGTCCTCGGGATCGAGTTCGATCGCCTTCTGTAGCTTCGCGAGCGCGTCGCTGTCGTTCTTCTCCTCGTGGTCGTTCTTGGCATCGAGGAAGAGGCCGTGCGCCTCGACCTGCTTCTTCACCGCCTTCGCGCCGGCCGCGTCCTCCGGGTCGAGCTCGAGCGCCGCATCGAGGATCTGGAACGCCTCCTGATCCCTTCCCGCGCTCTGCAGGACAGTTGCCATCTTGACCATGAAGTTGCTTTGCTTGCGAGTGAACTCGGTGAAATGGATCGCTTTGCGGTAAGCCTCGGTCGCGTTGTCGAGGTCGCCCGCCTTGAGGTAGGCCTCCGCCAACCTAGCGTATCTAACCGAGCGCGCCTCGGGCTTCGCTTCCTCTTCCGAGATCGCCGTCAATGTGTCGATCGAGTGCTGCAAGTTCTCCAGGCTCGCGACCTCAATGCCGCAGTTCGGGCACTTCGCCACCGCCCCGGCCAGGAGCGCGCCGCACTTGCCGCAGGCACGGGGGAGCGCCGCGCCGCACTCGGGGCAGAGGATCCAGTCCTTCTCCACGATCGTGTGGCAGTTCGGGCAGTTTGAGACCGTCTTCACCAACTGACCTCCGAACCTCCTGAGCGCGGCCTTCCTCTCCTCCTCGGTCGGCACGAACAGATTGCGGCTGGTAACTAACAGGACTAGCGCGATTCCCTCGATGATCAGGAATATCGCGTTAAGCACGAAGAACAAGAACGCGTCCGAGGTTTGGAGCGCCGCCAAGAAGTTGGTGGATGAAAAGTTTATCCTAAACTGCGGGTTCTGCAGGACGTTCCAGTTGGTCCAGACCAGGAAGGCCCTTGCCAGGACCGCGATCAGAATGATGTTGAAGATCCCCCTCCAGCTCCCGACCTCGGTCCGGTAGATCGAGCGGTACAGGCCGATCTCTAGGCCGGCCAGAATGAAGTAGAGAAGGATGAGGACGACGCCGGCGAGGGTGCCGTAGGCGGCGCTCGACTTGAGGATGAAGACGTCTATCGAAGAGGCGAATGTGAACAAGCCAGCAATGACCACAAGTATCGCGATCGGCTTGAAGATGGACCTCTTGCTGACCAATGGAGCACCTCGCGCTGGATTGCCTCAGCCAGTTAAATAAATTGCTAGGCCGGCCGCCAGTTCCGTAGCGGCCTGGCCAGTGGTCTAGAGTTGTATTTCTATGCCGAGCTTCTCGGTGAGCTCCTTGTACCGGTTCCTTATAGTGACCTCTGTCACGCCCGCGATGTCGGCGACCTCACGCTGCGTGCGCCTCTCGTTGCAGAGGATGCTCGCGATGTAGATCGCCGCCGCGGCGACTCCGGTGGGGCCCCTTCCCGAGGTCAGCTCCTTCTTCGCCGCGTCCTTCAGGATCTCCGCGGCCTTTGACTGCACCTCGCCGCTGAGCTTGAGCTCGGAGCAGAAGCGTTGAACGTAATCCTGTGGCCTCGTGGGCATCAGCTTGAGCTTGAGCTCGCGGGTCATGAACCTGTACGTCCGGCCGATCTCCTTCCTGCCGACGCGTGACGAGTTCGCGACCTCGTCGAGCGTACGTGGGACATTGCACTGCCGGCACGCGGCGTAGAGAGAAGCGGCCACGACGCCTTCGATGCTCCTGCCGCGGATGAGGTTCTTGTTGACCGCCTTCCTATAGACCATGGCGGCCGTCTCGCGCACGTTGCGCGGCAGCCCCATCGCCGAGGCCATCCGGTCGAGCTCGCTCAGGGCGAACGCAAGGTTGCGCTCGGTAGCGTTGGAGACCCTGATCCGGCGCTGCCACTTCCTTAGGCGGTACAGCTGGGCGCGGTTCCTGGTCGGGATGCTCTTTCCGTAGGAGTCCTTGTTCTTCCAGGAGATCTCGGTCGAGAGACCCTTGTCGTGGATGGTGTACGTCATCGGGGCGCCGGTCCTTGCCCGCTTCTCGCCCTGCTCGACGTCGAAGGCCCTCCACTCCGGACCCTGGTCGATGAACTGGTCATCGATGACCAGCCCGCACTCCTCGCAGATGAGCTCACCTCGTTCGTAGTCACGGACAAGGTGCCCGCTGTTGCACTCTGGGCAGCGCTCTATTTCATCGGTCCCTTCCTTTACCGCCTTTGCCATGTCCTGCCTCCTCCACATAGACTTGTTTGCCGACTGCCGATAGCAGACTCTGATCGCTGGAAACCTGTATGGAAACGTATGGCGCCTTCACTGGCCCGAAGATTCTGTAAACTTGGCCGAAGGGCCGCTTGCGACCGTCGAACACTCTGTCCCTCGGATGTGGCGCAAAAGAGCCTCTGACGATGAGCTTCCCTTCGTGGGTTACCTCACGGACCTCTCCAAGAAGTTTCATTGGTCGCAGCTCCTTGTCGTTTCCGCGATTGTTAAGCCCGTCAAGCCGTTAATACTATTTAAACATTCTGCAAAACTATATTACCTTTGCGCCGGGCCATCAAAAGCATTTCCGTCCTTTTCGGAGGCAGAGGTAGTGGCGGTCGAACAATCATGCCATGGTCATCGGTTTAACCCTTGTGGCAGATGCTTCCGCGTCGGGGCGACAAATCCTTATCCCACGCGGCGGGATTAGGCGCGTGGAGATTTCGAAGGACCATCCCCGCTACCGTTCACTGGTCACCCGGGAGACGATGGCGGAGATGGTGGGAAGGGGGATAGTTTCGCCCTCTGGCCTGATCGCTCACGGCAGGGGAGAGGCTTTTGACTATATCCTTGGGGAGAAGACGACCGACGCGGCGAGATCGGCCGAGATCGTGGGGACAGCGCTGCTTCTCTCGGCCAAGAGGCCAGTCATCTCGGTCAACGGGAACACCGCCGCGCTCTGCTCAAAGGAGATCGTCGAGCTTGCCGATCTGACGGACTCGAAGATAGAGGTGAACCTCTTTCACCATACGCAAAAGAGGATCGAACTCGTCGTTTCGTTCATGGAGGCAGCCGGCGGGAAAGGCGTGCTCGGAAGGAATCAGGACGCCAAGATGCCTGGCATTGCTTCGGATAGGGCACTGTGCGAGCGCGAGGGGGTGTTCTCGGCCGACGTCGTCCTCGTTCCGCTAGAAGATGGGGACAGGGCGGAGGCGCTGGTGCGCGCCGGCAAGAAGGTGATCGTTGTCGACCTGAACCCGCTGTCGCGCTCAGCCCGCGCCGCTTCGATTACCGTTGTCGATGAGGTCACCCGTGCGATCCCGAACATGTCGAATAGCGCGCCAGACCTCAGGAACGAGCCGAAGAGGAGGAAGGTCCTCGCGGCGTTCGACAACGCTGCCAATCTCGCCGCCACGCTCAAGTTGATGGCAGCCAGGCTAGAGGGGATCGCGGCGGAAGGCAAAGGATAAGCAACGGACGACGGATGCAGGTGGGGTAAGATGGCCGACGACTTGCTGGTCAAGGGAGAGCGCAGGCTGGAATGGGCGAACTCGCACATGGACGTCCTCGCCGCGGTCCGCAAGAGACTGATCAAGAGCGGAACCTTGGAGGGGGTCCGCGTCGGCATGGCGCTGCATGTCGAGGCGAAGACGGGAATGCTAGCGGTGAGCCTCGCAGAGGCGGGAGCGAAGGTGCGACTGGCGAGCTGTAATCCTCTCTCGACCGATGACTCCGTGGCGCTCGCGCTGAACGAGAGCTACGGCATCGAGACGTACGCCAAGAAGTGGGAGTCGACCGATGAGTACTACAAGAACCTGAATGCGGTCCTGGACCTCAAGCCAGACTATGTCATCGACGACGGGGCCGACCTGATAAACATGTTGCACACCGCGCGACGCTCGCAGCTCAAGGACATCAAGGGTGGCAACGAGGAGACGACCACCGGCATCATCAGATTGCGCTCCATGGCGAAGGCAGGCAAGCTCAAATTCCCGGTGATCTCGGTGAACGACGCTCAGATGAAGTACCTCTTCGACAACCGCTATGGGACGGGGCAGAGCACGTTCGACGGCTTCATGAACGCAACGAACCTCCTGATCGCGGGGAAGAACCTCGTCGTGGCTGGCTACGGCTGGTGCGGCAGGGGCATCGCGATGAGGGCGAAGGGGCTGGGCGCGACCGTCATCGTCACAGAGATCGATCCGATAAGGGCGATCGAGGCGAGGATGGATGGCTTCCAGGTCATGCCGATGATGGAGGCGGCGAAGGTCGCGGACATTATCATCTCCGCCACCGGCGACAGGGACATCATCACCGACAGGCACCTCAAGGTCCTGAAGGACGGCTGCGTGATGGGCAACTCGGGGCATTTCGACAACGAGATCTCGAAGACGGCGCTCGAGAAGTTCGGCAAGCCGAAGCGAGTGCGGGAGTTCGTCGACGAGTACAAGCTCCCGGGAGGAAGGAAGGCGTATCTCATCGCCGAAGGAAGGCTGATGAACCTCGCCGCGGGGCAGGGCCATCCGGTCGAGATCATGGACATGAGCTTCTCGATTCAAGCGCTGAGCCTAGAGCACCTCGTGCTGAATCACTCCAAGCTCGAGCCTGGGGTCTACAACGTCCCGCCGGAGATCGACCGGGAGGTCGCGACTCTAAAGTTGCAGGCGATGAGAGTCGAGATCGACGAGCTCTCGGCCGCGCAGAAGAAATACCTGGCGAGCTGGCAAGAGGGTACCTGATGCGGCCGTACCTCTGCGTCTACGGGCACACCAACCTCGACTACATCCTCAGCCTGAAGAAGTTCCCGGAGAAGAACACCTCCGTCAATGTGGAGGAGAAGCGCTCGTACTACGGCGGCACCGGCGCGAACGTCGCCACGATCGCCTCCAGCCTGGGCGTCCCCACCGCCCTCTGTTCCTACGTCGGTAGCGATCTACCGGACGGCTTCAGGAAGCAGATGACCGACCTTGGGGTCGACCTGCGGGACCTCGTGGTGGTCGACGGGCAAGAAACGCCGACCGTCTGGATCGTCTCGGACGAAGAGCACGACCAGATTGCGTACGTGTATCAGGGGCCGATGGGCGAGATGGAGAGGTTCGCCCCCCGCACCGAGGCGGCGCTCGAATCGGACTGGGTGCACATCATGACCGGCCGGCCGGACTATTACCTGAAGGTCATGGACGTCTGCGCGAAGGCGGGCAGGCGAATCAGCTTCGACCCGGCGCAGGAGATACACCACGTATGGGACGAGAAGAGGTTCAAGCGAGCGATATCCAAGGCGACGACGTTCTTCTGCAACGAGAACGAGCTACGGACCGCCTTGAAGTACCTGAATATGGAGAAGCCAGAACAGCTTCTCGATCACGTCGAGGTCCTGGTCAACACGCTCGGTTCGAGAGGGAGCAGGATCATCACCCGCGAGGAGGCCTTCACGGTCCCAGCGGTCAAGCCGAAGAAGGTGGTCGACACGACCGGCGCCGGGGACGCGTTCCGTGCCGGCTTTTACGCGGGAAGGTTCCGCGGCTACGACCTGAGGAAGAGCGCGATCACCGGGGCGGCGGCCGCTTCGTTCGTGATCGAGGCGCGAGGGTCGCTCACGAACGTCCCGACTTGGTCGCAGGTCGAGGCACGCGCCCGAACTCTGTTTTGACCATTAGCGCTGCGTCCGTCGTTCCGCCAGACTGTCCAGAGGGGACATCCTTTACAGAAAGCTTTATTTGAGTCAAGGTCGTAACCGGCTCCGGTGAACCGCTATGGCGGTGGGGTTCGTCCTGATCAGCACGGCACCTGCTAAGGAGCACGAGGTCTACAATGAGCTCCTTAAGGTCAAGGAGGTCGTGGAGCTTCATCCTCTCTTCGGAGAGTATGATCTGATTGCCAAGATAGAGGCGGACGACTTCAACCTCCTGGGGCAAGTGGTCGTGGACAAGATCCGATCGATCCCCGGTGTCATCGACACGAAGACCCTTACCGGAATTAAGTTCTGAGACAGAAGGTGAAAAAAAGATGAGCCTGATGGACTTCCTGACTGTGTTGGTGCTGGTATTCGGCCTGTTCATGATATTGGCCGGCGCCTTCACCGCCTACTTTGGGAGCGGAAAGAGCCGAGCGATCGGGGCAGTCCTCCTGATCGTAGGCCTGATTGTTGGGATATTCTGGATTTACGCCACGATGTACGGTGGGCCTCAGTGGATTCAGCTAGACACGAACCTGAGCAACGTCATTTGGGGCGCTTTCGTCAACATCATCGCGGCCGTGATCGGCGCGGGGATAGCGATAGGCGTGTTCCTTCTGGCGATCATGAAGAGCTGATCGCCTTCCGAACCACTTCTATCCCAGCTTCGAAACCCTTTTATTCTCCCACCATTTGAGAGGGCATCATGCCCTCGGTCCTGGTGATTTTGGGAAGCAAGAGCGACCTAGAGGTGGGGCAGAAGGCGGTCTCCACCCTCAAGCGGTTCGGAATCGGGGCCGGGATGATCGTCGCCTCGGCGCACCGCAGCCCGGGACGGGTGAAGAAGATGGTCGAGGAGAGCGACGCCAAGGTCTTCATCGCCATTGCGGGCATGGCCGCGGCCCTTCCTGGTGCGATCGCCTCCTATACTGTAAGGCCAGTCATCGGCGTGCCGGTCAGCGGCAAGGTAAACCTCGATTCCATACTCTCGATCGTCCAGATGCCCCCGGGGATACCTGTGGCAGCGGTCGGGGTGGACGGGAGCGAGAACGCCGCGCTCCTAGCTGCGGAGATACTAGCGGTTGAGGACGGCAAGATTCGCAAGGCGCTTGTGGCCCACCGCAAGGAGATGGAGAAGCAGGTCGAGAAGGATTCGGAGGAGGTGGGCGGTTGATGTTCGAGCCCAAGGAGTTCGTTGACGAGCAGGTCGCGGCGCTTCGTTCTTCAATCAAGGACAGGGCGATGATCGCCTGCTCCGGAGGCGTGGACTCCACCGTCGCAGCGGCGGTGGTGAGCAGGGCGATCGGCGACAGGCTCCTCGCTGTCTACGTAGACACTGGCCTAATGAGGAATGGAGAGACGAAATACGTCGGAGAGATGCTCTCCAGGCTCGGGATCAACTTCAAGCTCGTCGACGCGTCCGAGGAGTTCCTCAACGCTCTGGAAGGCGTGGAGGAGCCGGAGAAGAAACGCAAGATCATCGGCGAGAGGTTCATCCGCGTCTTCGAGCGGGAGGCGAGGGCATTCGGCTCGAAGTACCTGGTGCAGGGCACGATTGCCCCCGACTGGATAGAGTCCGGAGACCTTGTCAGGGACACGATCAAGTCGCATCACAACGTCGGAGGCCTGCCGGCGGAGATGGAGCTTGAGCTCATCGAACCGCTCCGGGACCTCTACAAGGACGAGGTCAGGAAGGTCGCGAGGTACCTCGGAATGGAGACGTCTGAGCGCCAGCCGTTCCCTGGGCCGGCCCTCGCCATCCGCATCATCGGACCGGTGACGAGGGAGGGAGTGGAGATCGTGAGGGACGCCTGTGTCATCGTCGAGGAGGAGCTGGAGAAGGCCGCCAAAGCGGGCAGGATGGAACTTCCTTGGCAGTACTTCGCCGTCCTTCTGCCGGTGCGCAGCGTCGGGGTCCAGGGCGACAACCGAGCTTACGGTCGGACGATAGTCGTCAGAGCGGTGCAGTCGATCGACGGCATGTCGGCGGCGTACTCGAAGGTGCCCCATGACGTCCTGGAGACGATTTCGGTCAGAATCACGAACGAGATGAAGGACAAGGTCAACCGGGTCGTCTACGACATCACCAACAAGCCCCCGTCAACAATCGAGTGGGAGTGAGCCTAGTCCCCGCTAGCGTCCCACGGAAGGTCAGGCTCGTCAGGCGTCTTGCGCAGCATCCTTATCGTCTCCTTCTGTCTCTTCGCCGCGCCGACGAAGTCCGGCAATTGCGCCTGGGTATACTTCGCATGACAGTCTGGACAGAGTGTCTTCAGGTTCCCAGGATGGTCGCTCCCCATGCGGTAGCGAGGAACGATGTGGTGCACCTCGAGGCTCTCCCAGCGGTGTCCGCCCCTCCCTTTCCTGGCGGAGGGGTCGAACGACTTCCGCCGCGGATGGCCGAAGACCTCTCCGCAGTCCTGACAGATGTAGGCGTCGCGACGTAGCACCGAGGCCTTGATCCTTGGCCAGAGCAGACGCCGTACCAGGTCCGGGGTGTCGATTGAGTATGGGAGCGTCGTCGTACCATCCGGGTAGAACCTTCTGCCTGAGGAAAGCGATTCGCGTAGCTCCTTCGAAGCGGCCTTGAAGCCGTGCCATGCAACGCAGATCGCTCCGGCCGTCGAGCCCTCACGATGCTTTCGGCCGCAGCAGGGGCAGGGAACCATCCTTCCGCCGTTCTTCTCCTCGACCCTCTCATGGCGGAAGGTGCAGCTCCTCGCCAATGACGCGTCGCACCGTATCGGCCAGTCATCGACCGCTCCGTGGAAGACCAGCTGCCTCGATCCGTCGTTTAGGAAACGGCTCGACTGAAGGAAGCAGTAGCTCACGGCGTCGTCCGTCAGACGGTGGACGCAGCGTGTTGATGACCCTGGCACGAGGCTAGATTGACCGATACGGGATTAATCCCTACGATTCTATCGTTCAAGAAGGCCGATCAGCTCGTCCCAAGAGGAGATCTTTGCGCTCGGGACTATGCCGTCATCGTGGGCATAGTAGCTCGATTTCTTCAGCACCGCGCTCATCCCCACGTCCAAGGCTCCCTTGATGTCCGCCTGCAGGTTGTTGCCGACGAACACCGTTTCCTCAGGCCTCGCCCCGACGTGCCTCAATGCGATCCTGAAGATCTCCGGGTTCGGCTTCCTCAGGCCCACGTCGGTCGAGAAGACCATGTCGTCGAAGTGACGGTCCAGGCCGTAGAATCTCATGTCCTGCAGCGGGAAGCGGGAAGGCAGACCCCAAGCGACGTCGGAGACGAGGCCGATGCGGCGGCCCATGGCGTGTACGGAGGCGAGCATTTCCGGCGCTCCGGCCACCAACCTCCGGTCCTCGAGGAGGACGCCGTAGAATGCCTCCAGTGATTCGGACATGAGCCTCTCGACTCCGTCGCACGAGAAGCGCTTGAAGCAGCGAGCGAGCGTCTCCTCCAGGGGGATCTCGACCATCTCGCGGAGCTTAGTCCTCCTTCCCTCTTCTAGCAGCTCGAAGATGCAATCGGCCACCGCTTTATCGTCCGGTCCTTCCGGCGAGGTCTTCGCCACCAGGCGCGAGACCCTGCCCACCGCCCTTTCCTCGGGCTGCTTCCAGTCGTTGTAGTAATCGATCAGGGTGTGCCCGAGGTCGAAGAGGACGGCCTTCATCGTCC
>JBEKAR010000017.1:0-18614 GCA_050015815.1 Methanomassiliicoccales archaeon | reverse complement strand
GCCGTCGAGAAGCTCCGCCGGGTCGATTCCACGCGCTCTGATATCGCGTCCGCTCGCCCTGACCGCTCCGCCCTTCGCCAACACAGCGCCGATGGCAAATCCCAGATCCTCTGTCAGACCTTTCCTGGCGCACAACACCCCGTCCCCGAGCAGGAAGACGACCACGTCAGGAGCAGCGTCCCTGGCCGACCCAAGAAGCCTCTCAGCGTCCTCCTTCGTCCCCGGGGACCTCATAAGCAAGACGCAGGTCCGCATGGCCCCCCTTCACAGGGTGAATACCCAAGCGGGGGCATATATTGGTCGCTCCAGGCGAGGACGATAAGTATTTAGTGCCAGTTACTGCTCGGCCCAGCATGGCTAACGTTACACCCCAGGCTGAGAAGCTGTTCAACGCTCTGAAGACGGCCCAGGCCGTCGGAGAGGACAAGTCAGTGAGCGCGGAGAAGGCCACGGCGCTATCGAAGCTCCCGAAGGCGCAGTGCATGAATGCCATGCAGGAGCTCGAGAGAAAGGGCGTCATCAAGGTCAAGAAGAAGATGAACTTCGTCTCCTATTATCTGCAGAAGACAGAGCTTCCATAGTCCATGACAGCGGCTCTGTGCCGCCTGGTCCATTTGCCCTAGAAGCTCAGGTGCGGCAGCGGGGCTTTCCTTCGCCGTCGCCCTCACAACGATCCATATGAACGGACGTGGTCCCATGCCTTGTGGTATTCTGGGTAGCCCTCCGCGTCGCCATACATGTCCGCGTCCTCATGGCCGTATAGCTTCCGGTCCTCCCCGACCGGGCAGACCTTGATGCATATGCCGCAGGGGGAGCGGAACTTCGAGAAGAGGTCCGCGGCCCTGATGGCGCAGGTCTTCTTGTCCGTCAGCCCCTTCGGGTATCCGTCCTCCGGGAGAGCCTCGACCGGGCAGGAATCGGAGCATCTCATGCAGCGGGTGCAGAGGTCTTCCTTGATCGCCCGATCGGCTGGCAGTTCCGTCGTGGTGAATATCGAGGTGAAGCGCACCCGGGGGCCGTACTTCCTCGTCAGGATCATGTTGTTCACTCCGAAAGTCCCCAGGCCGGCCAGGTAGGCCGCGTGGCGGTGAGAGAAGAACGCTATCGGCTTGTCCTTCAGGATCGAGATCGTGCCGTAGCCGTCCCTCGGCAGATAGATCGAGGCGTGTCCCATCTCGCTGAGCCAGGTAGCGATCCGGTAGGCGTGCTCGTCTAGGATCTGGTTGACGTTCTGGTAGAGCACGTGATAGTAGATCGAAGGGCTCGTCTCGAGGATCGGGAGCGTGACCGGCAGTCCGATGACGATTACGCTCTTTTCCTCTGGATAGATGCTCGATGGCCTGAACTCGCTCGGGACCCACGGCTCGAACGGTGGCTTGTCCCAGGCCCTTGCCGAGGCGAATCCGACCATCGGTATGTCGAGCTGGCCGCACTTCTCCTCGATCAGCGCTCTGAGCTCGCCGTTCATGTTCCCGCATCCCCCATTGCGGATAAATCAGTTGCCGATTGCCGCTCGAATATGGCGAAGTGTTCAGATACGGTCGGACCGGAGCCCAGTTCGGTCTATGCCTGGCTGCCGAGGTGCTTGCGCAGGGTCTCCACCAATTTCTCAAGGGTGGGGACTCCTCCGTAGAGCTCGAGCTTCTCGTCAACGAACAGCGCCGGAGCGATAGCCGCCCCGTACTTCATGAAGAGCGGCGTGACGTCCTTCATCCAGGCATAGCGGTCCGGGGTCATCATCGCCTCCGTCGCGTGCACCATGTCGATCTTGATCTCTATCCCCAGCTGCTTCTCCGCATCCCTGATCCGGTCGATGTAGAGCTCGTCATGGACCGCCAGCTTGGGGTTGCAACAGGCGAATGACAGGATCGTGACCTTGAGGGTCTCAGTCATAGAGGCACTTCCCTATCTTCCTCAGGCTCTCTGCGCCGTAGACGTCGCTCTCGAACAGGGGGACTTCGCGCCTCACCAGCCCGTCGAACCGGGAGGAGATCTCCTTCATGTACATATCCTGCGTCCCCCTCCTCCGCTCGAGGAACCAGTTCCCCTTGAGGACGTCGAGCGGGATGACCTCGTTGATGATGAGCGAAGGCACCATAATTCCGAAGCCAGCGAGGTCCTCGACCGCGCGCGCCGTCTCCTCGATGGGGAGCTTCTCCGGCAGCAGGACCATGTTGAACGCGGAGACGCTCGAGTCCGCCAGGCCCTTCACCGCATTGTCGTAGCGCTCCTTCTCCTTGCGCAGGTCCTCGATCATCCCCTCGTCATAGACGAACCCGAGCGCTTCGGACAGCTCCCGCCGATGCTTCATCTGGTTCGAGAGGTAGCTCGACCAGTCGAAGGGCATGCTCAACTCCCTGAGCGTCTGGCCGGTCGGTGCGGTGTCGAAGACGAGCTTGTCGTGCTCCGTGTCCTGCATGTAGCTGACGAACTGGTCGAATGCCGCGATCTCTTCGGTGCAGGGTGTGCTGAGCAGCTCGCTGCCGAAGAGCGTCGAGAACCCCTCCAACATTCCGGTCATGCGGCTCTGGAAAACGCCCATCGCCTTCTTCGGATTGATGTTGATGCCGGAGAGGCTGCAGCCGCAGCGTATCGGCGTGACCTCGGTCTCGCTGATCTTCTGCTGGAACGTGACGGAGAGCGAGACGGTCGGATCGGTGGCGATGATGAGCGTCTTGTAACCCTGGTCAGCGAGCCAAATCGCCGTCGCGGCCGCCATCGTGGTCTTGCCCACCCCCCCCTTTCCTCCAAAGAAGAGGTAGCGCTTGTTCGTGACGATGTCGCGCAAAGTGCCTTCTGCCATCGTGGCGGTATCGCAGGGGCTCGCTCATAACTCTGCCGTTCATCGATTCGAGAGGTTGTGGCTCAGGGGAACTCTTTGAACGCTTCCCTCTTCGCGCCGCAGAACGGACACACGTCCGGCGCGTCCCCCTCGCCGGTGTAGCCGCAGACGTCGCAGACGTGGACCTTCGCCGACTTCCAGTCCTTGCCGGAGTCGACCATCGACTTCGCCTCCATGAACATCTTCTGGTGGATCTTCTCGGTGTTCCAGGCGTAGTCGAACGAGACGAAGGCGGACTTCTCGCCCTGCATCTTGGCGATCTCACGATAGGTCGGGTACATCTCCTCGATCTCGAACGTCTCCCCGTCTATGCCGAACTGAAGGTTCTTCGCGGTGTTGCCCAGGCCGAACGGCGCCTCGCCGAGGGCGTGCCCCGGAGCGACCGGCGTCCGGGTCAGGTGGTTCGTCGCGTGTATCTGCTCGGCGAATGAGATGGCGTTGAAGAGTCTTGCCACCTGGACGAATCCCTCCCTCTCGGCGATCTTCGCATAGACCTTGTAGCGCATATGTGCCATCGACTCGCCGGAGAAGGCGTTGTGAAGATTCCCTTCCGTGATCGGGTGCATTCTCTGTTCACCTATGCCCACGGATTGCAGGAACGCACCTAACTATGTATCGTTGCCTACGTCCGATGGTACCTCTTGGGGCTCGCCAAGAATACGGTGATCGCTTCCAGCCCGACGATTATCAGGAAGACCGCTATCAGCAGCGCCAGGTTGTTCGGGAATACATCGTTGACTATCAGTATTGCACCGACGGCGACCAGGATTACACCCCAGGCCATCAGGTACACCCTTGTCGAAGGAGTCCCGCGTACCATCGGTCTCGGCAGCGTCCCGAGGAAGGTCACGTAGCCCCCGACCAGCAGGATGAAGACCGGGATGATGTACCAGATCTTGTTCGCGGCGACAGCGACGAGGATCGAGACAGCGAGGGAGATGAACATGTATCCTGTGGTCAGGGCGGTCAGGTTCCTCCTCTTACCAGTGGGTGCGGCCGTTTCCATCACCGCCGCAGAGTACGCTATTCTCTATTCTTAAGAATAGCCCTTGAACGGACCACGTCGCCCAGGCACAGGATTCTGATCCCTCAGCGATACCCGGGCAATGCATAAGTAGGGCTGATACGTCTGGTCCTCTCCGTTCTGATACGAGCGGCTTCCAGGATGCGAACGACCTTGCGAATCTATCTCTCTGGCCGGATACGCGGCAAAGGTGTCTGAGATGGGCACTCTCGGGCTGTTCGTCGACAGGCAGACCCTGGGTGACTCGAAGAAGCTCGGGTCCGTGATGAACTTCCGCGACGCGGCCGAAGCGCTCGGCCACCGTCCCTACTTCATCTTTCCCGTGGAGATGCGCAAGGTCGCCAAGACCAGCGCTCTCCTGATTCGCAGCAGGACCGACCCGATGAACGTCACATACGTCGCGGCGAGGTACGCCGAGCTGCACGGCGTCCCCGTCCTTGATAGCAGCCGCTCGATCCGCATCTGCTCAGACAAGGTCAACATGTATCTCCATCTCCAGAAGGCCCAAGTGGAGACGCCGCGCACCTGGTACCTGGACCGGAGGATGATCGAGAGAGGGGAGCTCCCGCTCGGCGGCCGATTCCCAATGGTCCTGAAGGAGCCCTCGACCTCGCTCTCTACCCGCGTGAAGGTCGTCCATAGCGTCAAGGAGTTCGTTCACACCGCGGTGGGATACCTCAGGCTCTCGCACCTGGTCGTCGCTCAGCAGTACGTCGAAAGTACCGAGGACTGGCGCATCGGAGTGCTCGACGGGGACATCCTCTTCGCGAGCCGCTACATCCCGCCAGAGGCAATGGATTCGACCCCGACGGAGGAAGAGGAGATCCCTTATTATGGCGTCGAGGTGGTCGGAACCAGTGACGTGCCTTCGGACGTGCTCAGGCTGGCGACACGGGCAGCCGGGGCGATCGGAAATGGGCTATATAGCGTCGACATCAAGCGGACGGACAGCGGAGCATACGTCATCGAGGTGAACGACAACCCCTCGCTGGAGCACGGCGAGGAGAGCCTGTACCCCGACGTTTTCTCGAGAGTGATTGAACGGCTGATAGGAGAATCGGTTGGCGAGGAGAGGACCGGGACCGACAGGGAGTAAAGGAAGAAGCTGCATCTGAGGGGGGCTCATGACAATCGGAACGGAGCACGAGTACTCGATCAACGACGCGGATTTCAACCCGCTCTCCATCTCTGACCAGATCATCCATGAGGTGTCTGGCTCGCTCGAGAACGAGGTGCCTTTCGGGCCTGTCCACCTCTCGAAGGAGCTGCAGAAGCACGTGCTCGAGTTCACTCCCGCCGTGCCGGCGCAGGATCTGATCGGGCTCGAGTCCGCGCTCACCGCTGGGATGCGAGGCTTCTTCGCCAGGACCGAGGGCAGGTACCGGCTTCTCGGTCTAGGCATGCATCCCCTGCTCCGCCTTGAGGAAGCGAAGGTCTGGGACCACGAGGATAAGGACATCTACGAGGTCTACGATTGCCTCTTCAACATCCGGCAGCATGGGTGGCTCAACATCCAGGCGGTTCAGGTCAACGTCCCGTATAAGGACCCTGATGAGATGATTTTGATCTACAACCGCATGCGTTCCCTAATCCCTTATCTGGTCGCGGTCTCCGCGTCCTCACCCTTCGTAGAAGGAGAGCTCACGGGCAGGATGGACAACCGCCTCGCCTACTATCGGGAGAACCAGAAACAGCTTCCGATCGTGGCCCATGGAGTGATTCCGGAGAGACTGAGGTCCGCGCAGCACCACGACCAGGTCCAGGAGGAAATATATAAGGCGCTGCGCGAGCACGGGGCCGAAAGGCTCTGCCACGAGTGGGTCGATTCGCGCGGCGTGATCATCCGCCCCTCGCGCTGCTGCGTCGAGCTCAAGGCTGTGGATGAGCAGGAGTGCCTACGCTCTGACATGGCCGTCACAGCATTCCTCCTCTCCTTGTTGAGAAGCAAGGTGAAGGTCGATGAGGACGAGGACGCGCTCACAGAAATGACAGAGAAGGCGATCCAGGGAGGCGTCGCTCCGCTGAGGCCCGAGCTCAGGCGCATCTTCAAGAGTGCATTGGAGGCGGCCAGGCCGGACGAGAAGCGCTTCCTGCCGCTCATTGAAACGAAGATCGAGCATGGCAGCCTGGCGGAGGTCATGAGCCAGGAGGCGCGACAGAACCACGACATCCGGAACATCCTCCAGGGTATGGAGAAGGCCCTGAGGACTAACGTGCCGTACCAGTGCCCATCGTGTCGCCGTTCGTCGCCGTACTAGGCAGTTTCGACACGCCCAATCTGTCATTAATATACGCCTCAGCGAATCGAGGTCGGGGATGGGATGAAGTGGACCAGTCACGCCGAGATTTCGAGCTGCGTCGCTTGCGCTCTCGGTCTGTCTGATGATCTGCAACGATTGCTGGTCGAGGCCTCCGTCGACCCGGACAGGAATCCTCTTCACATGAAGGAGAACGAGCAAGGAGGAAGGCAGGGCGTCCGCATTCGGCACCACAGTCCTCCTCGTTCTGAGATCATGAAGTTGCTGTGGAAGGCGAGGATTGCGCAGCTTCACGGCCGCGAAGAGGATGCCGTCTGGTGCCTCGGCCGGGCACTGCACTATGTCCAGGACGTGCACGTGAGGACCGGTCCGTATATGATCTCTCACGACCAGGCAGAATCCGACATAGGGCGCTTGAGGGCCGACCCAAGCAACGCAGTCGCAGGAGCCGAAGCGGCAGCAGCGTCGCCGCACTACGTCAGAGCCTGCATGGCGAGGGCGAAACCGATTAGGGATCCGCGACTAGCACTCGACAGTGCCACGCTGCTCTCCTCCGCCATCGCCTCCGCGACGCTCTCGAACCGCTCCCCGTCGCCATCTACCAGGGACAGATGGAAGCGGGAAGGGAGGAGGCATCGGTTCGTCGTTCTCCCTCTCGCCATAGGTCTGCCGGTCGTCCTTGCTTTCGGCGCGTTCGTGGTAGGCGTTCCTCATTACTCAGTGCTTGGAATACCCGTCTTTCTGGCGGCAATATGCTCCGACTCGCAATACTACTACGACCGAGAAGAGGCGCGGTGGTTTGGCATGTCGTTGTGAGCGGGATCTTCCGACACGATTATTAGCGGGCATCCGGCTGCACGTCCGTCATGCCTTCCAAGACGTTCGCCGAGAAGGTGCTGAGCCGAGCTTCGGGCAGCGACGCGCGGTCTGGGGACATCGTCACGGCCAAGGTAGATCTGGCGATGTCTCACGAGAACACCGCGCTCGTCCTGAAGGCGTTCAAAGAGATGGGCGCGAAGCGCATCCTGGAGCCGGAGAAGCTCGTCATCCTCTTCGACCATCGCGTGCCGGCGCCGACGGTCAAGGCGGCCGAGGCGCACAAGCAGGTGAGGGAGTTCGTCGGCCAGATGGAGATCCCCCAGTTCTATGACGCTGGAGAGGGCGTCTGTCATGAGGTCCTTCCCTCGAAGGGGCACGTGCTGCCTGGCATGCTGGCCGTCGGGACCGATTCCCACACCGTGACGTATGGCGCTCTGGGGGCATTCGCAACGGGCATCGGGGCCACCGAGATGGCGGCGGTCTGGGCTCTGGGTGAGCTCTGGCTCAGGATCCCGGAGACGATCAGACTCGTCTTCAAGGGCCCATTGCCGAGGTGGACAAGCGCCAAGGACGTCATCCTCCACGTCATAGGCAACATCGGTTCGGACGGGGCCGACTACGCGTGCGTCGAGTTCACTGGCGACGTCGTGGACCGCCTGTCGGTCGCGGGAAGGATGGTCCTTTCGAATATGAGCGTGGAGATGGGCGCGAAGGCCGGGGTGTGCTTCCCGGATGCCAAGACCGAGGAGTACCTTTCAACGAGAACGCAGCGGTCCTGGAGACCGGTGCTCAGCGATGAGGGGGCGAAGGTCAAGGAGACCAGGAACTACGAACTCAGTGACCTTGCGCCGCAGGTCGCGAGACCTCACACCGTAGACAACGTCGTCGCCGTGGACAAGGTCGTCGGCATCAAGATCGACCAGGCGTTGATCGGTTCGTGCACGAACGGCCGGCTCGAGGACCTCCTTGTCGCCGAGGAGATACTGCACGGGAACCGCGTGCCGAGGAATGTCAGGCTCATCATCGCACCGGCCTCTCGCGACGTCTATGTCGAGGCGTCCGCCAACGGTACGCTCGCCTCGCTGATGCGTTCTGGTGCAATCATTCTCAATCCGGGATGCGGCCCCTGCCTCGGTGCTCACGAAGGCCTACTGGCAGCGGGAGAGAGGTGCATCGCGACGACGAACCGCAACTTCCGCGGGAGGATGGGTTCGCCGGACTCCGAGATTTATCTGGCGAGTCCGGCGACAGTGGCGGCAAGCGCCCTGAAAGGGGAGATCGCAGACCCGAGGGAGGCCACGCGATGATTAAGGGCAAAGTCTGGAAGTTCGGCGACCACATCAACACCGACCTTATCATCCCGGGGCACTACCTCGACGATTACTCGATCGAGAACCTTGCAAAGCATGTGATGGAGGACGCGGACCCCACCTTCGCCAAGAACGTCCGCAAAGGCGACCTGATCGTGGCCGGGCGCAACTTCGGCTGCGGCTCGAGCCGGGAGCAGGCACCAAGCGCGCTGAAGGCGGCGGGAGTGGCGGCCGTGGTAGCGGCGAGCTTCGCCCGCATCTTTTACCGGAACGCGATCAACGTCGGTCTGCCGGTCATCGTCTGCCCCGAGGCGGCGGCAGCGGTGGTCCAGGGAGAGGAGATCGAGATCGACCTCGAGAGGGGGACGATCCGGGCCTCGTCGGGCAAGGAGTTGAGGTTCAAGCCCCTGCCGGCGTTCCTGCGCGACATACTCGATGCAGGCGGCCTAGTCCCGTATGCGAGGAAGAGGTTGGTCTCACGGTGAGCGACCTGGACATCCCCGGTGGTCGTCATCGGGGTGCTGGCCATTCTGCAAAAGCTTATAAGGGCATTGCTAATAAGGGGGGTTACTCTCCCTTATCGGTGATTAGTATGAAGAAGTATACCCGTTTCGAGAAGGCGCGCATCATCGGTGCGAGAGCTTTGCAGATCTCGCTTGGCGCGCCAGTACTTCTGGAGATCCCGGAAGGATGCATCGACCCCATCGAGATAGCAAAGATGGAGTTCGTGCGAGAGGTCATACCCATCGACGTGAAGAGGGACGAATGAGGGTTGCTGATGAGCGAGGAAACCAACACTGACCTGCTTGTTGCAGAGGACGTCTATCTGACTTCTGGCGTGCACATCGGCACGCAGCAGAAGAGCGCGGACATGAAACAGTTCATATTCAAGGTCCGCTCCGACGGGCTTTACGTCTTGGACGTGAAGCAGACCGACGCGCGCATCCGCGCCGCGGCGAAGTTCATAGCCCGCTACCCGGCCGATCGAATACTCGTCGTTTCGGCGAGGCAGTACGGGCAGAAACCGGTGAAGGTTTTCACCAAGGCGATAGGCGCCAAGACGTTCCCGGGCAGGTTCGTGCCAGGCTCGCTCACCAACCCGAAGCTATCGGACTTCATAGAGCCCGAGATGCTCATGGTGACGGATCCAGCGGCAGACCAGCAGGCGATGGCCGAGGCGATGAACATCGGAATACCGATCATCGCGCTCTGCGACGCCAACAACGAGACGAGGAACGTCGATCTGGCGATCCCGACGAACAACAAGGGGCGCCGGGCGCTCGCCTGCGTCTACTGGCTGTTGACGAGGGAGACGCTCAAGGCGAGGGGGCTCCTCACTAAGGACGAGGACTTCAAGCTCACCATCGACGATTTCGAAGCGAGCCTCTGAACCGCAAAACGCTTTATTCCTTCCTTCTCATTATTTCACGATGAGCGTCCGCTATCCCGCGGTGGCAGGAAGGTTCTATTCCGGCAAGGAGAAGGCCCTACGCCAGGAGATCGAGTCCTGCTTCAACCATCGCCTCGGGCCAGGGCGGATACCCACCCTCGGGAAGGGGGGCGGCAGGATCGTCGGGGCGGTCGTGCCGCACGCCGGCTACATGTACTCTGGACCGGTGGCCGCTCATGTATACGCGGCGATCGCGAAGGAAGGGTTCCCCGACACCTTCGTCATCATCGGCCCGAACCATCACGGCCTCGGCGCGGGGGTGGCGATGGACCTGGAGGATTTCTCGACCCCGCTGGGTGTCTGCAAGGTCGACATCGAGCTGGCGGAAAAGCTCCGGCCGTTCGTCGAGGACGACCCATTCGCCCACTCTCAAGAGCATTCGGTCGAGGTCCAGCTCCCGTTCCTCCAGTACTTCAAGTCGGACCTGAACATCGTGCCGATAACGATGCTCTTTCAGGATTACGAGACGGCCCGCGAGCTCGGTTCGAGGATCGCGAAGGCGAGCGAGGGAAAGCGTGTGATTGTGATCGCCTCGAGCGACTTCTCCCACTACGTCCCGCCGCAGGAGGCGAAGCGGAAGGACACAGCAGTAATCGAGAAGATTCTCAAGCTGAACGCGAAGGCGGTCGAGACGGTCGTCATGAGCCAGGACGTCTCGATGTGCGGTTACGGCCCGGTCATGGCGATGATCGAAGCGGTCAAGGGCAAGGACGCGGAACTGCTGAAGTACGCCACCTCTGGCGACGTGACCCCGATGGACGAAGTCGTGGGTTACGCTGGAATCGTAGTGAAGCGCTAGGCGCTTCCTCAACATTTGTATAGCACCCCGCTCACTCCAGTCAGGAGCGTGGCCATGTCCGTTCCGGCCGAGGGCAGAGGATCGAAGAATGACGCGGTGCTCCTTCGAGGCGCCAAGACGCATATGTCGGAGAGCGTGGCCCAGCGGAGGGACGAGAGACCGATAACCGGATGGCGGAGGTATCTAGCGCTCATCGGCTCGTCGATCGGGCTCGTCGTCCTTGTCTCCCTCGTCCTCTGGCTCGGCTCTTGGGAGTCAGTGGCGGTTGGTTACGTCTTCCTCTACACGATCACCTCTGCCTTCGTCGTCATTCTCAACTACCTCCTCGTGAAGGGGTTCGTGGCGCACGCGAAGAGGGAGGCGATGCTACGACGCGGAGCGATCGAGTATCTTCGGGCGACCGCCTCGACCGGAGGCAGGGACGGAGCGATCGATGGCGAGCTGTCGAGCCTGGAGAGCATAGAGAGGGATGCGTCCATCACGGAGAGGATGCCGTCGACGCTCTACACTGCGTTCGGGGCCCTGCCCCTCGTCGGCCTGATCGTGACGATTTACTACCTGAGGTCGTTGGAATCGGCGTCGCTGGCGCATGAGCGTCGCTGGTCCGCTTTCATAGCGCAGGTTTCTTCAGCTGGAGGGAGGCTCGGCCTGACGCAGAGGATGCGCTCTTCGTCCGTGAAGAGGAAGAATCGTTTCCTCCCGTTCGCGATCGCTACGCTTCTCTTCCCGCCTTTCCTCGTCGTCTGGTACCACCTGCTGCTCAAGGAGAGCGCCGCGCATCTCAGGACGCAATCGGCCGAAGAGGACGGCGTGCTCCAGCTTCTTCAGTAGGGGAAACGGATTTATCTGCAGCAGTCAGTTGGGTGGGCAATGGAGGAACAAGCCAAGCCGACGCAGAAGGCGTTCTTCTGTGAGCACTGCGGAGAGTACCTTCCGCCCGATGCCAAGACCTGCCCCAAATGTGGCTATCCTGTCGGGGGAGGACCCGCGCCCATGGCGAAGCAGAGCCCGCGCTTCCTGGCGAGCGCCAGGACGGCGAGCTTCATGTTCCTCGTCTCGGGACTGGACGGGTTCGCGAGCGCCATACTCCTTCTGCTCGAGATCGACTCGCTCGTGGCGATGGCCATGTCGATGGGCTATCCCTTCACTGAAGAGCAGATCCGGGGTGTGTACCTCGGGCTGATCGGGTTCATCTTCGTGGCGAGTTCACTGACCCTCGTCGCGTCGTACCTGGCGCACAAGCGGAAGCACTTCAAGATTGTGGCGATCTGCGGGTTCTTCTCGCTCTTCACGCTCGGCGTCTTCTATCTGGAAGCTTCGATCATCGGCGTCCTCGGGTTGATCGCGACCTTCCGAGCGCGGCAGGATTTCTCTTAATTCAGATGCGTTTCATCTTGCCGAGGACCGGTTCGTAGATCATTCCCTTGTCCATCAGGGAGTTCGTCAGCTCCTCGAGCTCGGTCTTGTCGATGCCGAGCTTCTTGACCTCGTCGACGATCTCGTCCCAGGGTGCACCCTTCCCCGCCTTGTCCAGGCCGGTGATGATGGCGAGGACCTTCTCCTCCTTGTCCTCTTCCGTCTTCGCCTCGTCCTCGTCTGGTACCTCCTCCTCGGTGCGGCCGAGCTGCTCCGGCATCTCGCCCTCCGATTCGCCCTGGTACTCGGGCAAGAGGAACTTGAGCGCCTCGACGACGAGGGAGCGGTAGCGGGCGAGGTCCAGGTCGGCGTAGAATCCGAGCGCCCTAGAGACTCCTTCGGCGAGCGGCGCGGGATAGCCCAGCTTCGCGATCTCCTCCACGTTCGGCTCCTTCATCTCCTTCGCCGCGGCCATGGCCTCGATGCGCTTCAGGGTCGAGCGGCACGTCTCCAGCACCCAGTGGTCCCTCTGCCTCGGGTCAACCTCAATGATCCTCTCCGGGCGGATCGAGACGTACATCGTACCCTCCTCCGGCGAATAGGTCCGGACCTTGCCGACGACGGCGACGAAGGCGGGCGGTTCGATCTTCGCCAGGGCGGCCGTCGCCTCGGGCTGATACTGGCCAGATGAGACGTAGAAAGTTCCCGTCGGATCGGAAAGGCGCGCCCTCCACAACGGCTCCTCCTCCGAGCCGATGTTCTCTTTGTCGGTCAGTACCCCGACCACGAAGACCCGGTTGATCATCGCCCCGAGCGGCGAAACGATGTAGGACGGCGCTCGATCGCCCTCGCCCTTGAGTTCCAGGCGCGATTGGTTGTACTCCGCGGCGAAGATGCGCCAGGCGACCTCTCTGGCGATCACAGGCTCGCCTCCAGTTCAGAAAGCAGCGAAGACGCTTCGCCCCTGACCTCGGGCACCACGATCCTCGCCTCGGTCACGATCATCATCAGTCCATATTCGTCGCTCGTGACGTTACCGCGGACCTCGACCGGCTTGGCGAAAAGACGCTCGTCAACCTTCTCCTTCACCACATCGGGGTTCATCGCATCCTTCGCTTCCCTCAGGGCCTCCTCCAGGCCGATGCCGACCAGCGACTCGGTCAGGTCGCGGTTCATGACCGCCGTGATCGCACCTGAACCGTCGTCCACGACCGCCTTGACCCTAAGGTCCGCGTGGCCCTCGACCTTCCCGTGCAG
This sequence comes from Methanomassiliicoccales archaeon, assembly GCA_050015815.1. Lineage (GTDB taxonomy): Archaea > Thermoplasmatota > Thermoplasmata > Methanomassiliicoccales > UBA472 > JAJRAL01. The sequence goes on along the minus strand of JBEKAR010000017.1, from coordinate 5,499 downwards.
GCGGCAGACGCCCTTCTGCACCAGGCGGTTGCACTGTGGGCAACGGAAGATCAGCCCGCTGCCCTTCTTCACATCTACGACTATTCCGGCGACGAGCACGTCGACCGCCCCGCCGATGCGCATCAGCTCGTCCACCGTCCTCTTCGACGGCTTCCCTAGCTCTACGTCGGCGAGCTCGATCGCCTTACTGCTCGCCACATCCGCCCTTTCCCCGAAGTTGAGCTGGGGGATGCCCCTCCAGCTCTTGACGTAGGCTCCTCTGATTGAGACCACGTCGTCCTTCTTCAGGCCGAAGTCGTGCCAGGCCGAGTACTGCACCTTGCCGGTGTCGTCAGCGGCCATTCCGGAGAAGACGGTCTTCGGTCCGTTCGTCGTTTCGAGCTTCCTCTGTTCGACCGAGAGGATCTTGACCACGATGTGGACGGCGTTCATTCCATCCTTGAGCTCTGCCACCTTGCAGGTCGATAGGCCTTGCGGGGCCTCGACCCCATCGGGCAGCTTGATCGCGTCCTCCGTGACTCTCTCTATCAATGCCCTGGTTCCCAGGTTCAGCTGGGGCGCGCCGTTCCACTCCTTGGTGTAGGCGTTGCGGATGAGGACGTTCTCGCCCCTCGCGAGAGAATGCCGTTCCGCGTCCCAGGCGGTATAGGGCATCGTTCCCGACTCGTCCGCCACCAGGCCGAAGAGTATCTGCCTCGTCTCTCCCGATGTCTCGATCTCCTTTCGATTGACGGAGAGCACTTTCACCATCACGTCTACGTTCTGCTCGGTGGGCGTCAGGTCAAGCAGGCGCTTCCGCACTCCTCTTACCAGGGCGTTCGGATCCCCTCCAAGCTTCCTGACGACGCTCCTCTTCGCCGTCTCCAACGAGACGCGGTAGAGGTTCAGGTACGTTTCGAGCTCCTTGAGAATTTCTTCTTCGCCGACCTTGTTTCCGAGCACCCGGGATATCTCTGATACATGGGGTGCGAGTTCTTCCTTGTCCATAGGTCCACCTCGAGGTGATTCACTGACTGGAGGTTATCCGGATATGCTTTAAAGGTATTCTCAACGGAGGGCCGAAAGTGCCCTCCTGGTGGTCTACTCGCGCTCACTCGGTGAACGTCTCGCCGCGCTCGTAGTTCTCCTTCAGGTGCTTGATCACGAACTCCCGGTCCTTCTTCAGGTGCGACTCGTACCACGCCTTGATGACATCGCCCATCTTCTTGTGCAGGTCATCCATGCTCAACTTGTTCAGCGGGGCGTCGTAGATCACGAACTGCGCGAAGATCCGCTTCCAGCCCGCGTACTTGTAGTAATGTTCGCCCTCGCAGTACTCGAAGATCATGCGGAGCCTGAGGGTGGAATCGGAAAGGTAGTACCAGGCCTTGATCGCGTCCCCTATCCGGTTCTGGTCGGGCGTGTGATCGACGATCTGCACTCCCTTGACGTCCTCGAAGCGGAAGTCGTTCTTGAAGTGCCAGACGTCGGGGTAAGACTCGTAGGTGGCAAAGACCTCGGGCGCCGGGTCGATGATCATGTGCACCTTCGCCTCGTCGAACCTCTTCCAGATCCTCCAGATGTCCTCGATGAGAGCCTTGTTTATCATTCTCTTCTGGCTATCGAGCTCGGCCTTGTCCTTCTCGACCTTCTCCGTCTCGCGTTCAAGTTGAGCGTCGAGCTGCTCGAACCAGTCCTCGTCCTGCTCTCCTTCCTTCTTTGGCGCCATGCTGCATCCCTGGCTGGGGGACTATTCCAGTCCGGACATAAAAAGATTGCTTCATGGAGAAGCATTCCAGCGTCCCCGCCGAGCCCCTTTCGACCACCCTCGGTTCGAGGCGTTAGACGGCTCTCAAACCTTCGGCTTCGGATCGCAATAGCCGAACGTCTCGCTGCTCGAGAGCATGGCGATCGCCGCCTTCCGGTCCTCGGCGGTCGCGATGTCCTCCTCGACCTTCGCGTAGACCCATCGATAGAGCCTGGCCAGCCCCTCTTCCAGGGAGACCTTGGGGCGCCACTTGAGGTCGCGGTAGACCTTGGTGTTGTCGGAGTTCCTGCCCCTGACGCCTTGCGGTCCGGGTATGTGCTTGATCGTGAAGTGTTCGATGCCGGCCGCTGCGGCGATGATGTCCGCCATTTCGTTTATGCTGATCAGCCTGTCCTGGCCGAGGTTGATCGGGTCGTAGATCTCGGACCGCTGCAACATGTGCACGCCCCGGACGCAGTCGTCGATGTAGAGGAACGAACGCGTTTGCTTGCCGTCCCCCCAGAGCTCGATCTCGGTCCGGCCCGTGATCTTAGCCACAGCGAACTTGCGGCACAACGCGGCCGGCGCCTTCTCCCTTCCGTCGCGGTACGAACCAAGCGGGCCGAAGACGTTGTGGAAGCGGACGATATGCGTGTTCATGCCGTAGTCCGAACGGTAGTACTGGCAGAGCTTCTCCGAGGTCAGCTTCTCCCAGCCGTATGCGTCCTGCGGGTCGGCTGGGTAGGCATCCTCTTCCTTCAGCGGCGTGACGTTGACGCTCGTCTGCTTGTAATCTGGGTAGACGCAGGCCGACGAAGAGTAGAGGTACCTCTCGACCTCGCCCTTCCTCGCCGCCTCGAGCATGTTCAGGTTGATGAGCAGGTTGTCGCGCAGGATTTCCGAGTGATGCGTCTGGATGAATCCCATGCCGCCCATGTTGGCCGAGAGCTGGTAGACCTCCTCCGGGACGACCTTTCCCTTGCCCTTTCCAACGACGGCGGTGAGGGCGGCGGTGTCCTTCCTCAGGTCGAGGGTTAGGTACTCGTCCGCCGAGGTCGGCTCATAATAGGGCGCGTGCATGTCCACGCCGCGCACCCAGTATCCCCTGGACTTGAGGTACTTCACGAGGTGGTGGCCGATGAACCCGCCGGCGCCGGTCACGAGCGCGGTCCTCTGTCCCTCTTCCTCGCCATTTGGCATAGGGGTCGGTCATCGGGTTTACCTCTAATGAACCTTGTGCGGTGGCTAGGAACCCGTGGCTGAGTCCCTGTTGGAAATCCACCCGGGCGGTCGTCTTCTACCTGTCTTCCTGGCATTCGGGGTTGAGCTGGTCCGATCATGGCAGCTCCGTTCCGGAAAGATCGACTCGCATCGTCGCGGAGCTCGGGGATGCTCCAATCAGTAGGCGAGGCGGAGATTCAAGGCGTTCGCCCGCGAAAACAATATGAGAGTCCGATTCGATAGGGATTACGAAGCTTCGGACAGCTGTACGATGCTTCGGGTGAGGATTCGAATGGACGTTGGGCTTGGAATAGACACCGGCGGGACGTTTACGGATGCGGCGTTGGTCGACATTAGGACCAACAAGGTGATTGCCAAGGGAAAGGCACACACCACCTACCAGGACCTCACGGTCGGCATCACCGCGGCGGTCAAGAAAGCGCTATCAGAGGGAAGCGTGGCGGCGGCCGATATCAAGCTCATTGGCCTCTCCACGACGTTGGCCACGAACTCTATCCTTCAGGACAGAGGCGGTCGAGTCGGCCTGATCGGCATCGGATGGACGCCGGGTGAAGGGTGGCGTCTCGGGACGGACAAGGCCAGATTCGTCGGTGGCGGGTACGACTCCCTGGGAAGGATGATGGAGCCGCTGGATGAGGCCACTCTTGCATTGGCTATCAACGAGTTGCTGCCGCAGGTAGACGCGATAGCGGTGTCAGGGATGTTCAGCGTGTCGAACCCGACCCAGGAGGTGGTCGCCAGGGACATGATCCGCAAACTGAAACCGGATATGCCGGTGGTGGTCGGGCATTCATTGACATCGGAACTCGGCATTAAGGAAAGGACGGTCACGGCCGTTCTCAACGCCAAGCTCATTCCGATCATTCGAGACTTCCTCGCCTCCGTAGAGCGGGCCTTGAAGTCGATGGACGTCCACGGCCGAATCCTCGTCTTCAAGGGCGACGGGGGGCTGATGACGATGGAGAGCGCCGTTGAGCGGCCGGTGGAAACGATCCTTAGCGGACCGGCGGCGAGCCTGATGGGCGGTAGGGCCCTTTCGGGGCTCGACACATGCATCGTGGTGGACGTCGGCGGGACCTCCACGGACATCGCGTTTCTGGACAACGGGTTTCCCGTACTGAGCTCTGACGGAGCGGTCGTCGGCGGCTGGAAGACCCGGGTGAAGGCGATATCGATGTGGACCACCGGGCTCGGCGGCGATTCGCTCGTCGTTCCCGATGATCACGACGAAGTCGTCCTCGGACCCCAACGCGTAGTGCCGATAGCGATCGCATCAACGGGTCGGCCAGATCTGAAGAAGGTCATGCTCGAGAACCGAGAGACGACGTTCTACGTCGCTGGAAAGCAGGACGTCAGCGCCCTGACCGAAGGCGAGAGAAAGGTCCACAATCACGTGGTTGCGAACGGCCCGAGGTCCTTCTTCGAGCTGATGGACGGAGTCCCGGACGTGATCTTTCTTAAGGACGCAGTGCAGGCGCTTGTGTCCAGAGGGAACTTGCTGCGCACCGGAATAACACCCACCGACATCATGCACAGTCAGGGCGTCTACGTCGAGGGCGACGTCGAGGCTGCGAGAATCGCGATCGCCCTCCTAGCGGAGAAGATGAACATGGATCCGAGTGATCTCGAGAAGAAGATCATGGTCCGATGCGTCACCAGGGTGGGGGAGGAGATCGTGAAGAAGATAATGGAGGACAAGGTCGGCGGACTTCCCTCTGACTACGTCACCGATCAGCTCCTCCACCTACTGGTGGGCGAGAGCCTCTTCCCTGGTCTGCAAGGAAGGATGAAACTGGACAGGCCGATCATCGGCATCGGCGCGCCCGCCAAGGAGTTCATACTGCCGCTCAAGGAGCGGATGGATGCAGACGTCGTCATCCCTGATCACTTCGATGTTGGCAATGCCGTAGGAGCGGTCCTGAGCGAGATCACGGAATCGATCACGGTCCAAGTCTATCCGCGAGAGGGGCAGTTCCTCATCCTGTCTTCCCTCTCCTCTCCGATAGCATACTCTCACATCGAGGAAGCGATCTCGTCTGCCAAGAGGCTGGCGGAGAATCACGTTCAGGGGCTACTGGATGTCGCTGGGACGGACGACGTGAATGTCAGAATCGAGCTGATCGAGAGGCGCTTCTCCGACGGATACGGAAAGGAGATGAAGTTCATGAACTGGATCGATGTGAGGGCGACTGGAAAAGGAAAGCCTCGATATCGCAGCTAGATTGATAGAAAGACGAACCAGGGTCGGCAGCCCGGGATGGCACGATGGCTGGTCGAGGGACGGAAAGAGCGCAGAGACGAGGGTCCCCCCCGCGGCTTGTCGTTCGCGAACGGCGCCACCTCTGGGCGCTTCGACGTTGTCATCACGACGTTGCAAATCTATTTATCCGAAATGTGAATAACACGTTATGGTTCAGAAGAAAACCATTCTCAAGATCCTCTCGGAGTACGACCCAGACGAGATCACGATCGCAACGGTCTGCTCGCACTCCTCCCTCCAGATATTCAACGGCGCGAAGAAGGAGGGGTTC
>JBEKAR010000016.1:0-18819 GCA_050015815.1 Methanomassiliicoccales archaeon | reverse complement strand
GCCTGAAATACGCTCCATACTTAACTCCGGAACGGGGCCCGAAAGGCCCCCGAGTCCTCGCTTGCCAGCATCGTTGGCGGCGACGGACCGACATGTGAAATGGGAGGTAATCTTGAATGAGTAAGATGTGGAAGAAGATGAAGAAGGACGCCGAGGCTCTCTCGCCCGTCGTCGCCACCCTGATGTTGGTCATCGTGACCGTCGCCGCGGTGGCCGCCATCGCCGTTTGGTACAACGGATGGCAGAAGAGCGAGACCCAGAACCTTGGCCAGGTCCCGCCAATCCAACTGAACTTGGTTGGCAGCACGACTGTGACTGACTTCATGACCGTAGCGGCCCCGGCCTTTATGAACAACAACACCGGCTACCATGTAAGCGTCTCCGGAATCGGCTCCGGCGCTGGCCTTACCGCGATCGAGAACAACCGCTGCGACATCGGCATGATTTCTGACGACCTGAACGCTGTTACCGCCGGCACGACCAACACATACCCGAACCTGAAGGTCTTCACCGTCGCCTACGATGGCGTAGCGGTATTCATGGGCGCGAACACGGCAAACTACTACGGGTTCAACGCGACCCCGTACATGACGCCAGCTGTGATCGAGGGAATCTACCATGTATACTCGTTGGCCAACACCAGCTTCCCCATGACTTTGGGGAACCCCAACCATGAGCAAATCAACAGCTGGGGAGACCTTGAGCTCGCTTGCGGCGAACCACTTCAACACGGTGCCGATCTGATCATGGTCCACTACAGGTCCGACAGCTCTGGAACTCAGGACGCATTCTGTGACAAGGCCCTGATGTCCCACAAGTTCCTTGGCTCAACTGGCAACGCAGCCCTAACGAACTCCAAGGGCGAGAACGGCAACCCCGCGATGGTCACTGATGTCATTGCAGACGGCAAGGGCATTGGATTCGCCACCGCTGCAATGGTTACCGCGTCAGGCTCTGGTGCAACTGCGTTCTCCTTCGGTATAGACATGCAGAAGCACAACCAGATTTCCGCGGCCGCCAAGTACGTCATGGACGGAGTCCTCGGAATGTCAACTGGCTACACTGTCTGGCACCCCCTGAACCTGGTCACGAACGGAGCCCCGGGCGCCGATGCGCAGATCTTCATCAACTACGTGATGAACCCAACCAACAACATCCAGTTCTGCGCGGCCTCTGGCTTCACCAGCATCTTCCAGTCGCCGTGAGAGATTGGAAGAAGGCCCAGTCAAACCCTTTCCTTATAATCTTTCTTTCTCTAAGGCTGATGCTTCTTTCGAACCGAGTAAGGACAAACAAGCGTTCCCTTGTTCTACTTAGATTAGGATTATCCCAGATGGTTCTATGAATCAACCAGCATGTTCCCCAGTCCGAGGAGGGCCTACTATCTACTAGGGATTCAGGTCATTTCTTTCCTGCTCCTGTTCTCGTTCTGCATGGGGGCGGGATACAGCCTGCCGCTGATTCTTCCCTTGATTGTCTTGGAGGCGTTGGCCCTGTCGCAAGTCAAGAAGGGAATGAAGAGAGTCTTGATGATCTGGCAACTGGAGTTCTTCTTCGCGGCCCTGTTCGGGCTTGTCTTCGCTCCGAGTTCATTCCTCAACACATCCGATGTGCATCTCACGGTTCAGGTGTTCCTGATATCGGCACTTCTGATCGTAGAAGCATCGATCACAGCGATCTTCGTACTGAATGAACGAGGAGTGGTCAGCATACTAAAGGGCTCCACATTCTCGCTCATCTGCATCGTTATCCTCCTCTTCGCCGTCGTCGGAAGCTATGGAGTTGCCGGATTCTATCAGAACAATGCCGTGGACATGCTCACTACAACAGCTTTCAATCCCTACGCTCAGCCCGACTCGGCGAGCAATCTCAACCTGACCGTGATTTCTGCGCCATACGACTTCGAATTAACGTTGAGCAACTCGATCGTCCACCTGGCGCCCGGAGCAGAGCGGACGCTTGGCCTTGGCCTTCAGAATACAGGTGCCTTGAATGACTCCTATAACCTCACCTCTTCTCACAGCGACGAGATCAACTTCACAGTGGAACCATCGAGATTCGAATTGAACGCCGGGCGTTCAATGAATCTTACCGCAATCATTGCTTCGAGCAGCGCTGGCAACTTCTCGGTCGGGATCGCCGTGAAGGACGAGATTGGAAAGGTCAAGAATTATGTCTTCACAGTGGTGGTGGCCACCCAAGGGTTCGACTTTGGTGGAGACGAAATGTCTCTGAACGTCAGGAACACGGAGTCTTCGCAGGTGTACGTCCCTGTTGCTTTGATAAACACAGGGATTGCGGATGATACGTACAGAATCCAGATCGCTTCGCCATCGGTTTTCCATCCTTCGCTGAGCCTTCCAGAATGGGATTACTCGAACAACTCAGCGATAGTCCATCTTTCGGCAGGGGAGATCTTGAATTGCACTTTGTTCCCCAGGATGCTGAATCAAGTTGATGGCGTATTTCAGATGAACATCACGGCAAGCTCTTTGTATAACAGCAGTGTCAGGGCAACTCTCGTATTGATTCTCAATGTTGTGAATAATCAGTATGTCTTCTCGCAGAATGATGGTCCGATTCCAGTCTCATCCGGACACACCACGCCTTGGAACATAACCTTGAATCGCAAAGGTGTGGACTCAATGATCTTCAGAGTGCCTTCCGTTCCCGCGGGTTTGAACGTGACGGCGTTCCAGAATGGGAGTGCCTCGAATCCAATCAGCAACGGTTCTTATGTGCATCTAGACAACGGGTCGGCGATGGTTGTTTTGAACGTGAGAATGATGAACGAGTCATTCCAGAACGGATCATATCTCCATATACAACTGATCACACCTGGGAGTCCGATCCAGTTCGGAATACTCGGTCTCATGGTCGGGACGTTGCTACTGACCGTCATCGCACTGATTGTCGCGATTCCTCTAGCCATAGGAAGCGCGATCTTCCTCGCTTTCTACTGCCCAATCAACGCTCGCAAGGTCATCAAGCCGACCATGGAAATCATCGCGGGTATCCCATCCGTCGTGTTCGGCCTATGGGGCGCACTGACTTTCGGCCCGTTCCTTTCTCAGACCCTGTATCCATTCATCAGCAGTTCTCTAGGCAGCTTCATCCCTTTCTTCAGCGGTGGCTCGGGCGCGAGCAGCTCAATCATGACCGCATCCATCGTTCTTGGAATAATGATATTCCCAATCGTCATGGCCCTTTCCTATGAGGCGCTCGTGGCGGTCCCTTCCGAGCTAGTTGAGGGTTCAAGGGCCTTGGGCGTGACCAAATGGCAGTCGATTCGCACCATCATCCTGAGGAAGGCGAAGTCGGGAATCTGGGGGTCGGTGATATTGGGCACGGGACGGGCCATCGGTGAGACGATGGCCGTTCTGATGATCCTTGGTTTCACGGCGAGCATTCCCAGTTCCGTCTTTCAAACGACGGGAACGATGACTAGCTCAATCGCGGCTACCTTGCAAAGCATATTCTCGGTCGATCAGGCAAGGAACGGGGTGTTCGCAATAGCCTTGCTCCTGCTGATCTTCGTCATGCTTTTGGACGGTCTCCTCATGATTGTCACCAGCGAGGACAAGAGAAGGGGCCGGCCCCTGAGAGAGAGATGGCCTTTAAGGCAGTTGAGTTGGAGAGTCTCGACTCTTCGCGGGTCGTCTATGACAAAGGCTGATGAGGGCCCTGAATGTTTGAGGGCATCGTTCAAGCCATCGTCTTCATTGCGGCACCGGGACCTGTTGGCATTAGTAGGCGTCTATGCCGCGTCGGCAATCATGCTCGCAATCGTGGCGTTCATTATCGCAGACATCATCCTGCGCGGCGGTGCTGCGTTTCAGCTGACCTACCTCACCGAGACTCAACTGAGCGGCGGAGGCTTCCTGAACGCGATCACGGGCTCCCTGATGCTCGTGGCCCTCGCCCTCGTAGTCTCCGTCCCTATCGCCTTGATGGCGGCAATCTATGTCAACGAGTTCGCGCGGAAGACGGGTCGGCTTTCAAAGATCACCTATCTCTCGGTCAGCACGCTGTCCAGCATACCCTCGATCGTATTCGGCGCGTTCGGATTCATCCTGTTCATTCTGATTCTGAATTTCGGGTTCTCGTTGCTGTCGGGCGGGCTGACGTTGGCGATCATGATAATACCGCTGATCTACATCAGCTCAATCGAGGGACTGAAGACCGTTCCAGACACGTACAGAGAAGCCTCCCTTGCAGTCGGGGCATCCAAATGGAAGACGGTTACCGGCGCCGTCCTTCCGATGTCGATCCCCTCCATAACGAGTGGCATCTTCCTATCGATCGGACGAGCCATCGGCGAGACCGCGGCCATCCTCCTGACGGCAGGGTTCGCTCTCTACATGACGACGTCAATCACGGAACCCGTGGCATCGATGACAAACCTGATCTACAATCTGTTCGGCACATCTGCCGGCAACGCATCCTTGATGCAGAAAGTATACGCGGCGGCGTTTCTTCTGATCGTGATTGTGATCGTGCTGAACCTGATTGGGAGAATAATCAGCACACGCTACAGCGTGAGGCTCAACTCCCGGTAGATCGAACGAAACGCGCGTTCAGGCAACGACTATCTTGTGAAGTGTGCTTCTATGGAGCTCTTCCTGTCGATGCGTCGGCTTGCACAACTCAGCCGAACTCCCCGGACACGTACTTCTTCGTCTGGTCCTTCTGAGGATTCTCGAACACCTGCTTCGTCTCGCCGAATTCCACCAGTTCCCCTAAGTACATGAAGGCGGTGTGGTCCGCCACTCTCCGGGCCTGCTGCATGTTATGAGTGACGATCACGACGGTGCAGTCCCTCTTCAGCTCCGATATCAGTTCTTCTATGCGGGATGTCGCTGCGGGATCCAGAGCCGAGCACGGCTCGTCCATGAGCAGCACCTCCGGATCCATCGCCAACGCCCGGGCGATGCAAAGCCTCTGCTGCTGTCCACCGGAGATGTCAGTGGCTCTTTCATGAAGACGCCCTCCCAGCTCATCGAAGAGGGCGGCCCTCTTGAGGCTTCTTTCAACCGCGCGGTCCAGGACCGCCCGGTCCCTCACTCCGGCCATCTTGGGGCCATAGGCCACGTTGTCGTAGATGCTGAACGGGAAAGGGTTCGGCTTCTGGAACACCATGCCGACCTTGCGCCGAAGCGTCACCACATCCGAGTTCTCCACCAATGACTCCTTTCCATCGATGACGATGGAGCCAGTGGTCTTCACATCGTCGATCAGGTCGTTCATTCGATTGAGGCATCGTATGAGGGTTGACTTGCCGCAGCCGGAAGGGCCGATGATTGAGGTCACGTTCTTCTCGAGTACGTCCATGCTCACCGAGTCCAAGGCCTGTTTCTTACCATACCATAGGCTGAGATCCCTGACGCGTATCTTGACCGTCTTCCCGGCGTAAGCGGGAATCTGCGGTGGGGCGTCCATTCAGCTCTTCATGGGCCTCATTGGGATAACCGTTGGTGAATTACAGTCAATACGGGAATTTCTTCTATATGGATGGGCAGCATGAACCCGATTGAACCAGGAGGAAGAAAAAAAGGAGGGACAGCGGTCGGGCTGGCAAAAAGATGTTCTCAGGGGAGAGTACCCGACCGTTCGTTCATCGTGATCGCTGGATCGGACGTCGAGGGATCATTGTCCGTCAAGACGGCCACCGCGGCACCGGAGCTCGAGGAGCGTCTCTTCTCCTCGCTCTCCGCGGTCTGCCTCAGCACCTCGGCGTCGTACTCCGTGCCAAAGATGTGGTTTATCGCCGTCTCTGCGATGTCGACCGCGTACGCGCGTGTCCTCTCCATGCTGTCGACTATCAACGCCAGGGACACGCTCGTTGGGACCTCGTCGTTCATCGTCAGCACGTCGTGCATCAGCCTCGACGTGACCCTCTCCATCGCCCTTCCCTTCTGGGCCACCGCGAACGCCTGCTCCATCCGACCCCGGTAGAACGCGTTCATCGCATCGTCCAGCAGCGCCACGGCCGCCTGCCCGGTGTCGCTGACGAGCTTCGCCACCTCGGGCGATGGAGTGAAGCCTGCCGCGTTCCTCGCTATCCTGACCGCGTGGTCGGCAATCCGCTCCAAGGTCCTTGACAGGAGCAAGTATCCGAGCGCCTCCTGGGGGCGCATCCCCATCTTGTCCGCGAATCCCACGTCCCTGAGGATGAGGTTGTACTGCTTGGTGATCATGCGCGCCAGTCGATCGACGTCGTCGTCGCGCTTCGCGACCTCCTCCGCCTCGTCGTTCGAGCGTTTCTGCACCATGCCGAGAGCCTCTAGAAGCATCTCCCTGGCGATGATGTGCATCCGCTTGACGCTTTTGCCCATCGAGAAGTCGCTCGCATCCAGCAGGTTCCGCATCAGGACGAAGTTCGGCCCCTCGTCGATTATCTGCGGGCCGATCACCGTCTCGGCGATCGCCCGCACCATCTGCCTTGTTTCCTTTTCGATTGTGGTGCGAGAACGGAACTCGAAAAGATTGTAACCAGAGAGGTAAGCGCCGATGAACTCGCGAAGCGTCTGTTCGTCGTCCTCGACGTCGAGGGAGATGACCCGCTTCCTGGAGTCCCGGTCCTTCCTGGCTATGGTCGGATTGATGAGCAGGGTCCCATCTGGTAGGGGAAGCATGGCGACGCTGTCGCCCGTCCTCACGTTCACCTTCGTCACCCACTTCTTCGGGAGCGAGACGACGAAGGTGGACTTGCCCGTCAGCTGAACTTTCCTAGTCTCCACGTCCTAGGAGACAGACCATCGGCTAATAACCGCTGTCTTTGTACTTCAAGTGGGGATACTTTCGGTTCTTGCTGACATTTCCAGTCAGTTCTGAGAGTCGACCAGTTCCTTCCCAATTGACGGCGTTCTCTATAATTGCCCCTTCCTAGAATCCGGGGGAACGGCAGGCAAGGGGCCCTTGGATGTTCGGACCGTCCGATTCGAACTCGCCGGTGACGTACCTTTCGGTCTGCTCGTTGACCGGCGCCTCGAAGACGTCCTTCGTCCTTCCGTGCTCTACCAGTCTCCCCAGGTGCATGAAAGCGGTGTAGTCGCTGACCCTGACGGCCTGCTGCATGTCGTGCGTCGCGATGACTACCGTGCAGTTCTTCTTCAGCTCGTCGATGAGGTCCTCGATCTCCTGCGTCGCGATGGGATCCAGCGCGGAGCACGGCTCGTCCATGAGCAGCACCTCCGGCTCCATCGCAAGCGCTCGGGCGATGCACAGCCTCTGCTGCTGTCCGCCAGACAGCTGCGTCGCCCGGTTCCTCAGCCGGCCCTTCAGCTCGTCGTAGAGCGCCGAGCGCCTGAGCGCCCGCTCCACGACCTCGTCCATCCTCTTCTTGTCCCTCGACCCGGCGATGCGGCAACCGTAGATCACGTTGTCGTAGACCGAGAAGGGGAAGGGGTTCGGCTTCTGGAACACCATACCGACCTTCCGCCGCAGCTCCACCACGTCCGTCCCCGGGGCATTCACGTCCTGGCCATCGAGGAGCACCTTGCCGTCGACCCGGCATCTCGGCACGAAGTCGTTGAGCCGGTTGATGCAGCGGATCAGGGTGGACTTGCCGCAGCCGGAAGGGCCGATGATCGAAGTCACGCGCCTCTCTTGGAAGTCAAGGCAAACCTTGTCGAGCGCCTTGGTCTTCCCGTAGAAGAGGCTCAACTCATCGAAGCTGACCTTGCTGTTCGGTGATACGACGTCCTCGTACGCCTGAGGCTGCAGGGTCTCCGCTTCCATTGTCCCGATAACTCCAGACGAAGCGGGCAGGATAAGCATTGGCGAAGCGTTTCCATTTCAGGACTTGTTGGTACATATCGTATGGATTCATCTCGCCGTCCTTCGTCTCACCCCTCTCCAGACCTCATAGACGTCAGTACTCTCATTGCGTTCAATTGATTTGCCTCCGGAACTTGGTAGGAATCATGGACGACGACAGGAAATCGCTTTACTTCGGATGGTTCACTACGAGTGCGCTCATCACCATTGCTATCGCCTTCATGATGTCGGGGTCGCTTGCCGGCGCCTCCACTGGTGAGGCGCTCTTCGACCTATTCATCATCTACTTCATTGTGCTCTTCCTGTGGATCCTGCCCTTCATCGTCCTTAGGGCGGCCGTTTCCACTCTGCGAGACCGGATGAAAGGCAAGGAAGCCCAGAAGAGGTCCGAGTGAGGAGCATCGTTCTCAGCCGAAGCCAGATGGTCGTCCCCCGGTCAAAACAGTCGGTGACAATAGAATACGGCGGAGTACGGCTTGCAGGGATTCTCCTTCCCTCAGTAATAAGAATCCGTCGGCGTTATGTCAGCACATGAGCCAGGCGACGGCGGAAGAGCGAGCTTTCCTCTGTCATTCCCAGGCGTTCGCCATCGCTGACGGCTCTACGGGCGAAGGGCGGCAGAGCGTCGGCGCGCTTGACTCCAGCACGAACCCAAGGGGGAGGATTTTTCTGTTCTCGCCGCCCCGCCCGTCCCTTATAACTTCATGATCAGCCAGTTCTTGGCCTTCTGTTCCCTGCCCTTGAACCGGACCAGGGCGTAGCGGCCGTTCAGCCTCTTGCCCTTGAGCTCCAGGACATAGCGGTCGGCATCCCTTTCCAGGATGACGCAGGTCCCTTCGTCCCAGATCTTGACCGAGCCGGCGCCGTACTCGCCCTTCGGTATGTTGCCGTGAAAAGAAGCGTACTCGAGCGGATGGTCCTCCACCTCGACCGCCAGGTGCTTCGTCTTCTTCTCTTCTGGGACGCCCTTCGGGACGGCCCAGCTCTTCAGCACCCCGCCGAGCTCGAAGCGGAAGTCCCAATGGAGGTGTGTCGCCTGGTGTTCCTGGACGACGAATATCCCACTCGCTTTCCCAACTTCGCCGGGCGGTTCGGGGGTCTTGCCGAAATCTCGCTTCTCCTTGTACTTCTCCAGCGGCATCTGATCCATCCAGGATTGATGCAGCCTGCATATATCGTGTCCGATGCCGCCTCGTTCAGGTCACGTGAAATCGGATGACCAGGTCCCTTTTGAACGCCTTCCGGAACGACTTGACCTGCGCCTCCGCTCCCCACCGCTCGAGCTGGCAATCACCCTTCGCCTCGACCTCCAGCAGCGCTTCGCTCTCGGTCGCGTTGACGAAGGTCGCATGTTCGATGAGGGCGCAGTGCGAGCGGTCTAGAGCCTCGGCGATCCTCATGAACGCGGCCATGACGATGAGCTTGTCCTTCGTCTCGTCGTCGAACTCGTCCATCTCCTCGCTCCTGCGGCCGGGCAGCTTGCCCCGATGGTAGAAAGCCAGGTCGGCCATCAGCTCGATCTCGCTCTGGTCGAACCCGAGGAGCTCGGCGTTCGAGATGATGTATCGGGAGTGGGCCTGATGGTTGGTGAACGAGATGAAATCACCTACGTCATGGAGGTACGCCGCGTAGCCGAGCAGCTCCCTCTCCCTCGGACCGAGCTCGTGGAGCCCCTCCGTCTTCGCCGTGTCGAAGAGCTCCAGGACCAGTCTCTTCACGACCAGCGCATGGCCTTCGTCGATGGCGCACGATCTTCCGAGCTGCAGGACGTTCGCCTCCCTCACGTTCATCTTCTGGTACTGCGGGAAGCCCTCGACCTTCGAGAGGTAGTCGACCAGCATGCCATCGAGGAGGCCCCGCTCGTTCGGAACTATCTCACTCACGCCCCACTCTTCCATCATCGTCTCGAGGATCACCGCTCCCCCGATGATGATGTCCGCCCGCTCCGGGTTTATCTTCGGGACCTTGCGGCGCTCTTCCAACGGCAGTGAGCATAGCATCGCCGCGGTCCGCTTCAGCCGGTCCAGGGTGAGCGGTTCGGTCTGTGTGCCGTGGTTCTTCGACGTGATCTCGGCGAGGTTGATGATTGTCCCGCTCGAGCCTATCGCCATGTCGAGCTCGAACTTCTTCAACCGCTGCGTCGTCCGGGCGATCTCGTTGCGGACGGACTTCTTCATCACTGCGTATCGTTCCGCCGGGACTGGGTCAACTGCGCCGTCGGGAAGGAAGAGCGTGGTCAATCTTATTGCGCCGAGTTTCAGGCTGTCGAGGTACAGCGTGTTGTTGCCCCGGCTCACCGATATCTCGGTGCTCCCGCCCCCGATGTCGACGAACAGGGCGGTCCTGTCGTCGAGGCTCACCGAGCTCGCCACGCCCAGGTGGATGAGCCTCGCCTCCTCCCTTCCTGAGACGACGTGCACGTCCAGACCCGCCTCCTCACGCAGGCGGTTCAGCAGGACGATCCGGTTCCTCGCCTCCCTGACCGCGGACGTCGCCACCGCGATCGACTCCTCCGCTCCGTACGATCTTGCCATCTCGCTGAACCTGCGGCACACCAAGACGCAGCGCTCGATCGCGTCGTCAACGAGCTCCCGGTCGATGAACTCGTCCTCACCCAGGCGTACGACCTGCTTCTGCCTGGACAGCACTGAGTACGACCGATTCGGGTTCAGCCTGACGATCATGGTGCGTACCGAGTTCGTCCCTATGTCGACGAACGCGATGACCTTCCCCCGCTCTTCCATCAGATACCTTCCCAGACGAGCACTAGGTCGCGTCCAAAGACCCGCATCATGAGGTCCCCCTTCTTCTGGGCGTCCTTCTCTTCCATTTCTGGGTCATCCCTATGGGCCAGGTGTAGGATTATCCTGTCGGCGTCGTGATCGCAGCCGAACGATTGAACGACCGAGCGATGGCTGCTGTCAAGCCCATCGGCCACACGAAGAATCGCTGCCAGCTTGTCCACGACCAGCCGGTCCTTCCGACCGAGGTTGCAGTAGTGGGCATGGCTCTTGTCCGGGAGGGCCTTCCGGTGATACCTCGCGACCAGCGCCACGACCGTCCTTTCCTTCTTCGTGAGCGGGAGCGACTCGTCCTCGATCACGATTCTCATGCTCGCCTCGTGATGCCCCTTCCGACCCTCGATCCATCCGAGATCATGGCAGGCCGCCGCGCATTCCAGTAGTCTTCGTTCCTTCTCCCCGAGGCCATGGAGATCACCTAGGCAGTCGAACAACCTCAGTGCCAGGTCCGCGACGGTGCGCGAGTGACTGTCCCCCTCCAGGTAGCGGTTGTGAAGCTCCCAGCAGGCGGTGACCGCGTCGACCGGGTTCTCCATCTTTGTTCCGTTCGACTCTTTCTCCCTCAAGTAAGACAGCGAGCGCCCCTCCGTCAGGGTCCTCTCGAAAATCCTCGGCAGCCCGCGCTTGCGCATCGCCTCGACCGCCGCCTTGACGTCGTACTCCACTCTGCGATGCTTAACGGTGAGTGGCTCCAGTGTCAGGATCGCGTACGTCGCCCTCGGGTCGCCGTCGTCCTGCCGCCCGACGCTCCCCGAGTTGATGAAGCGGGTCCCTCCTACCTGCTTGTCCAGTGGTCGGTGAGCATGTCCAGCGATGAGGACGTCGACGCCTGTGCCCTCGGCGATCTGCTTCAGCCTCTTCTCCGTTGTGTTTGGATCGATGTACTCGTCCATCGAGTCCGGGCTGCCATGGACCACGAGTACGTTCTTGCCCGCAACCTCGAGGCTGATCGAGCGCGGGAGCTCCTTGAGGTACCTCCGCGAATCGGCCGAGAGCCGGCGATAGGTCCATCCCTCGGCGTACCAGCTCTCCTTGTTCCCTTTCTGGCCGTACCCGCCGCTCCTCAGGACCTTCAGATCGAAGTTGCCAGCGACGCCGACCGCGCCCTTAGTCCGCAGTAGCTCGACCGTCTCCTCTGGGCAGGGACCGTAACCGACCGTATCACCAGTGTCGATCAGGACCGTCGCACCATTGCTCGATGCGTCATCGAGCACTGCCTTCAGGGCGTGGAAGTTGCCGTGTGCATCCCCTATGACGGCGATCTTGGTCGACGCGTCCCTTTCCAGGCGCGCCTCGATTGCCTCCTCCGGCCTCAGGCCCGGGGCGGCCTGCGACTCGATCCTGTCCATCATCAGGCTCAGAATGCGCTCCTTCTCGATCCCGTCCCATAGCGACACGAACTGCGAGTACCACGCGTCCCTGGTCCGCTTCCTGTCTCCGAGCACGAGCTCGAGTCCCGATCGCCTGATTCCGACCCCTCTGCTCTTTCGGGTAAGGACCGACTCCAGTTCTTGGATCCAGACGTCGCAATCGTGCATCTCGCCCACGATCTCCTGGAGCTTCTTGACCCTCGTCAGTTCGTCCGCCAGGCCTCCTTTGAAAAGCCCGCCGAACAGTTCAAGGGTGTAGCGGAGGCGCTTCGCCGCGATGCGCATCAAGTGGTGTTTCTCCTTCTGGCTCACGTCGTGGACGTAGACGGCGAAGGACTCGAGCTCCGCCGTCCTCCGCGCGATGTGCACGTAAGCGAGGGCCCGACTGCGACCCCAAGTGCCCTTCGGCCCATTCCTCGCCAGGCGTGTGGCGCGGTCCATCTCTTCGATCTCCCCGCCTTCTAGGAAGCCCTCGATTGCCTCGATCAGCTGGGGGTGGAGCTTCGCCCTTGCATCCCTTTTCGTTCGCAGCAGTCCTTCGATGCCGGGTCGATCCCCTTTCAATGCTCCCTTCAGCACCCCCTCGAGGTATATGATCTGGACATCGGCGTCGCGTGCGGCCCCGAGGGCCTTGGTCACGTCCTTCACCCGCTTGGACCAGCGCTTGAACCGCTTGCGCGGGAAGCACGTCTCGAACACCACGAGCGCCGCCCTCATCCTCCTCGAGGCGACGCGCATGCGATGGACGCACTCGACGTCCTCGTTCTGGAGCACTCCTTTTGCTTCGATTCTCAGTCTCGCCAGCTGCCGGCGCATCGCCGCCCGTCCGAGGTAGCAGTACCTCTCGTCGAACTTACTGGCCGCAGCCGTCATAGTGCCAGATCCCCCTATTCTTGACGAACCACATCTGCGAGTCGAAGCGCTCCTCTCCTTCTCTCGCTCTCACTCTCTCGTAGTGGCCGTTCGGGAGCAGGCGCCGGGCCTTGACGTTGTCCTTGAGGTGTGCCATGAGGATGTAGTCGACGACGGCTCGCCTGACGTCGGCATCCTCGACCGGGAAAAGCAACTCGACCCTTCTGTCCAGGTTGCGGGGCATCATGTCACTGCTCCCAAGCAGGACCTCCTCTTCGCCGCCGTTCTTGAAGTAATAGATCCGGGAATGCTCTAGGAAGCGGCCGACGATCGAGGTGACAGATATGTTCTCGCTCAGTCCCTTGACTCCGGGGCGCAGGGCACACATGCCCCGCACGTTTAGATCGATCTTGACCCCCTCCTGCGAGGCAGAATAGAGTGAATCGATTACTTCCTTGTCGAGCAGGCCGTTGAGCTTCCAGGCGATGTACCCATCGCCCGCCTTGCGCTGACGTTGCACCTCGCGCTCGATCCTCTCAATGATCCCGGCCCGAAGGCTCTTCGGTGCGACGAGCAGCTTCTTGCAGCTCGCCTCCGCATACCCGGTCAATGCGTTGAAGAGGTGCGAGACGTCCGCACCGATCTGCGGATCGCAGGTCACGTACCCAAGGTCGCCGTATACCTTCGTCGTGACGTTGTTGTAGTTTCCGGAGGATAGGTGGCTGTAGCGCACGATCCCGTCCTTCTCCTTCCTCACGACCAGGCACATCTTCGCGTGGACCTTCAGGTCGACTGGCCCGTAGAGCACGTGCACCCCCTCCCGTTCGAGGGTCCGGGCGAACGAGATGTTGTTCTCCTCGTCGAACTTCGCTTTCAGCTCGACGACCGCGGCGACCTGCTTGCCACGCTTGCGCGCCTCGATCAACGAGTCGATGACGGGGGAGCGCTTGTCGATGCGGTAAAGGGTGATCTTGATCGCTAGCACGTCGGGATCGATCGCCGCCTGGTTCAGCCAGTTCACCATCGGAGCGAATGAGTCGTAAGGATGGAAGAAGAGGTGATCCTTCTTCCTGAAGGCAGCGAAGAGCCGTTCGGGCTCTCCCAGGTCGGGAGGAATACACTGGTTGAATGGCGGGTCCTTGAGTTCGGGGCGGTCGATGGAATGCAACTGCCAAAGGTCAGCGAGCCCGAGCGGCGCGTCTGACTGAATCACCAAATACATCGGCATCCTCAGCTTCCGGGCGAGCGTCTCCCGGAGGTGTTCCGGCATCTGACTATCTACTTCGAGCCTTACCACAGGTCCGTGGCGACGCCCCTCGACGCCTTCCTCCACCGCCTCTAGCATGTCCTCCGATTCCTCGAGCTGGATCGCGATCTCCGCGTCCCTCGTGACCCGGAACGGATGGGCGGACCTTACCGTCAGGCCGGGAAAGAGCTGGTCGAGGTTGTGCGCGACCAATTCCTCTATGGGGATGAGGTCGATCGACCTTCCCTCGGCCGCCTTGGCATGCCCGTTCCCCGCAGGCAGGCGGACGAAGCGCGAGAACGTGGTGGTCGGCATCTTCACCCTTGCCAGTCTTTCCCTTCCGTTGGCGTCCGTGAGGGTGATCGCAAGATTGAGCGAGAGGTTCGAGATGAACGGGAATGGCTGGCCCGCGTCGAAGGCGAGCGGCGTCAGCGTGGGGAAGATCTCCTGGTCGAACAGTTGCCGCAGCATCTCGGCGTTCTTCTCGTCCAGGTCTGTCCAGCGGTTCACCCTGATCCCCGCCCTTCCCAGTTTGGGGCGCAGGTCGCCGTTCCAGCACGTCGCATGCCGTCCGAGGATGACCGTTAGGTCGGATCTCATCAGGTCGATCGTCTCCGAAGGAGTGAAGCCCTCAGGTCCTGCCTTGGCCGCCCCTTTGGTCATAAGCCTGCAGAGGTCCGAGACCCTGGACATGAAGAACTCGTCGAGGTTGGAGCCGCAGATGGCGAGGAACTTGACCCGCTCGAGCAATGGATGATACTGGTCGAACGCCTCCTCCAGGATCCTTCTCTGGAACTCGAGAGCGCTGAGCTCGCGGCTGAAGTAGGACGGTTTGGCAAGACCGCCTTTCGGGATAGGAGCCTTCCTTGGTCTGGTAGATGATCCTTCCTTTCTAGGCGCCATGGAGGAGTGATGTTAGACACGCCCTCCGCTATCTCATCTTCGATGATTCGGGTGTAAATGGAACATTCCGAATATTCTCGAATGTATCTGATATCATTGGTAAATTCTCGGCTGCTGGGGGTCATTTCATTGCGATGGACTGATGAATGCCAGCTATTTCTTGAGCTCCTTCGGTTGGCTTGGCCTCGCTTCAAGAAAGCGAACCTTTCGGGCTCGGACATCAATGGGTCGATGATCCGTTTCCGCTCCGGTGTGCTGCCAAGTCGGTCGTTCGGTTGGTGGAAGATCGTGTCCATGCTCGACTCCCGGTGATCGAGCGGGAAGCAAGGTTTTAGTAGCCCGATGTCATGTCATCACCCCTTGGTTCAAGCAGG
Organism: Methanomassiliicoccales archaeon; assembly: GCA_050015815.1. GTDB lineage: Archaea > Thermoplasmatota > Thermoplasmata > Methanomassiliicoccales > UBA472 > JAJRAL01. The sequence continues at coordinate 3,494 of JBEKAR010000016.1, read as the reverse complement.
GATAACCAAGCCTGGCCAAAGGTGTTAGATTCAGGGTCTAATCGCGAAGGCGTTCGGGGGTTCGAATCCTCCTCCCTGCACCACTCTTCTCTTCTACAGAGTCTAGTGCCTTTGACCAGCCTCATCGTCGTTCTCGACAACGATCACTACCTTCCCTCTCGCCTTCTTGTCCTCGAAGTACCTGAAGGCCTCTGGGACTTGGTCCAACGGATAGCGCTTGTCGACCACTGGTTTCAACTTGCCATTCTCGAGAAGCTCGCTCAGGAGGAGCAGGTTCTTCCTCTCTAGCTTCCACGAGCAGATCCGCACCTTTTTGCCGTTCTTCCTCGAGAGAAGGCGCCTGAGCAGCAACGATTGGAATATCTGGCGCCCGGTGCCGCCGCTCATGACGTAGACGCCCTTGGCGTTCAACGTCCGCATGTAGTCGAAGATGGAGCGGTTCCCATTGGCACCGATGATGATGTCATACAGCGCCCCCTCTTTCGCGAAATCCTGCTTGGTGTAGTCGACAACGCGGTCCGCTCCTATCGAGATCGCGATCTCCACGTTCCTCGGGCTGCAAACGGCGGTCACCTTTCCTCCGAGGGCCTTCGCGATCTGCACGGCGAACGTGCCCACTCCTCCAGAAGCGCCGTTGATAAGGACCGTCTGCCCTGGCTGGATTCCTCCCTGCTCGCGCAGGGCGTTCAATGCCGTCAGCGCCGCCAACGGCACGGCGGCCGCCTGCTCGAAGGTGACATTGGCGGGTTTCGGCACCAGAACATCCTCAGGGGCGCACACGTATTCGGCATAGGCGCCCCGGCCGCTATCCGACAAGATGCCGAACACCTCGTCACCCGGTTTGAGTCCCTTCACATCTTTGCCGGTCGCCTCGATTCGCCCCGCCACGTCCGCTCCGGGTATCTTGGCCTTCGGTCCGCTGAACCCTATGCCCATGAGGCGGGCGAAGAAGGGCTTCCCACTCATGTAGATCCAGTCGGCCTTGTTGATCGAAGAGGCAGCGACCTTGAGAAGGACCTCATTGTCCTTGGGGGTCGGTCTCTCGACCTCTGTCAGCCGCAGAGCCTCAGGAGGTCCGTACTTTTCGCATACTATGGCCTTCATTCGTCCGCCTCTCTTTCTGTTCGTGTTGCTTTTCAATCCTTCTATGCTTTCATCTCACGATGCAACCACCAGACTCCTCCAATGAGCATCGGGACGCCGATGATGACTACTATCGCGATCAACGCGACAATGAAGGAGTACACCAGATAGTCGAACGTCCAGGTCGAGAACGGGGTATTCCAGTTGCCGTCGGCGTAGATCTTGATGATGAACACGATGTTCAGTAGGAACGAGAATCCACTGCCCCAATCCGTTCTGCGGGAGCGGGATTTGAACAGGCTCGCGCGTCTGTACTCCTCGCGTTCATCATAGGGCAACCTCTTGTAGTATGAGTAGGCGACAATCGCAGCTATGACAACCGGGATCCCGATCAGAACGAGCTCCCAGAAGATCAGATTCAGTATGAAGGCGACCAGACTCCCAATCGTCCAGAGTGCCAGGCTCGAGGGGACTATCCCGTTCGTTTGAGCCTGTCCAACGAACCAGAGGTAGACGAGGACCGCGCCGAACACCGCCACCGCCGCCCCTAGGACCCATGCAGCGGTCATTCTCCAATGCCTGCTCAGGAACATCTTCCACACGCCAGTATCTCCGTCGTGTGCATTTTCCCTAGCCATCGTCGCTTCCATTTCGACGTCACCGATTCAATCAACGGTGGTCATCCTACTTAGGCAGGATGGGCACTTGTGGCCATTTGCGAACGTTCGCTCGAATCTGCCTCACCAAACGCGAGATTAATCGGAGCCCGTGCTTGCCTTCAGGGCTTCATCCCATCGACCCTGGCAGACCCAATACGGTCAGTAGGGTTGCCTTAACCACGGGTGGCGGAGCGGCCTCTTTGAATGATGCTCTATCCGGGATCTTGGTCGATATCAGTTCGTTGCCGATGCTTACCTGGGCCTGAAGCGAGTGAGGATCTTCTTCTGTCTCCATCGTCCTCGCATCCACCTCATGCCAATCGTTTTATCTCGTCGGCCTAATTGCTTCTCGGGGATTCGATGAAGGCGCTTGTCGCTTACTATACGCGCTACGGGAACACGGCCAAGATCGCGCAGGCGATCGCGACCGGGATGAAGGAGGCCGGCCTCGTCGACGTGACGGTGAAGGAGGTTGCGAGCGTCGGTGTGGAGGACTTCAAGTCGGCGGACATTTGGATCATCGGCAGCCCGACGCACTTCTGGAGCGCAGTTGGCGAGATCAAGAAGGCGCTCAAGGCGGCCCTTGCCGCTGGTCCGCAGGGGAAGGCTGGCGCCGCGTTCGACACGCGGTACAAAGGCCCAACGAAGGGCGCGGCCAACAAGATCGAGGAGACGCTGAGCGAGGCGGGCGTCAAGATCGTCGTGCCGTGCGAGTTCTATCTCGTGATGAAGGGCGACGGGCCTCTGGCCGACGGGGAGGAAGCAAGGGCGCAGGCATTCGGCAGGAAGATCGCGGCCGCAGTCGCCCATTGAGGCAGAACGCGAGGCGGCGCCCTGTCGCAGCCGATGCAAAGGGTTAGGATTCACTGTCGCGCTTAGTCACAACACGGTGACGATCATTCCGCCGGCGAATCTGCCGAGAATCGGCAAGCGGCTTCCGCTGACACCAGAGTTCGACCCCGAGGTCAGGCGCGCTCCGAAGAGGGAGTGCAGGCTGAGCGAGGTCGAGACGCGCCTGGCATTGAGAAACGCTCTTCGGTACGTGCCACCGGAACTGCATGGCCGGCTTGCCCCGGAGTTCCTGGAGGAGCTGACGACCCGAGGCAGGATCTACGCGTACCGCTATCGGCCGCCAGGCCCCATCGTTGGCCGCCCGATATCGGAGTACAAGGGGATCCCGGAGGCGAGGGCCCTCCAAGTCATGATCGACAACAATCTGGACTTCGAAGTCGCCCTGTACCCTTACGAGTTGGTCACTTACGGCGAGACCGGTCAGGTCTGCCAGAACTGGCTGCAATACCGTCTGATCAAATCATGTCTTGAGAGTGTGTCTGAGAACCAGACCCTGGTGGTCATGTCAGGGCATCCTCTCGGTCTGTTCCCCTCACGTCGGGACGCTCCTCGCGTGGTTTCGACGAACGGCCTGATGGTCGGAATGTTCGACAACCCCACCGACTTCCAAAGGGCGCAGGCACTAGGCGTGAGCAACTACGGCCAAATGACCGCCGGAGGCTGGATGTATATCGGGCCGCAGGGCATCGTCCACGGCACCTACCTCACTTTGCTTAACGCTGGCCGGAAATACCTCGGGCTGGGTGAGGAGGCGAACCTGAAAGGGGTGGTCTACCTCAGCTCCGGCCTCGGAGGCATGAGCGGGGCTCAAGCGAAGGCGATAGAGATCGCTGGCGGGGTCGGAGTGATTGCTGAGGTCGACCGTTCGCGCGTGGACGAACGCAAGCGCCAGGGGTGGCT
>JBEKAR010000015.1:0-19947 GCA_050015815.1 Methanomassiliicoccales archaeon | reverse complement strand
GTTGGACTCCTGCTCGTAAGGAACAAGACGGCGGCGGTCGACGAGGTCTTCATCATATACGAAGACGGGCGATTGATAGCGCACCAGACCCGCAGGCTCAAGCCCGGCATGGATGACGAGATCCTCAGTTCGATGCTCATCGCAATACAGAGCTTCGTCAAGGACTCGTTCAAGGACGAACGGGCGACGCAGCTGCAGCGCCTGGACTTCGGAGAGAAGAAGATCCTGATCGAGAAGGGCGACCACTTCTTCATCGCAATCGTCCTGCACGGGGAACGGCCTGGCGCGGCCCCGAAGAAGTTGAGACAGGTCATCGACTCGGTCCAGGCTGAGCACGGCGGGACCCTCACCGGCTGGGATGGGAACCTAGAGAGCCTGCGCGGCGTGAAGGACATGACCGCGCCGCTGCTCGGAGGAAAGGCGGTCCAGAAGATGGAGGAAGGGAATCGAGTCGATGAGTGCGCCGCGTGCGGCTCCCCGGTCGGCCCGGACGACAAGGTCTGCCCGAGCTGCGGCGCGAGCCTGAATGGTGGCGAGCTCGACGACCTCGAAGCGGTGGCCAGCGACCTGTCCGAGAAGAAGGACTAAGCTGGGCCAGAACTAAAGGTTGAAATAGCGCCCCGCGAGATGCCGCACGAATGCCATCAAGCCTTGACATCGCGCTGATAGTGGTTCTGTGCGCGGTCCTCTCCGTCCTTTCCCTAAGGCTCAGGCTGCTCACCGCGAGCGGGAGCATCGCCTCTTTCGCCGTCGGCATGGTCATCGGCCTCTTCGGCTCGATTCTCTGGCTCGGCGCGCTGATCGTCTTCGCGGTGCTCGGGTTCGTGGTCACGAGGTACCGGCTCCAGGTGAAGATCCGGACCGGCGTGCAGGAAGGGAAGAAGGGTGAGAGGACGTACCGCAACGTGCTCGCCAACGGCCTGATACCCGCGGTGGTGGCGTTACTCGCCTGGGGCACTTCGACGGAGGGAAGCCTCGTCGCCTCGGTCGTCTACATCGCTGCGCTAAGCGAGGCCTCCTCGGACACGATCGCGAGCGAGCTGGGAGTGTTGAGCGGGCGGACCAGACTAATCACGACGGGGGAGAAGGTGCAACCGGGGACCGACGGAGGCGTTTCCGCCTACGGCACGATGTGGGCCATCGTCGGCGCCGTCGCCGCTTCGATCGTTGGCTGGCTGTTCATCATTCCAGGCCGTTCACTCGACTCCTATCTCCTCATACCGGTCGTCGCCGGGTTCGCCGGCTGCGTGATCGACAGCGTCATCGGAGCGACGCTGGAGAGGTGGGGCTGGGTGGACAAGCTCGGCAACAATGTCATTTCGATGGCAATCGCGGCGACCATGGCATTGCTGATGGCGGTCGGGCTCGGTGCATGATGGGTCGAGAGAGGCGCTGCCAGATGGCTCAGCTGCACAACATATAAATAAGACGTCCTTGTTCGAGGAGGACAAGGATGGTATGACGGCCATAGCGGCGGGGCCACACCCGGTCTCATCCGAACCCGGAAGTTAAGCCCGCCTGCGTTCCCCGTTGTACTGTGGTGCGCGAGCCCACGGGAAGCTCGGATCGCTGTCAGCCATCCTTGCCTCTTCTCTTTTCAATTCTTGCAAAAGGCGCGACGCAGCGCCACTGGACCGCAAGCGTTTTTATCGATGGACCGCTTAGTCATGACTCGCTTGGCATGGCCGACATCGATGCAACGACGATTCTCACTTTCATCCTTCTCGCCGCGCTAGCGGTCGCTGTGTTCTTCGAGGTGAGGTTCATCCGGTCAAGGAGGAAGAAGGGGCCTGACACGTCGGGCATCGACGAGATATATAATCAGATCATCACGACCAGGGCGATCTCCAGCACCATGAAGCGGAAGGGCAACGAGACGCGGGACGCGGACATGCTCATCATCGAGGCCGAGGCCGCCTACGACCGGGGCAACTACCAGGCGGCTAGGAGCGCGGTGGAGAGGGCGAAGACGGCGCTCCAGCAATCGAAGCCCATGCCGGCGGCAATCGAGGAGGAACCGAAGCACCCGGTCCAGCGGCCCGACTTCGAGAGAAGTGGCCCCGACGCACCTTATATCGAGCCGAGCTTCGAGGTGCCCTTCCAGACTGCCAAACTTCCGAAGGATTACTGCGAGAGCAAGTTCCTCATCACTTCGATCAGGGACGAGACGGAGAAGCAGAGGACGGCGGGGAACGACGTCTCCCAGGCCGAGACTAACCTGGATCAGGCGCAGCGGCTTTTCGACGAGGAGAAGTATACCGAGTCGCTCAAGTTCGCGATGAAGGCGAAGCATTCGCTGGAGGAGCCTAGGAAGCCCGCACCCCCTCCACCCTCGGAAGAGAGGGTCCCGAAGAAGGTCGAGGAGAAAGGGGTCGACTACTGCCGCAAGTGCAATGCGCTGGTCGACGAGTCGGACACGTTCTGCCGGCGCTGCGGGGCGAAGATCGACCGGATACCGAGATGCGCGAACTGCGGCTCCGAGGTCTCTAGCGACGACGTGTTCTGCCGCAAGTGCGGGAACCAGCTGCGTTCGCTGTTCTCCTGTCCGGTCTGCAACGCCGAGGTGTCGGAGAACGATGAGCGCTGCGCCAAGTGCAAGACGCCACTGAAGTGAGCGGCAAAGAGGCTTTTTATACGGACCAGAGCATGCTCAAATCGCATGATGATCGTCAAGCTGGGAGGCAGCGTGATAACGCACAAGGGCCGTTACCGCAGCTTCCGGCGCGACGTTACTAAACGCCTCGCCGGTGAGATCGCCGGATCGGGCGAGAGGGTCATCGTCGTTCACGGCGCCGGCTCGTTCGGTCATCTCCTCGCGGCGAAGCATGCGCTGCACGAAGGACGCAAGGACGAGAAGCAGATCCCTGCCCTCGCGAGGGTGATGCGAGACGTGCGCGACCTCGACCAGAAGGTGTTGGCGGAGCTCCAGGAAGCGTTCCTGCCAGCCGTCTCGATCCCGCCCGCCGCCTGCGCCAGGATGAAGGGCGGCGTGCTCAAGAGCCTGGACACGAAACTTTTCCGGGCCTATACCGAGCTCGGTGCGATGCCGGTCACGTTCGGCGACGTGGTGCTCGACGAGACGAAAGGATTCAGCATCTGCTCCGGGGACCAGCTCATCCGCCTCCTGACCAAGGAGTTCGCGCCGGAGAGGGTCGTATTCTGCGCCGACGTGGACGGCGTCTGCTCCAGCGACCCCAAGACCGACAAGTGCGCTAGGCTCCTCCGAACCGTCGATTCGAGCTGCCTCGATTCTGTCAGCAAGGGGACGTGTTATGTCGACGTCACAGGCGGGATGCACGGCAAGCTGAGTAACATGCTCGAGATCGCCAAGGGAGGCGCCGACGTCATGGTCATCAACGGCCTGGAGAAGGGCCGTCTCAAGGCAGCACTGCAGGGCAAGGAGCCAGTAGGCACCAGAGTGGTAGGGGTGTGAGAGTTGGACCAGATAGAGAGGAGAAAGTCGGAGCACGTGGACGTGACCCTGGAGGAGAACGTTTCAAGCGGCAGGAACTACTGGAACGAGGTCAGGCTCGTTCACTGCTCGCTCCCCGAGGTCGACCTTGACGACGTGGACACATCGACGACGCTGTTCGGTCGCAAGCTCTCCACGCCGCTCATCGTCACCGCCATCACCGGCGGCTACCGGAAGGCCAGGACGATCAACAAGAACATCGCGGAGGCGTGCGCCGAGCTCCAGATCGGGATGGGCGTGGGGAGCCAAAGGGCCGGTCTGGAGAAGAACGAGGCGTCGACCTATTCCGTGGTCAAGGATTACGACGTGCCCCTGCGCATGGCGAACATCGGGGCGCCCCAGCTGGTGAAGCAGGGAAGGAAGAAGGCCCTTGGCAAAGAGGACGTCCGCCGCGCGTTGGAGATGATCGACGGGCACCTGGTCGCGGTGCACATGAACTATCTGCAGGAGGTCGCGCAGCCGGAGGGTGATACAAGGGCCGAGGGCTGCATCAAAGCGATTCGATCGTTATGCGAGGAGTTCCCCGTTCTAGCAAAGGAGACCGGCGCGGGCGTTTCGCGGGACGTCGCGATGAGGCTGCGCGGCATCGGGGTCAGGGGGATAGACATCTCAGGGCTCGGGGGGACGAGCTTCTCTGCGGTGGAGATGTTCCGGGCGCAGAGGAAGGGGCAGGAGCGCTATGCCTCGATAGGAAAGACCTATCGCTCCTGGGGCATCCCGGCGCCGGTGTCGACGATCTGGGCGAACGTGGGGATTCCGATCATCGCCTCGGGCGGCATCCAATCCGGCCTCGACGTGGCGAAGGGCATCGCTCTCGGAGCTTCGTCAGGCGGCGTAGCCAGAGCGGTCCTAGGCGACGCGCTCGTCTCAAGCAAGGCGGTCAAAGCCAGGCTTGAGATGCTGGCGCTTGAGTTCAGGGTGGCGATGTTCCTCACCGGCGCGAAGGACGTCGATGAGCTGAGGGGCAAGAGATTCATCCTGACCGGGGAAGTCAGGGACTGGATCGAACAGGTCAGGGAGTGATTCAGGTGGACGTGGGCAAGGAGCTGGTCCGGAGGGCGAAGGAGGTCGACGGACCGCTCATGCGGTATCTTGACGTGGGTCAGTACGAAAAGGTCAGGAAGGCCATGTGGCACTACCCCGAGGCCGGGGGAAAGAGGCTCAGGCCGGTCATGACGGTCGCCACGGCGGACGCCGTCTCAGGCGAAGGCAAGAGAGCCATGCCGTTCGGCTGCGCCCTCGAGATCATCCATAACTTCACCCTGGTGCACGACGACATCATGGACCAGGACGAGACGCGCAGGGGAAGGCCGACGGTCCACGTGCTCTACGACGTCCCGACGGCGATCATCGCCGGGGACGCGCTGTTCGCGGTCGCCTACGCCACCATCGCGAAGACGGACATCGACAGCGACCGACTGAAGAGGCTCTTCCAGATCACATCGGAAACGGTGTTTCTCGTCGCCGAAGGGCAACAGATGGACATCGATTTCGAATCGAGGACCGACGTCACGGTCGAAGAGTACATGGAGATGGTCAGGAAGAAGACGGCCGTGCTCTTCGGATGTGCCGCCGAGGGCGGGGCGATCATCGCCAGCGGAAACGAGAAGCAGATCAGGAACATGAAGGAGTACGCGATGCTCCTCGGCATAGGCTTCCAGATCTGGGATGACGTGCTGGGCCTGACGGCGGACGAGAAGCTGCTCGGTAAGCCGGTCGGAAGCGACATCCGCAACGGCAAGAGGACGCTCATCGCGGTCCACGCCATGGAGGCGCTCGGGCCGTCCGGCAAGAGGAAGAACGCTGCTGCTTTGAAAGCGTTCGGCAACGAGAAGGCGACGGCCGCGCAGGTCAAGGCGTGCATCGAGCTCTTCCGCAAGACTGGCAGCCTGGACCACGCGCAGAAGATCGCTCTGGACTACGCCGAGAAGGCGAAGCGGAGGCTGAGGGGACTGAAGGACTCTAAGGACAAGGAGTTTCTCAGCGGCATGGTCGACTTCGCGGTGGGCCGGAGCAAGTAGTCAGTACTTCAGTCCGAGGTCCTCTCTCCACTCGATGCGCTTGAGGGCGAACCGCACGTTCCTCAGTATCCCAAGCCAGATCACCAGCGGAAGCAGCAGCACGAAGAATACCAGCAGGAGGGCAAGCCATGCGACGCCGGCGAGGTCGCTCACGACGTCGCCGTGGATGTCCCCTCCGACGAAGAATTCTCCGACCACCAAGAGCGTCTCGACCACCGACCAGATCGCGATCTTCCACTTCACTCGTCCCTCGGTCCTCTCCAGCTCTTTGCGCTGCTCATCGATCGGGCGTTGCACCTTCTTCGCCAACTCGCCCCCTTCGATCGAGGCCCAGAGCTGATTCGCCAGATAGCCCCATCCTGCCTTGACCCTGACCTGCTTCGATCTGCTGTCGAACGTCTTGCGCGGGTGAGCCATCGTCGCCGTCACCAACACGCCATCAACTGTGCTTGCGATCACGAAGATGATGTTTTTCTGAGAGAACGGATGCTCGGAGCCGAAGACCCTGCCCCCGGTCGTCGCATGGATCATGCTGGTGCCGTCGGAGTTCTTCACCGTCCCTCCTTCGCCCTTCACCCAGTCGAGCACTCCCTGGTAGACCTGGGACTGGTTCTTTTCCTTGAAGAGGTGCTCGAAGACGTACTCCGTGCCGCTCCCCGAGCTCAGCTCATCACTTCCTTGTCTCGCAGTCTATGCCAGAGTTCGAGAGCCTGAAATCGGTGCTCGCCTCTTCAGCGATGTTCCGGTGCTTCATCACGATGGCGCGCCTCCGCCCCGGCCCCACCCGGTCCAGCCTGATGATCGTCTTGGCATTATGCTGCAGCGGGTGACCCCCGAGCGACTCATAGGTGCCGCTCTTCACGTCGGTATACACCTGCGACGTCAGCACCACCGGGATGTCGCGCTTCCGCGCCACCCCGAGCAGCTTGATGCTCTGCGAGGTGAGCGACCTGCGCTCGTTCCTGTCCTCCTGCTGGCTCGTGAGCCGGTAGAACATCGTGACCGAATCGACGATTATCATCTCGACCTCGGCGTTGCCCTCCGCGAGCTTGATCGCCTTGTCCACCATCTTCTCCTGCTCGTCGAAGCTGCTCGCCTCGAAGAAGAGCACGGACTTGAGCACCTTGTCGAAGTTCTCGCCGCAGATCTGCCTGAAGCGGTCCAGGGATATGCCCTCGGTGTCGAGGTAGACGACCTTCTTCCCCTGCAGCGCGACGTTGCGCGCCAACACCAGGCAGAGGTTGGTCTTTCCCGTGCCCGCCTCTCCGTAAAGGAGCGTCACGCAGCTCGACTCAACGCCCCCCTCCAGGAGCGCGTCCAGCGAGCCGCAGTCGAAGGCTACCCTGCGCACGTCACCGCAACGGATTGGCGGCGGATAACTCCTTGCCTCTTCGCCGGACGATTAAGCTACGTCTATTGCCAAAGTACTGTGGGGTACGGGGACCTCGAAAGGCCCATGGAATCCAGCACCGCCGCCCAGGCTACGGAGTGCGACCCCTGTCCATCCGACCTGTTCCCACACGCGATTGTCCGCCCGGGCCAGGACCTCTTCCTCGAGGACGCGAGGGCGTGTCTCGCGAACGGAACCCACCTTCTGGCCCACGCCCCGATGGGTCTGGGCAAGACGGCGGTCTCGCTGGCCGCCGGTCTCGAGACCTCGCTCCATTCCGGCGGAAGGCTGAGGTTCCTCACCGCGCGCCAGTCGCAACACACCGTGGCGATCGAGACGCTCCGCCTGATCTGGAGGAAGCGGCGCTTCGCCTGCGTTGACATCATCTCGAGGCAGGACATGTGCCTGGCCCTCAGGAAGGGCTGGCCGTCGTGCGCCTCGAAGGGCTCTTGCTTCTTCCTCAACCGTCGCGTGGATGAGGCGGCGGAGAGACTTCTGGAATACCCTCTCCACGTCCAGGAGGCGATGAGGCTTTGCCTCCGGCTCGGCACCTGTCCCTACCTGGCGGCGCAGAAGGCGGCGAAGGCGGCTGACGTGCTCGTTGGGGACTACAATCAGCTCTTCGGCGAAAGAGCCCTGGAGGGCATCGGCAAAGGAGAGATAGCGATCATCGACGAGGGACACAACCTACCGTCCCGCATCGCCGACGCGAGCAGCTCATCGCTCACTCCGGTGATCATCGACCGAGCGCTCTCCTCGCCGGTCATGAGGCCGTTCCGAGAGGACCTCGAGGTCGTGGAGCGGGAGCTGAATAGGCTGTCCGTGGGGAAGGGAAGGGCGAAGATCGAACCGTGGGAGCTGGATGAGACATTGGCGCAGGCCTGCGGGGCGGATTCGGGCTCGATCGGAGAGGAAGTGCGCTCCGCGCTCTCCGCCCTCGAGCTCGAGAGACATCGTCCCCTTGTCGACTTCCTCCTCAACTGGTCCGCTTTCGGGAGCAGCAGCGTTCGTTACTCAGAGCCGTTCCCGGCGAGGTTGGTCTGCCGCCTCGTCGATCCCAACCTGGTCGCCGGACCGGTGTTCGCCAAGCTGAGAGGTAGCGTGGTCATGAGCGGCACGCTCCACCCGCCGGAGATGTTCGCCGAGCTGCTCGGCTTGGGGGGTAGATGCGCCACGCGTGAGTACCGCTCGCCGTTCCCGCCCGAGAACAGGATCGTGCTAGCCTCGGGAGACGTGAGCTCAAGGTACCGAACGAGAGGCGAGGGTACGAACGAGGCGATGTCGATGCGAATTCAGAAGATCTGCGCCTCGGTGCCTGGGAACGTGGCGGCCTTCTTCCCTTCTTACGATTTCCTCGGCGGAGTAACGCTACATCTTCGCAAGAAGGAGCTCGGCAAGAGGATTTTGGAGGAGTCGAGGGAGCTGACGAAGAACGAGCGGGACGCCATGCTCGTCGATCTGTCTAGGGAAAGGAACGCGCTCCTCCTCGCGACTATCGGCGGTTCGTTCTCCGAGGGCATCGACTTCCGCGACAACCTTCTCTCCGCGGTAATCGTCGCAGGATTCCCGCTCGGTCCTCCGAGCCTGGAGAACGACCTGCTCCGGGCGCATCTGGCCCAGAAGTTCGGTTCTAGGAAGGCTGTGCTCTACTCTCGGACCTATCCGGCGATATCGAAGGTTCTGCAGGCGGCGGGCAGGGCAATCAGGAGCGAGACCGACCGCGCGGTGATCGTTCTCCTGGACGACCGGTACCTGCTGCCGTCGATCCGCGACTGCTTCCCGGAGGACATGCGCCCGACCGGACCGCTCGGTCTAGACTCGGCACTCGCCTCCTTCTTCCACGCTCCGACGACGCCCCAGGCAGATGAAAGGGTTATCTAGCCGCAATCGATTGGACACATCGTGGAGATCGTAAGGAGGGGGGCGGAGGCGGAGATCCGCCGCGGCGAGTACCTCGGACGGAGGGTCATGGTGAAGAGCCGCGTGCCGAAGGCCTACCGCCATCCGGACCTCGACTGCTCGCTCCGCGCCACCAGGACGAAGAACGAGGCGCGCCTGATGCAGGAGGCCAGGCGGCACGGCGTCCCGACGCCCATCATCTACGACATCGACCCGGCCATGGCCACGATCGTCATGCAGGAGATCATGGGGCCGAGGGTCAAGGACGTGCTCGTTTCCGCTCCGAGGGAGGAGGCGGAAACGATATGTTCCGAAATCGGAAGGAAGGCGGCAGCGCTGCACAAGGCGGGAATGGTCCATGGAGACCTTACCACATCGAACATGGTCATGGAGGGAGAGAAGGTGTACCTAATCGACTTCTCGCTCGGCTCGAGGAACGCCGAGATCGAGGAGATGGGCGTCGACCTACATCTGCTCAAGGAGGCGTTCCAGTCGGCCCACTCCGAGCGCTTCGAACTCTTCGACGTCGTCCTTTCCTCGTATGCGAGGCACTTCGACCAAGCGAAGAGGGTAGTGGCGAAGATCAGGGAGATTGAGGAAAGAGGGCGCTACACATGATCACGCTCAGCCTCATCACCGGCAATCCGGGCAAGCTGAAGGAGTTCCGGCATGCCCTGGAGCCGCTCGACTTCAGGGTGGAGCATCTCCCGGAGGAGGTCGACGAGATCCAGGCGGACTCGCTGGAGGACGTGGTCGAGGCCTGCATCAAGGAGCTGAGGGAAAGGGGTCTGGACAACTTCATCCTTGACGATTCGGGACTCTTCGTCAACGCCCTCCGCGGCTTCCCCGGTGTCTACTCGGCCTACGTCTTCAAGACGATCGGCTCAGAGGGCATCGTCAGGCTGATGGAGCAGGAGAAGGACAAGAGGGCATCGTTCCGGTGCTGCATCGGCTGCTCGCTGGAGGGCGTCGGCCAGTTCACCGTGACAGAAGAGGCACTGGGGACGATCATCGGAGAGAAAAGGGGCACCGGAGGCTTCGGCTTCGACCCGATTTTCAAGCCGCTGGGCTACGAGAAGACGTTCGCCGAGATGCCCCTAGAGACGAAGAGCGAGATGTCGCACCGAGGGAAAGCGATAAGGCGGTTCGCCTCCGTACTCAACGAGCGGAAGGGAGTGCTGCGCTGATGCGACTTGAAAAGAGGAAGGTGCTGCTGACCGGTTGCGCCGGGTTCATCGGGAGCCACATGGCCGAGGCGTTGCTGCACAGAGGCAACGAGGTCGTCGGGGTCGACAACCTGAGCGCCGGGAGGAAGGGCTTCCTCTCGGGCTGCGAGGAATACGAAGGGTTCAGCTTCATCGAGGGCGACCTTCTGACGATGGACCTTGACCCGGTTCTGCATCGCACGGACCTCGTCTGCCATTTCGCCGCGAACCCGGACGTGAGGCTTGGCGCATCGAACACGAAGGTGCACTTCGAACAGAACATCCAGGTGACGTACAGACTGCTGGAAGGATGCGCCGAGCACGATGTCAAGGACTTCATCTTCCCCTCCACGTCGACGGTCTACGGCGAGCCGAGCGTGCTGCCGACGCCGGAGAGCTACGGCCCGCAGATACCGATTTCCGTCTACGGCGCTTCGAAGCTCGCTTGCGAAGCTCTCATCTCGAGCTATTGCCACACCTTCGACATGAACTCGGTGATCTACCGCTTCGCGAACGTCGTCGGGTCGAGGAGCACGCACAACGTGCTGCACGACTTCATCCGCAAGCTGCGCGACGATCCGACTTACCTAGAGATATTGGGCAAGGAGCCAGGGACGAACAAGTCGTACGTCCACGTCTCAGATTGCGTCGACGGCATGATCGTCGGCGCGGAGGAGGCGGAGGAGCAGGTCGAGATCTACAACCTAGGCTCGCTGGACCAGCTATCGGTGAGGAAGATAGCGGACATCGTCGTCGAGGAGATGGACCTGAAGGACGTAGAGTATCACTGGACCGGCGGGGTGAAGGGGGGCCGTGGGTGGGTCGGTGACGTCAAAGAGATGCTCCTGGACGTTGACAAGCTGGCGAGCGTGGGCTGGGCGCCTAAGCTGAACAGCGAGCAGTCGATGCGCCGGGCGACCAAGGAGATACTCGGGAAGAAGCCGAAGGCCTGAGCCGCTGGACCCGTGGCGCTGGCGGAGTGCAAGATAATATACGAAGAAACGATTCACGAGTTGCCGCGTGGCGATGGGTCTGTGGGGTAGCTTGGTCCATCCTTCGGGCTTTGGGAGCCTGAGACCCCGATTCAAATTCGGGCAGACCCACCACTCACTTCATCCAATATCCCATTTTCAGAATTCAATAACGGCGTTAATACAGCCGGTTCAGGGGTATGTTTGTTCTCTTCGGGCACCCAGACCGGAGATGGATGGACAAAATCAGGAAATCTGAGAGAATCCTAGATAGCTTCTGATTGCTAGATACGTTGTTCATGCACACGATCACAGCGCTTGGACATCAGTATGCGGCGCATGCGATGCGGTAATTGTACGCCAATAACATGTGAGCATCTGCGTTGTGTGTTTTGGGACAATGAAGACCAGGGATGTCTTCTAGGATCGCTGACATGGTTTCCCTGGAAGCACCTCTACTCTCCTCGTTGCCAGCAAATCGCAAGCCATCAACAAAGTCTTATTATTGCTAAATACCATGACAAAAGAACCGACTTCAATTTCAAAGACAAAGGTTGCGATTTGGACATGACTAAATCCAAAAGAGTGACAACTGCTGATATCGAAAGAGAATTGAGCGTTTTCATCAGGAACAAATTCCTATCAGGAAACAAAGACATTACTCTGGATGCTCAGGATTCCTTTCTAGAGAAGGGGTTGATCGACTCGACGGGAGTGTTGGAGCTGGTGAGTTTCATCGAAGAAACTTATGGTATCAATATCGAAGATGAGGAACTGATCCCTGATAACTTGGATTCTCTAGACAAGCTGGGGAACTTCATAGCAAGGAAGCTACGACATGTTGGTAGGTGAGTTTCTAGAGAACAGCGCAAAACGACGCCCCGATAAGGTGGCCTTGGTCAATCACAAGAAAAGGGTAACCTACGCACATATAGAAAATGCGGCCAATTCATTGGCCAATGCACTGATCGCAAATGGCTTACATAGACAGGACCGAGTCGCTATTTACCTTGAGAATTCGATTGAATCGATCGTTTCCATATTTGGGATTCTGAAGGCATCGGGTATTTTCGTAATCATAAATCCTCAAGTGAAGTCAAGGAAATTGGAATACATACTGAACGATTGCCAGGTCAAGATTCTGATAACTGATTCAAAGCATCTTGAAGAAGTCTCCTGGAATACTCCTGACTATCCCCATCCAAGAGGAGTGATGATAACTGATGGGTGCGAACGCGGCGGTTTCGTATTATGCGACTTCAAAGATGCTATGAGATATCCAACAATCCCTCCCCTGAATCGTTCTATCGACATAGATCTAGCAAGTCTCATATACACTTCGGGTTCGACGGGCACCCCAAAAGGCGTAGTGCTAACTCACCTGAACATGGTTTCAGCAGCAAATTCAATAATCGAATACTTGGAGAATACCGAGGAGGACATCATATTGGATTGTCTGCCATTGTCTTTCGATTATGGTCTATACCAAATCCTGATGGCTTTCAAATTCGGCGGAACGGTGGTCTTGGAGAGATCGTTCCTCTACCCATATCAGATCATCAATACCATCATAAGAGAAAAGGTGACGGGTTTTCCCATTGTTCCATCAATTGCTGCCATTCTTCTGAAGAATAGGAATTTGGCTGACCATGACTTCTCTAGGCTGCGATATATCACTAGTACTTCTCAGGTCTTTCCAGTGAAATATATAATTCAACTTCAAAGAACATTCCCAAATGTGAAGATATTCTCGATGTATGGGCTCACTGAATGCAAGAGGGTGTCGTATCTCCCCCCTGAAGAGCTTTCTAGAAGGCCGTCTTCAGTCGGCAAGGCGATGCCGAACGTCGAGACATACCTCGTAAATGAGCGCGGAGAGAGAATCACAAATACCGGCGAGATCGGTGAACTCGTGGTTAGAGGCTCGAACGTCATGAAGGAGTATTGGAATCTCCCCGAGGAGACCAAGAAGAAGCTGAGACCTGGGTTGTATCCTGGCGAGCTGGATCTGTTCACTGGAGACCTATTCAGAATGGATGACGAGAATTATCTTTACTTCGTCGCTCGCAAGGACGATATGATAAAGACCGGCGGAGGATTGGTGAGTCCTAAAGAAGTAGAAGATGCTCTGTATGAGATCGACGATGTTGTCGAAGCAGGAGTCTTGGGAGTACCAGATGATATCTTGGGGCAGGCGATAAAAGCTGTCGTGACACTAAGGAAGGAATCGAAATTGACCAAGGAAGAGATTATTCCGCTCTGTTCAAGAAGACTAGAAAGATACATGGTTCCGAAATATGTTGAGATACGAAGACGACTGCCTAGAACCCCGACTGGGAAAGTATCTGTAAGGATCTCGCAAGAACGCGAAGGACATGAATAATCACGGTACGAGGTTGTTGTTATGAAATTCAAGAAAGAGATACTGAATCTAGATTGCCACAGTGAAGTTGAACGGATTTGTTCGTTTATCAAACAACAAACGACCTCTTTGAAACGGGACGGCATCGTATTAGGATTAAGTGGTGGCATCGATTCGGCGCTGTCTGCTTCGTTGTGCGTCAAAGCACTAGGTAAGGACTCGGTATTGGGTCTGATTCTCCCTGAGAAGGAGTCAAACCCCATTAGCGCTGAATATGCGAAGAGACATGCTGAAAAGCTAGGAATAGCGATTAGAGAAATCGATATTACGCCGGTCCTTGAAAGCTTCGGTACCTACGAGAAAAGAGACAGCTTCATAAAAAAGCTCTTTCCGGAATACAATAGCGATTGTAAGATCAAGATTACACTGCCCGGAGATCTTCTTTCTAGAGACTCATACAATTTCTTCACCCTGAATATTAAAAGCCGCAATGGTGACGTGAAATCCTGCCGTTTGAATAAGGCGACATTGAATGGCATTGTTGCAGCAACTGATACCAAACAGAGGATGCGAATGATGCAGCTGTATTATTACGGTGAAATGAATAATTATTTCGTTTGCGGTACAACCAATAGAAGTGAACTGGTGCAAGGTTATTTCGTCAAATATGGAGACGGAGGAGTTGACATTGAGCCGATCGCGCACCTTTATAAAACGCAAGTCTACCAGATCTCCAGATACTTGGGAGTAGCGAAAGAGATACTGGACAGAGTTCCCAGTCCAGACACATTCAGTTTTCAGGTGAGCGACGAAGAGTTCTATTACCGTATGCCATATGATATTTTGGACCCTTTGTTGTACGCATGGGAGAACGAAGTAGGAATATCCGAGGTTTGCGAAGCATTGAACCTAGAAGAGCAGCAGGTTGCAAGGGCGTTTAGGGATTTCGCAGCCAAATACAATGCTACAAAGCATCTAAGACAGTCACCTCCAAATCTCTTGGAAACCTCAAGATGAATAGCATGAACCGATGTACAAGATGCATACTGCCTGAGACCTTTCCAGGAATACGGTTCAACAAGGAAGGCGTCTGCAACTTCTGCCTCGAGTTCAAAGGTACTGATCATCTAGAAGACAAGATGACTGAATATAAATGTAGATTTATGAAATTGATTGATAAGTATAAAGGTAAAAGTGATTACGACGCATTGATGTGCTATAGCGGAGGCAAGGACAGCACCTATACCGGCATTATATTGAAAAATGAGTATAAATTGGACATCCTCGCTGTTACTTTTGACAACGGATTCATTTCCGAACAGGCTCTGCGTAATATCAGAACTGTCGTAGAGAATCTGGGAATCGACCACATCATCGTAAGACCCCGCTTTGATATCCTTAAGAGGATCTTCCGCGAAAGCGGAAACGGCAACTTGTTTCCATCAAAGACTATTGAGCGGGCCAGCGTAATCTGTACGTCTTGCATGGGACTGATAAAATACCATGCACTTCGTATGGCTATCGAGAAGAACATACCTTTTGTCGCATACGGTTGGTCTCCAGGTCAAGCACCTATTACCTCGTCAATCATGAAGAACAATCCGCAAATGACAAAGATGATGCAAGAATCGATATACAAGCCGTTGCACACTATCGTGGGAGACGCGATAAACCCCTATTTCCTTGAAGAAGAACACTTTAGTGGTTCGCATCCTTTCCCTCACACTATCCATCCGCTAGCGTTCTTGGGCTACGATGAAGAAAAGATATACGAGACTATTCATGAGTACGGATGGAAAGCACCGAAGGATACAGATGCCAATTCTACCAATTGTCTGCTGAATTCTTATGCGAACATCGTCCACAAGGAGCAGTTTCATTTTCATCCTTACTCTTTGGAACTAGCGAACTTGGTCCGTGAGGGTTACCTAGATCGGGAATTGGCAATAGAGAGAATCGACAAGATTGAGGCCCCTGAGACGGTCGCATTAGTCCGAAGAAGACTTGGGATCGAATGAAGAATTACACCATTATCGAGGGAGATGTGGAAAAGGACAAAGAGGCCATCCTCTCACTGGTGCATAGAAACCTCAGCGTTGCATATTCAGCGCAACGATATGATTGGAACCATAAGCAGTGCCCCTATGGGAAGGCATTATGCTGGCTGGCGAAATACGAATCGACCGGTTCATTTGTCGGTTCCGCATCACTATTTCCGAGAAGATTGATGATAAACGAGAAACCGGTGCTTGCCGGAGTAATCGGAGATTTCTCAATCGACAAGAGTCATAGAGGATATGGGCCAGCAATCGAGTTACTGAGAGAGATACTATCAGCGGTAGGCGCTCCCGGTTATGACTTGCTCTATGAAACGCCTAACGAAAGATCAAGTCCCGTCTTTTTCCGGATAGGATACAAGGAAGTCGGCAGAGTCAGAGTGTATATAAAACCGTTGAAACTGGTGAGTCTGCCAAAGGAACTTCTGCCCAAATACCTCAGATCAAGAGGGGTCTTGAAGATAATTGACTCCTGCAATGACTTGCTATCAAAAGAAAAGCGGGTCAAGGATCGGTTCAGTCACCCATTTGACATGCCTAGTTCTTTTGATGAGAGATTTGATGTCTTGTGGGAAAAGGCTTCAAAGCAATTCAGAGTAGTTGGGGAAAGGTCCTCAAGATTCTTGAACTGGAGATACACGCGATCATATGCTTACTACAGGATACTCTGCATCTTGGATGACAAGAATGAACTTGGTGGATACATGGTGTATCGCGTCAAAGACAACATCTGTTATGTCGATGACATGTTGTTCCTGCCATCAGACTATCTATCCGACTTGCTCCTAGCGAGATTCATCTTGCTCCAAAGAAAGGAAGGGATAGGAGCTATCAGGATTCGCTATTTGGGGAATAGCTCTATCCAGAAGAAGCTCAAGACATTCAATTTCATAGGGGTAGATGATAATACAAGACTGCTTTTGTATGCCGATGACCTTCCAAATCAATCCTATCTTCTGGATGAGACCAATTGGTATTTCTTCGCAGGTGATATGGATATATAGAGAATCAGTGATTTCAGGTTGAGCTAAGCGAGAGTGATGATCTGGAGATCGGCATCGACATTGTTGACTTGTCCCGATTTCATCAAGATATTCTTTCAGATAGCAGCATTCTAAAGAAGATCTTCACCGAAAAGGAGGTACGATATTGTGAAAGCAAATTGCATCCTACTCAACATTATGGTGTCCGATATGCAGGAAAAGAAGCAGTCGTTAAGGCGTTTCAGTGCTACGGTATCAGAATCCCCCTGAATAGAATCGAGATACTGAATAGAAAGAATGGAATCCCATTTGTCACTATCCTTGACAGGAATGTGGGGAATTTCGAAATCAAGATCAGCCTATCTCATTCAGACACAATTGCCGCTGCTGTGGCAGTCGTTTGCGAGAAACCTCTAGGGAAACATGAATACTCAGACTGAACCTTGAATCCAAACTCCATCCTAACTAGTAACAAGGCCGGGTCGCAATCACCGTAGATTTGTTGGCAGTGGCAGCTTTCGTCCCGGTGCAACGGAAGAAAGCTGGAGGAGACCTGGAAAACAAACCATCCAAGAGCGCCAAGGAAAACGAATTGATTGAACCTGGCAGATTCTACCTGGATATGTGTGAGACGCTCGATATTGACGGCCTGCGCCAGCACCTTCCTATCATCTTCGGACATTTTGGTGAGTTCCGACTCGTTCACTTGAAGCCTAGGTCGAGCGTGCCGCATCGCGCCTGAGCGACGCGAAGGCCCCCTGGGACTCCTCGAGCTCGGAGCTTCGCGAGCGCGGTCGCCCATGATGGCTTCGGAATCATCTCAAGGTGCCTAAGGATCAGCTTCTTGCCCTCGAAGCTGGCGGCGAGTTAGAGATGCCAGGCCTTGCGCATCGGTGAACCGCCTGAAGATCCACCATTAGTTCTCATGGCAAGGCGGCTTCGACCTCGCAATCATCCGAAGACCCTTCCTTACAAGACCTCTTCTTGTAGTATGTTTCAAGCTATCGAGGAGAACCATATCGTCTGTTTCGATTTCGAAATCCACATCCACGTTTTGCAGTATGTGTTCCGGATGTGTAGATTTAGGCAATGGAAGAACCCCTTTTTGCAGAACGTAGCGGATGCAGATCTTGGGAACGGTCGAATCATACTTCTTGGCCACGGCCGCAATGGTCTTGTTGCCCAAGATTGCGCCGGTGGCCAGCGGTGAGAAGCCTTCCACTAAAATGTTGTTCTCTTGACAGAAGTGCGTGATTCTTTCCTGCGTATTCCCAACATAGAATCTGATCTGGTCTACCATTGGCTGTATTTCGCAATCTTCCATCAGGAAAGTAAGGTCTGAAATCTCAAAATTGGAAACGCCTATTGCACGGCACCGGCCACTTCTGTAGATAGTCTCCATGGCTTTCCAGACTCTGCTATTCTCCAATCTGAAATCATGGCCAACCTCATCCCACGGCCACGGTGCATGGATGAGATAGAGGTCCAGATATTCCAGACCGAGTTCCTCCATGGTACTGTTGAAGCTCAGCAGCGCACCCTCCTTGTCCTTGATGTCGGGTGGGAGTTTGGAGGTCACGAAAATCTCTCTTCGATCAATCCCACAGTCACGGACGGCACTACCAACGGTCGGCTCATTGCCATAGCCATGAGCGGTATCTATGTGTCTGTATCCATTTGCTAAGGCGAAAGAAAGTGCGTCATAAGTGGCTCTTCCATTGGGCATCTGCCATGTTCCTAACCCGATCTTTGGCACTTTGACGCCGTTTTCCAAACGATAATACTCATCCAAGATTCTCATGAGGCTGTTACTTCCTTGCTCCTCCAATTCCAATTGGGGTGCTATTATTTGAATATTCGAGGTCGTTGACAATAGTGCCATTATTAACATCAGCGCATACGAGCAACAGAAGAATCAGGATGGATCTTATGGTGTCAACCCAAACGTCCTGATTGAAATTGGAGCGGCGTTCATGATGTACAACCAGCGGGTAATCCTCCTCGCGGATAAGGGAGTGACTCTGCCTTCGAATCTCCAGGGCATCTACAGATGCGAGTATGAAGGCGACGAGCCCCTACCAAAGTGTCGAATCCAATAACTCGACCTCGAGAAAGCAAAAAAAAGAGATGGGCGTCTGGAAAGTATTAACGATGGTTATTGAAATGAAGACGTGACTGACTGGCTCGAAGAGTCCCGAATTCGGGCAGACCCACTTCCATTTCATACTCAGAATCGTCTAACTAGATGAGCCAATTGGCGGGTTGGGCTGAGCCCGAATTATCAAGGCGGAGTCTGCGCCGAGTTGTATTGGTATAAGTGGAAAGAGAGGCCAGGGGCCTCATTTCAACACAGAGGTCCGAAGGTCAGGGCTGCTTTTCTTCGCTGTCCAATTCCACCGGAGGTGCCTTCTTGCTCATTTTCTCTTTCCGGCCTTCCCGTTGCAGCGCCAGACAGAAGCCGAACTCCATCAGCATGGTGTTGCTAGAGAGCATCATCGAGCCGAAGGCCCCGGCCATGATTAGCGCCAACGCGGTGATTATTCCGCCGGTCCAGTCGACTGCATCGATGACCGCGGTCTTGTGCTCCTTGCCCTTGTGGACCTCTTCCCTGATACGTGTGAGGATGAACACGTTATAGTCCATGCCCAATCCCATCAGCATGATGAACAGGATCAGAGGGATGATGAACAGAATGGGCTTTCCTAGCCAACTGCCGAACACCACAGCGGTCAGAGCGAACGACCAGGAGATGCTCATGGCGATAGACAGCACCGCGAAGAGTGGCAGTAGCAGCGAGCCCAGCACGATCATCATCACGATGAAGATGCCGATCACCACCACAATCTCGATGTTGGTGAACTGCTGGTTCAGATCAAGGCTGAAGTCGTACAGTGAGGCGGAGGTTCCCCCGACCAAGATGGTCGATGAGGCCAGAGCGGGCTGCTGAGCCTTGGCCTCGGCTAGCTCACTTCTCAACGTTGGAATGAAGTTCACCGTGCTGGCCTTCTCCGGCTGGTCCTTGAGGACCACTGTCAGTAGGACGCTCTTGCCGTCGCTGCCCACACTCTGGAGCATGCTGGAGACTATTTGTGATCGTTGCTGCTCGGGCATCGCGCTCAGGTTCGCATAATCAATCACCTGACCGTATGGTCTGGTGACCCCAGTTACCTGCTGCACCATTGGATCGGCGGCGATGGTTGCTGTGATATTGTCGATGGCATTGAGGTAATTGACGTTAAAACTCGTTCCGTTGTAGATTGTAGTGCCGCCGGTGATGACGACCTGGGTGGGCATGATCTTGCCCGCCCCGAAGTCGGCGGTCATCGCGTTCATCCCTTGGACGCTTTCTGGAGTACCCATACTGTCGATGAAATCGAAGCTGGTCCCGGTGGTCATGAACAGGTAGGTGGTCGGTACAGAAACGAGCACGGCCGCCACCACGATCACCGCGGCGTGCTTGACGGCGAACGACGCCGCCCTGTGGAAGTACCCGTGGTTGCCTTCCTTCTTCCTCTGCATGATCTTGGCCGAAAACCGTTTGAATCTCTCTCCGGTCGTCGGCCAGAAAATCCTGTTTCCGACCAGCA